>NZ_CALYQV010000040.1 GCF_945290125.1 uncultured Lactobacillus sp. | reverse complement strand
AGCAGCTAATATAAAGTGTCCTAATTTTAGGGTTCACATCATTTTATTATTCAATGCCTTTTAATTGTTCTAAAAGAAGCCGGGGTTTTTCAAACCCTTCTAAATTCCAAACAACTATTTATTTAATTTTACTTAATGCATCCCTGACAGCGTCTTTTAATCCTCTAGTGGTATTAGAGGCACCAGAAATTGCATCGACATCAATTGTATTTGCATTAACCATTTTTGCTGGTAATTCATTAATTGCCTTTTGACCATAGTCATCGGATTCAGCTTGTTTCAGAACTTCGATATTTTTGAGATTCTTTTGCTTATCAGCCGTTATCCTGACAACAATTTCATCTCCCATCCCTTTAGTAGATTTACCAATATATTGTTCAGGACCAGTTGGATATTCTTCTTTCTTAATATCAGAACCAAGTGGCCGTGGCTTTAATAGTTTTTTATGCTTAGGAGAAGGTACATTGACTTCTGCTACATCATCTTTAGGATGAGCTGCATTTTGGCCTGCAATCTTACCGAAAATCAAGCAGTCCGCAAGATCGGATCCACCTTGATATAAGTTAGACATATTACTGCCCAGCTCGCCGGCACCATACAAATGCGGAATTGGTTTGTGCTCTGAATCAATAATTTCAGCACGAGCATTTCTTCTAGGACCAGCTTCTGACCAGCCAATAGTCTGTACTAGCGGTATGGCATAATACGGACCAGCTTCAGAAAATGCACTTAAAGTAGCAGGATCACGATGATAAGCATAATCATGCTTCTTTTCGGCAAAGAAGTTAAATTCATCAATTGTACTTTGCAATTTATCCCCAGCAACTCCCATCTTTTCTGCTAATTCAGAAACAGAATCAGCTTTAAGAACGGAATTAAGTGCTTTATTATCAGGGAAAGTATCAATTTCACTGATCTTGTCATATTGCTTTTGATCAAAGACAAAGTAAGGGTGAATTGGATTCAATGGTTTGTACCATGAACCATGATTTTCTACATAGCCTTCACGTGCTCCTTGATCTTCCTTAAAGTAGCGTGTGCCGTCATCGCCAACCGTAAAAATACTGCCTGTATAGAAGACCTGGTTACCCATATAAAATGGTGCACGCTTCATCCCAGGTTCATAAAAAGCAAAAGCTTGTTGCATTCCACCGGCCGCATACATTGACATATGCCACATATCCGCACCTGCTTCGTGGGCCAGGTCAATACCCTTACCTTTATTATAAAGTGAACCCAGTGGCACTAACTTGTGTGAACCAATGTAATCCTGAATCATTTGCGGATTATTTTCGATACCACCAGTGGTTAACACTACACCATTTTTAGCGTAAACGTTTAATAAAACATGATCCCGCTCAATTTGAGCTCCGACAACTTTTTTACCAGGGGTTTGTAAAATGTGCTTAACAGGTGCAGAATACCAAACATCAATTTTATCACTACGATCGAGTACTTTTTGCCGTAAAATATTCCATAATGAAGCGTTAAAAATCCCCTTCTCCATTGTGATCATGTCATAGCTTTTAGCACCAGGTAAATCGGGATGATCGGCAATTACCGCATCATCTGGCAATCCTAAAATAGTTTTATAGCTAACAGGTTCATTCACATCCAGATATTTTCTAAAATATTCTTTCATGTGTGTAATGCCATGAACAACTGTATCCTCTATTTCAGAGTCAATGTTAAAGTGCTGGGCCAAATGCTCGTAGTAAGCACGATAATCTTCTTCGCTGCTGCTATAACCTACAAGTTCAGCAGCATATCTTGTGTTACCACCTTCGTGACCTTCTGGAGCAGAATCAACTATTAGCACTTTAGCACCACTATCAGCCGCAAAGCGAGCTGCAGTTGCTCCTGCTCCACCAAAACCTAAAACTACTACATCATAGCTTGCATCATAATATGTATGATCATTAACTATCATATGATTACCTTTCTTTCATAATAATAATTTTTAAAACTATTTATATTTTTCATCAAAAACAATAATTGGCTTTATCGTGCTGCCATTTACTGAATCCTTAATGGCCTCATTAATTTCCTCTGATTGATAAAACTTAACCATTTTATCAAGTAAAAACTTGCCTGAACGATAAAGGTCAACCATTTCAGGAATAAATTCCTGCGTTACAGAGTCGCCTTCAATAACACCGGTAAGACATTTTGAAGCTGATAAAAGATCAATCATCAAACCGAGCTCCTTAATTGTCTTGACCCCTATAGTTTTACTTCAATTTAATTTTATTTTTAACAAGTTCAGTTTATCACATAACCGCTTACATTAAACTGGACTTATCCAAAATTTAATTTTTGAGTATAAAAAAAGTTCACATTCAAGTGAACTTTTATTTATTAATTTATTCCAAACCAACTTTTTTGAAAATCTCATCTACATGTCGTAAATGGTAATGATAGTCAAAGGCATCGGCTACATCATCTTCAGAAAGGTAATTCATAATTCGACTATCTTCAACTAATTTTCTAAAGGAAATTCCCTCATTCCAAGACTTGTTAGTTAGCTTTTGGACCATGTCATAAGCATCTTCACGAGAAAGACCAGCCTCATCAATAAGCTTTAACAGCAAGCGTTGTGAGTAAATCAGGCCATAAGTTTTATCCATGTTCTTAAGCATTGTTTCTGGAAAAACATCTAGATTGGTCAAAATACGGTTAAAACGGTCAAGCATATAATCAATACCAATTGTTGTGTCAGGTAAGATTATTCTTTCAGCACTAGAATGAGAAATATCGCGCTCATGCCAAAGTGATATATCTTCATAGGCCGTAATAATATGACCACGTAAAACTCGTGCCATACCGCAAAGATTTTCTGAGCCAATAGGATTACGCTTATGAGGCATCGCCGAGGAGCCTTTTTGTCCAGCACGGAAGTGTTCTTCAACTTCGTGTATTTCGGAACGCTGTAAACCCCGAATTTCAGTTGCCCAGTTCTCAATACTGGTAGCTATCAGCGCCAAGGTTGCAATATATTCAGCGTGTAAGTCACGCGGCAATACCTGGCTGGTAATAGGCTGCTGAGTTAAGCCTAATTGCCTTAAAACACTTGTTTCAACAGCTGGCGGCACATTGGCAAAAGTCCCCACTGCTCCAGAAATTTTTCCTGATTCTACCCCCTTAGCAGCATGCTCGAAGCGTTCAATATCACGATTAATTTCCGCATACCAGCGAGCTAATTTCAGGCCAAAAGTAGTAGGCTCAGCTTGAACGCCATGAGTCCGACCCATCTCAACCGTATTTTTATACTTAAGTGCTTTTTGTGCAATCGTCTTTTTTAGGTCTTGCAAATCCTGCCGAATAATTTCATCAGCCTGCTTTAAGATGTATCCCTGGGCCGTGTCAACAACATCAGTAGAAGTTAAACCAAAGTGTACCCACTTTTTTTCTGAACCCAGGCTTTCGGAAACAGTACGGGTAAAAGCCACAACATCATGGTGCGTTATTTGTTCCAGTTCTGCTACCCGTTCAGGCGTAAAACTGGCTTTTTGCGCAATTTTAGCAGCATCTGTTTTGGGTACCTCACCTAATTCACTCCAGGCATTGGCGGCAGCTATTTCTACCTTTAGCCACGCTTCATATTTATTTTCATCTGACCATATTTTGCCCATTTCTGGGCGAGTATAACGTTTTAACATAAATTACATTTCCCACGGATTCTGTAACACGATTGTTTGCTCACGGTCAGGTCCTACTGAAACAGTAACAAGAGGAATACCAACAAGCTCCGAAACACGGTTTAAAAACTTCTGTGCATTTTCCGGCAAGTCAGACCAAGACTTAGCACCTGTGATATCTTCTTTCCAGGCAGGTAATTCTTCATAAACAGGTTTACACCGGTCTAGTTCTTTCAGACTGGCAGGATAATAGCCAATCTTTTGACCATCAAGTTCATAAGCTGTTGCAATTTTAATAGTGTCAAAGCCGCTGAAAATATCAAGGAGGTTTAGACTTAAGCCGTTAATACCAGCTACACGTTTGGCATGACGTAAAGCGACTGAATCAAACCAGCCCACGCGTCGAGGACGGCCGGTAACCGTACCATATTCATGAGCAGTTTCACGAATACGGTCACCAGTTTCATCTAATAAT
Organism: uncultured Lactobacillus sp.; assembly: GCF_945290125.1. Lineage (GTDB taxonomy): Bacteria > Bacillota > Bacilli > Lactobacillales > Lactobacillaceae > Lactobacillus > Lactobacillus rizhaonensis. The sequence continues at coordinate 12,432 of NZ_CALYQV010000040.1, read as the reverse complement.
TCAGTTGGAAAAGGACCAGCACCAACACGAGTAGTATAAGCTTTGCAGACGCCAATGACAGTCTTTAACCGGTTGGCGCCAACGCCGATACCACTGGCAATACCGCCGGAAATTGTGTTCGATGAAGTAACAAAAGGATAAGTTCCTTCATCTATATCAAGCATAATTCCCTGTGCCCCTTCAAACAGGACTTTTTCATTGTTATCAAGAGCATCATTAACTAACACCGAAGTATCTATAACATATTTTTTCATTTTTTGACCGTATTCATAATATTTGTCAAAAATATCCTCAAATTTAAGAGCAGGTTTACCATAAATTTTGGTAAATACTTCATTTTTTTGCTCTAAGTTAGTACGCAATTTTGCTTCAAAAGTATCCTTCTCAAGTAAGTCACAAACGCGAATACCAATTCTGAAAGCTTTGTCCATGTAAGCTGGACCAATACCGTTTTTAGTAGTTCCGATTTTTTGATCGCCCTTTGCTTCTTCTTGGTATTCATCTTGCTTAATATGATAAGGCATGATGATGTGTGCACGATTAGAAATCTTTAATTTACTGGTATCTATGCCTTTTTCTTCAAGATTTTTTAATTCACTAAATAAAACTTCTGGATTAATGACCACGCCATTGCCGATTACAGCACCTTCTTTTGACGCAAAAATGCCTGACGGAATCAAACGCATCTTAAAATCTTGACCATTGATTTCAATAGTATGACCAGCATTATTACCACCGTTTGAGCGCACAGTATACGCTGCTTCATTACTCAAAAAGTCAGTGATTTTGCCCTTTCCTTCGTCGCCCCATTGACTACCAACAACTGCAACTGCTGTCATTTTTATTCACCTCATTAAATTTCTACAAATATCACGTAAATAGTCTAGCAATTTGCCCACATTTAGTCAAATTTAAATGCGAATTATTATAGTAGCCAGATTTTTAATAGTTCGATTTTTCTGTTGACAAAAAAAGTATTTTTGATTATAGTTACTTCGTTTGCAAAGATTTTTTATTCTAGGAGCCGATTTATTTATGAGTAATTATTTCAGTATGGAAGCCTTTGATTATGACGACATCCAGCTTGTGCCCAACAAGGGAATTATCAAAAGCCGTCATGATGCTGATACTAGTGTAAAGTTTGGAAACCGAACATTTAAAATACCTGTAGTACCCGCAAACATGGAAAGTGTCATTAACGATGATTTAGCAGTCTGGCTCGCTCAAAATGGCCACTACTATGTCATGCACCGCTTTCAGCCTGAGAAGCGTCTTAATTTTATCAAAATGATGCACGAAAAAGGCTTATTTGCCTCAATATCTGTCGGTATCAAAAAAGGCGAATATGATTTTATCGATCAATTAGTTAGTGAGAATATAAAACCTGAATATATCACAATTGATGTTGCCCACGGTCATTCTATCTATGTCATTGATATGATTAAGTATATTAAAGAAAAATTGCCTGACACTTTTTTAACAGCAGGCAATATCGCAACCCCAGAAGCAGTGCGTGAATTAGAAGGTGCAGGAGCCGATGCCACTAAGGTGGGTGTTGGTCCTGGCCGTGCATGCATTACCAAACTTAAAACTGGTTTTGGTACTGGTGGCTGGCAACTAGCTGCTTTAAGAATGTGCAGTAAAGTAGCCAGCAAACCATTGATTGCAGATGGCGGTATCCGTTATAACGGCGATATAGCAAAATCAATTCGTTTTGGCACTACAATGATCATGATTGGTTCAATGCTTGCGGGACACGAGGAGTCCCCAGGTAACGTGATTAAAATTAATGGCAAAACTTACAAACAATATTGGGGTTCTGCTTCAGAAGTTCAAAAGGGTGCCTACCGCAATGTTGAAGGTAAGCAAATGCTGGTTCCATATCGCGGACATATCGTGGACACTTTAAAAGAAATGCAGGAAGATTTACAATCTTCGATTTCTTATGCTGGTGGTAAAGACCTTAGTTCAATTAAGTTGGTTGATTATGTAATTGTTAAAAACACGATTATGGATGGCGATAAATAGCTAATTTCATGATTTTATTCCCAAATTATTAATAAATATGGTAATTATTTCTTTTTTCCGTTAAAATAAAATTTATCTCAGCTCTGGTAGGTAGTCGGTGCTGGGATTTTTTATAGCTAAATTTTACTTTATTCAACAAGCGAAATTTCTTTTCCTAAAAAAAGAGCCGGAATATTTAAAATGAGTCCTGAAGGTCATATTACTTTCAGAACTCATTTTAATAGAGCTTTAACTCATATATTTTTTGTATATATCAAATTTGCATTAATTTTTCGGCTTGATTTAATACGGCTAATCCGTCCATTCTGCCATAATCTTGTATTGGTATGACTGCAAGCGGAATATTATTTTTTTCAGTAATTGGTTTTAAACTATCAACCATGTACCGAATCTGTGGTCCAAGCAAAATGCAGTCTGGCATATCTTTCTCCACTAAGTTAGGAATTAAATCTGCAGAAACTGCTTTAATTTGATAAATTTTATTAGACTTATTAGCCTCCTCTTTCATTTTATTTACTAAAAGTGAAGTTGAAAAGCCACCTGCACAAGATAATAGAATTTTTTTCAACCTATATACCTCACAATTCTATTCTAAAAGGCGATACTGGGTAATTTAGTTCATTAAATAAACCTAAGTCTTCAGTGAAATTTGTATAAGCGTAAGAAATTATTGTTGGCTTTTTGTTAAGTGAAACAATTATTTTATTTTTTGCTAAATGATTATTAACAAGCATCATATCATATTTTTTGTCTAAAATTGTTACTTGTAATACAGCCTTCCTAATCAGTTTTATTTCTGAACACCTAGCTATTGTTAAAATAAGTTTGCCGTTATTAAACTTTATTTGGTCAACATAGGGTGTGCCAGCATAGTCATTACCTACCAAAATTTTTCCTAACCGTTTACCCATTATTTTTTTATTTTCTGGATGAATATTATGTTCTTCGCCACCGTCTATAAAAGAAACTAAATCTACACCAGGAGTATTAGCCGCTACATCTGACTGAGTCTGTCTAATCACTGCCGCAGCGTTCTCAGGGTAATCTGCATATCCGGGCAATTGTATCAACTTAATCGGTAGAGAAGGGTCTTGTAATTCTCTTCTCCATGTTTTAATTAATATGGGTAATAATTTACTATATTCTGCTGCATTGTCAGTATCATTTTCTCCTTGATACCAAACCATACCATTAAATACACCGTATCGAACTTGTTTTACCATCGTTTCATACAAGCCACCGGGCCGCGTAAACAAGTCTGGCCGTACAGGCGGTGGCCATGGAGTATGCCCCACTATATTTTTAGCTGTACTTAATGAAGCATGGGGATGTTCTCTTAAATATTTTTTTAAATTAATTTTGTGTTGATTAACTTTTTCGTTGTAAATGGCCGTTTCACGATTAAAATCAACTAGAGTTTTATTTGCAATCTCGTTATTATATTTTTCCAAAAAGGTTTTATTCAAGTCTGGATCATTAGCTAGATCTTCTGTTTTAACCCAAGAGCTGGCAGATGTTCCCCCTTTGTAACAGTCAACCACTGCTATTGGACAAGTTAAACCTGCTTTTCTCATAGTCTTCATCATATAAAATCCTATGGCAGATACCATTCCACAGTTTTTAGCATTTATTTTATGCCAAGTTTCAAATTGTAAGTCACTGGGTTTAACCTGACTATTTATTGGATCAATATAATCTATTTGAGGCACATTATAGTAATATAATTCATTATACTTGTTACTTTTTAAATCTTTTAAAACTTGTGAATAATTTGCTTCATCTTTTAAACGAAATTCAATATTAGATTGTCCACTAAGTAAATAAACCATACCAAAATGAATATTATTAATAGTTTGATGATCACCTTTCGTATTCACAGTGATTTCAGCAACCGTATTTGTGCTATTAACAGCTGGCAAAGTTATTTGCCACTCACCAGTATTATTTGATACTGTTTGATATCTTTTTTTGTTAAAAGTAATATTTACTTCTTGATTAGCTTTAATTTTTCCTCCAATTTTAAAATCCATATTAACTGGTAATACCATGTTTGACTGAAACAAATCAGCTAACAAATTTTTATTAAATTTCATTTTTTCTTATGAATTAGCACTTTCCATTTCATCAATAGCAATAGAATCAGCGTTTATTTTATTATCCATTTTTACAAAAGGAATATAAATCAAAGTTGTAATTATTAAACTTACCGCTTGTACAATCACACCACGAATATTTCCGGTGTAAAGCAGTCCTGATAATAATGTCGGCACAGTCCATGGTACATTATTAACAATAGGAGCAATAAAGCCTATTTTAGTAAAGAAATAACCAATATAAAAGGCCAGTGGTTGAGCAATAACAAATGGAACAATATAAATTGGATTTAAAACAATCGGTAAACCAAACGTAATTGGTTCTGAAATGTTAAAGATTGCAGGTAAAAGCGCAATTTTGGAAATTTTCTTTGCTGCAACCCGCTTTGAGGCAATTAATATTGCTAAAACTGGGGATAAGGAAAAAGTTCCTGCCGCAATTGATGAAAAGTTCATAAATAAGGTTGAAAAAATATGATGTGCCTGTCCTAGCATATTTTGGGTATCATTAATAGTCCAAGTCATACCAAAAATAGCTCCCCAGATCGATGTTGGATGTATACCGAACCATTGAAGTAAGCTCCATGTAAATTGTGATACAAACGCAAAAGCATTTGTTTTAGATATTGCTAAAGCTGGAGCTTGTAAAATGGCTAAAAATAATGCTGGCATAGTTTTTCCTGTTGTTGCAGTGCTTAAACCAGTTAAAACAATAAAAATTCCCAATGTAATTGAACCTGGAATTAATGACGAGAAACTTTGGGCAACTGCAGGTGGAACTGATTCAGGTAGTTTTATAGTAATATTTTTTTGCATTATCTTGTTATAAATCCAGACTGCACTGCCACTGATTAAAATTGCGGCAAACACACCCTGAGTTCCAAGGTATTGAGTATCCAAATAATTTAAAACGTTTATTGCTTTTTTAGTATTTGGAATAGTATATTGAAAATTCCATGGAATTGATATAAAAAATGCAGCAAGTCCAAACAAAACATCTGTCATATGTTCTGCTCTGTTATTAAAAAATCTTGTTGAAACTTCCCAGCTAAAAATCACAGCCAGTAGCAACGCAAAGACGCTCAAAGTACCATTTGAAACAAGACCTATTAAATTTGCGGTTGTTTGAAGGCCGTGCTCAAAGCCACTTTGTTGCCAAGCTGACCAAGAACCTGAAATTAGTCGACCTAACTGAAGCCCCTGATTACCAAAAATTAATCCATTCATCGGATCGATAACAACATTCTGGAGCATGATTCCAAAACCGGCAATCATTGTTGTAGCCGAAACAATAACAAATGTATCACGCAAAGTTAACAATAATCTGTTACCAGATATTTTCCCGGCAACTCTAATAAATCCATTTCCCAGTTTTTTCATACCGGATGATTCTGAACTGTCATTCATAACTATCTCCCTCTTTGACTCGCATTTTTGTAACCGCTTTATTTAGATTACAATAATATGATATAACAAATATTTAAATTGTCAACTTTTGATATAACAAAAAATAGGAAGCTTAATTACTTCCTATTTTTTATAGTACTACCGCCTCTTCAATTAAAAACTTAGTTATACGATAATATGTCTCATTACATTCAAAAATACGACCATCACTTAAATATGATTTTTGAAACCATTTAAGGAGTGGCTCATTATTATCTACTTTTTCTTGAACTTTGTTTTCTCTTAGCAATTCCTGTTTTGCAAAAACTAAAGATATTTCTCGCATTGCACTTTTTGGTTCAATACCAATTTTTTTACTTATTAATGGATAAATCGAAGTTTCTAACATCTCCATATTTAAACCTTGGATTACTTTTGCAGGAATAGATATCTTTTGAAAAGCGACCAAGTGTTTGCTGGCAGTCATCGCCGCTCGTTTTATTGTATATACTATATCATAGGGGTTTATCCCAAGAGCTTCTGTAATTTTTGAGGTCCCTTGTCCAACTTCAAAATCGAGGAGTTTTAATTTATACTTTTTTAAATTGATTAGTTCTAATTGATTTGAATTTACTGATGACTGATATTGATTGTTATCTTTTACATAAGTACCAGCTCCCTGAATTCTATAAATTAAGCCTTGGCTTTCGAGTTCTTTTAATGCATTTCGAACTGTAATCCTGCTAACGTTGTATGATTTAGCCAAATCATACTCTTTAGGAAGACGGTCATTTGGCTGATATTCATCAGTCTCAATTTCATGTTTAAGTTTCTTAGCTATAAGTAAATACTTAGGCAATTCTTTCATAATTTCATCTCTGTCGTAAATTTGTTATATCAAATAAATTCTAACATGTTTAATCACCTAACGCACATAACAAATATTTACGTTAATCATTGAAACTTAGTATATTAAAATGGGGGTGAATATTTTATGGTTTAAAAAACAGTTTAAAAATTTTAATGAATTGGAAGACGCAACCAGAGACTACATTGAGTATTACAATTCATAAAAGAATCAAAATCAAATTAAAAGGACTAACTCCGATTGAATATCGAAAGTTAGTCCTCAGTTAGCAGTTAATAGCGTGTCTTAATTTTAGTATTCACATTAAATTTTAAAGTTATTTTTTTAAAAAAATAATCTTCCCAGACTCTTTAAAATTAATTACTAGCAGTAGAGTTTAGAACTTTTAAAACAAATTATCTTTCTCTAATATATTCATCTCATAGTTTGGTCATTTTTAACAATATTAAAGTATTGCTGCAGTTCAGAATCACCATTTTTAATTTCTAGTAATCCTTTACTAGGATCAAGAATTATAATCTGTAAACTAAAGACCTTATGATAATTTATATATACAGGTTGCTTAAACTTAAAGATAAAATAACGTTTCTTAATTTCATGCGGGCCCAGAAAGGTGAGATACATATTATAAGGGTATGCATGGTAGCCTTCATTTGTTATTAAAGCTTCAACATAACTAACAAAATTATTTTTATGTGTTTGGGGGATGCCTAGTTGTTTAATCAAATGATTAGCTACTATGTCCTGAATTTTTCCTTTTAAAGCATCTATTTTAATTATTACTGGTCGTTTAAAATAATTGGCAATTGAACCAATCGTTCGTTTAGTAGACAGTATTCTTTGCCACAAAGCCATTCTTAGCCCATCATCTGAAAAAAAAGAAAAAGTTATTTTGGGAATATTTATATTTTTATAACTCGGTTTAGTCTTTGAAGAAACTAATAAGTAATCATATTTTGAATAATCAATATTTTCCAATTCATAAGAATAAACAAAAGTATAATTTGCGTTATATTTATTTAAATCAAGTTTATCTATTAAATGTTCACTGGCTAATTTACCATAGTCGTTTACAACTAAGAAATTAGTGGGAAAGTAACTATTTTGTTTTTGATGAATTTTACTGTATAAGCCAAGAACCATATCGTTAAACAAGCTATCATTTAACTCTTTTTTATTATAATCAGTGCAAGAATTATATAGAGCAACTGTTAAAGAACTTGTTGCAAAAATTTTGCGAGCAACCTTTTCAGTTGCCAGTTCTAAGTTAAAACAAACAAAGTCATATTTTTTCTTAAGGTATCTGATAAAAAAACTGTGATAAATGTATGAAGCAATATCAGAACCTTTATTAATGCATAGTGACAATTGCTCTTTTAAAGCAGCACAAACTTGTTCAACTTGTATCTGTACTTGCTGTGACCAGGTTCTTAATTTATTCAAATCAGGAATTTGATCAATTTCAGAATTAATTAATAAAAAAACAGCTAAGTATAGTTCTTCCTGGATATTATTTTTAATTAATTTGTCAGCAATTATAAACGCCTTAGCATGCATCAATTCAGCTTTAAGACTATGACTAATCTTTAAACTAATATCTGGCCGTAATTTATAAATCAGCAGATATTTTGTTACTTGCTTGAAGCCATTATCCGTTAAAGGAAAACCATATTCATGAATTAATTGCCGTAAAGCCTGACTTTTATTTAGTAAATCAGTTTTAGTAACGCCATATTCAGTAAAAGCATATTCTGGTAGCAAAGCATTTTTTTGTTCAAAACTATATACATCAAATAAATCTATCAAGCATGAACGAACAGCACCCGTTTTACCCACTACTTTCATGCCATAGTATGGAACTGATTTTACCTTTAAATTATAAATATTTAAGAACTTTTTTACATCGCGCATATCCTTATTAATAGTCGCAGTACTAAAATTTAGTTTGTTCGCCAGCTGGTCAACTTTGATGTAGTTTGGGCTTGCACACAAAAATCTGCAAATTTTAGCGATACGGAGCTTATTACGAAATAAGTGATTAAACTTGAGATTTAAATATTCAGAGCAATTTTCTTTTAATAATTTCAGCCAGTCACTTTCTGCCAAAGAATAATCAAGTAAATATCCTTTAGCTCTCTGATTTACAATTTTGATATCATGACCAGCATTAAGTAAAGCCTTATTAATTTGCGCAAATTCTGTATTCAGCGTTCGCGCGGAAATCCCGCTTTTCTTTTTTAATTCAGAAATAGTAAGTAAATCGTTGTTAAAAAAAAAGATTTAACAAATCAATTTCACGGTAAGTTAAATTCAACATTGTTTTGCCGTCTTCCTTTTTAAAACAATATTAATACTTACTTTAACTGAAAACTTATGCTTTTTCTAATAATGACTTGCGTAAATTCAAATATTCTGATTCAGTCAGGCCCAACTTGTCAGTTGCATACTGATAAATTGTGCCGTATTCGCGCGTTATTTTGGTAATTGAAGCAGTAATAAATTCTTCTCTGGTGTCAAAAAGGGCATACATATAATCTGCAATTTCTTTATTACCAGTTTGTTGCAAAAAGTTTTGATAATAACGAGCATTCTTCTTAATACGTGCTCGTTTAGTTAGTATGTAATCATAAACCAGTAATTCTGGTGGTACGCCAAGAATTCCTTCCAAGACCATGAAGCCAAAGCCGGTTCTATCTTTACCGCCACGGCAATGTTGCAAGCTGGGTAAATACTTACTTTGAGCTGTGACTTTGATGGTGTTACTAAAAGCCTCTATGCTTGCAGGCCTATCGACAAAGGATTCTTGTTGTCTGATCATTTGATCATTACCAGTTTCTCCTTTAGCCAGTGCTTCCTTAGCCCTCTCTTTCATATCTTTTCCGGTATCTAAGTTTTGAGCTCTGCCAGCTATAGCAGCTGTTTCTGCATTAGGATCAAAATTAAAGATATGAATTGCAGGATCAATAACAGGATCAGGTGTATCTTTAACTTCAATTGCACCACGGAAATCAATAATTGAATTTAACTCCAAATTTTTAACAAAAGTATAGCCTGAAGGCTCTAAATTGCGCAAATAATCAGAGCGATAAACTTGCCCCCATTTGATTCTCATGCCATCACTTGTGCGGTAGCCACCAATATCGCGCAGATTATACATCCCTGGAACAGGCAGTATGCGATAGCCAAATAACAAAGGCTCGTGATTCTTAAAGTTCAGAATGAAATAAGTTGGCCTGACAGTTGAGTAAGTAAATTGAAAGCAGACCTTAGTTTTATTACTGGTTAGCAAATACTTTTTTTCTTTAGTATATTTATCATTATCCAGAGTCCAATATAATTCATAATCAGGCAAACTTTGTTCATTAGTTTTAATATCTACTTCTGTTTGACCATCATCTAAAACATATGCTTCTGCGTAGTCGATTTTCATTAGTTCTTTCCTTGCACTTGTTCAATATATTCTTTGATTGGTGTAGGCGCATCGTAAGCCGCCATTTGAAAGTTTATTTCTATTCCTGAGTCAACCAATTTATCTAGTGCATCCTTTTCTTCTGGAGTAAAGCACAAGTCATTGTTGTAGCGAATTGTACGTTCTTTACGCTCTCTCATACCACCAAAATTAACTGACTTAATGTCAACCCCACCTTCAATTAAGTGCAATAGATCAAGGGTACTGGTCAATATTAAAAACGTGGTCTTTTTTATAGGATTTTTCTTGTAAACTCGAATAAATTTATCTACTCCAAAAACATGTACGATATAGCCAGGAGCAGCCATTTTCAACACTTGCTCTTGTACTGGGTTACTAGCTGCCCTTTCACTGATGCATATGATTTGTTCAGCACCAACATGACGCAGCCAGGAACTAGCAACCTGACCGTGAATTAATCTGTCATCAATACGAGTCCACTTGATTGGCATTTTGCTTCTCTCCTTCTTTTGCTTTTTCAGTAATATTCACTAACGCTTGCGGATATGTTCTTTCAATAATCTTCTTGGCTTCTGCTAAATTTTCAGGATTGCTTAAGCATAGTTCCAGTAAAACTGGCATATTTAGCCCCGAATAAACAAGAACATTTTCATTTGTCAAAGTTAAATACGTAGACACATTAGCAGGTGTACCACCAAAAATATCAACTAAGATAAGAGTTTCCGCATTTTTTTCGTTGAGCGCTTTTAATTTAGTTTGAATCTCCTCAAGACTTTCTTCATAAGTCTTACCTTTAGTAACAGATAGAACTGCAACATTTTTTTGCGGCAGTCCAATAATCATTTCAGCCGATTTTAATGCTTCTTGAGCAAACAAGCCGTGACTGGCCAAGATAATATTTACAGCCATCAGTAACCTCCTTAAAAATTATTTGATAATTCCCATTACTGCTAAAATTGTTCCCAAAATCAAAATAGCAAATATTAACCAAGTTAAATATTTACGTGGTAAATATGAGTGTAATTTATAAAGACCTAAGGTAAACAGCAAAGGTAACAGCTTTGGCATCACGCCGTCTAATAATTTTTGGATGACAATTTTTGTACCCTTGGTATGAATTACTGTACCAACATTTATCTTGACGTATTGGGCAATGAGCGCACCTATAACCATGACACCGATCGCTGTTGAAATATTAATTATCTTTTGCATAACCTTCTTTTGGTTACCGCTTTTAATAAATTCTGTACCCTTTTCGTAACCAAAAATAATTCCGTAATATTTAACAGCAATATTAATTCCGTTATAAATGACAAACATTAAAATTGGTCCTAATACATTTCCTTGTAATGCATAGGCTGCACCAATACTGCCGGCAATAGCCTGAATGGTTATTTTAAAAACACTGTCACCAATACCAGCTAACGGTCCCATCATTCCGGCTTTGATAGCAACAACTGCTTCTTTTTCATCTTCGCTGGTTGTTTCTTCAACAGCTGCGGTAATTCCCATAATCATACCTGTTGCAGTAATTTGCGACAAAAAGTAAGTCAGATGGCGCTTCATGGCTTCTATTCTAAGTTCCTTATTATCACCATAAAGACGGCGAATAATTGGTACCATCGCATTTAAAAAGCCAATAGCTTGAGTCAAGACTAGCGTTGAAGTAATGTTTAGTCCCCAAATTTGTAATCGCCAAAAGACTTTGTTTAAATCCTTACGGGTAATTTTTTTACTGTTTTTAGTTTCCACTTCATTACTCATAGGTCGTACCCCGTATCTTCATCAACTTGCTGATTATTAGAACTACTATTTTCTGAACCCATTTCGTTTTGCTTATCTATAATTTCCATAATGTAGGAATAGATCACGGCAAAAATCAAAGAAATTAAGGTAACTGGCAAAATGCCTAAGTTTAAATAGGCTGATAAAACAAAGCCAAAAATTAAGAATGGCCACAATGTGTCCTTCATCATCATTGTCATTAAGATGGATAATCCCACAGCAGGCAGTAAAGATGATGCCGTTCCTAAACCATTTAAGATATTACTTGGTACAACAGCCAGTATTTTATCAATTATGCCCTTTTGGAAATAAACAAATAGAAATGTTGGTATTGCTCGAATTGAAAACTGTATGAGAAAAGCAACAATATTTATTTGCATTATTCCACTTAAATCACCGTTATCAGCCAGTCTTTGAGCCCAGGGTTCGAAAAACTGCTTTAATACCCGCGTAACTACTATTAACTGTTGAATCAAAACAGCTACAGTAGTGGTGGCTGCGACTCCAGCAGCAATTCCTTTTGGCGTAGCACCTGTTCCTGAAGTAATTGAAACAGTTACTCCAATAATTGTCCCGACAATCATATCTGGCGTGACATAGCCAGCCATGTTGCCCAGGCCCATCCACATTAATTCCAGTGTAGCGGAAATTACAAGTGCCGTTGGCAAATCTCCCAGGATAAGTCCTACAACCGGTCCAACCAGCAAAGGTCTCCGAAACATTTGCGGTCCTTGATCGTCAAATGAACAATATCCTGCCCAAATTGCTATTAGCAAAGCATTTACAAGACTCATTAACGTACTCCTTTCATCTAAATAACTTTTTAGTTATTCAATTAATAC
>NZ_CALYQV010000039.1 GCF_945290125.1 uncultured Lactobacillus sp. | reverse complement strand
TATTGTAACTTGCAAATTACTATAAAAAATTTTATTACATACTTAAACGACAGTTAATACCAGATGATAAGCAAATATAAGATGATTTCAGATGTAATATTATTACTGAATCCTATTCAATGTAATATTTATACATCTAATTGAATAAAGAATAGAGGAAAGTCCTAAAAGGGAAAACAGTGATTATAATATCCATTTCAATTAAATTAGTTTTATAAAGTTGATATATAGGTTTTTAAAAAAATTTGATTAATTAGTTATCATTTGCAATTCAAATATGTAAAAAAGAATAAAAAAAATTTATTGATAGGAAGTAATATTTTTCTTTTAAAAAACTATGGCTTTTTTTATATTTTGGTTGTAGTATATGTTTTGAAAGTGCCTCATAATCATCAACCAAAGATAACATAAATATTGTCTATGATTGGAGAAGATTATGAAAAATAAATCATATATTAAAAATCTTGATAATAATTATCAGATGTTTGATATAAAAATGGTCGCGTCTGAACATCATGTAGACTTTGATACTCTTCCATATACGATTAGAGTATTAGTTGAAAATGTCGTTCGTAATAGTAAACCTGAAAAATTAGAGGAAAATCTCAATAATATTTTGCATTGGGATGAAAATCACGATAAGGCTGTAGATTTTCTACCCTCTCGCATAATTTTACAGGACTTAACGGGTGTACCTGCTATTGTTGATTTGGCTGCATTGCGTTCCGCAGCTAAGGCAATGGGTAAGGACCCTGAAAAAATTAATCCGGAACTTCCGGTTGATATGGTTATTGATCACTCGATTCAAGTTGATGAATCAAGTAACGCCGGAGCTTTTGCTTATAATCGTAAGAAAGAATTTGAAAGAAATCATGAACGCTACGAAGTTTTAAAGTGGGCTCAAAATTCATTTAAAAACTTAAAAGTTGTTGCTCCTGATCTAGGTATTATTCACCAGGTAAACTTGGAATTTTTAGCACCAGTAGTTTCTCAGAAAAAAATTGCTGCTAATACTATGCTATTTCCAGATAGCGTATTTGGAACTGATTCGCATACTACGATGATTAATGGACTTGGCATCTTAGGCTGGGGAGTTGGTGGTATTGAAGCAGAAGCTGCTATGCTGGGCACTTCATCAAGTTTTCCAATTCCAGAAGTTGTTGGTGTGCATTTACATGGCGAAGTACGTCCTGGTATTGTAGCAATGGATGTTGCTTTAACAGTTACCCATATTCTTAGAGAAAATAATGTTGTTGGCAAATTTGTAGAATATTTTGGTGATGGCTATCAAAAATTGTCTGTTGCCGATAGGGCTACCTTGGGCAATATGTCACCAGAATATGGTGCTACATGTGGTTTCTTCCCATTTGATCAACATTCAGATTCATACCTTAAGTTAACTAACAGGACGCCAGAACACATTTCAGTGGTTGACAAGTACTTTCACAGTGCTGGTCTTTATTATGATGCCGCAAAACAAGATAAAGTTCATTATACAAAAGTTATTGATGTAGATTTGTCTAAAGTTACTACGAGTGTAGCTGGGCCAAAGCGTCCGCAGGATTTAATTTCATTAGAAGATGTTCCTAATGAGATGGTTAAGTCTGTGACTGCACCTGCTGGTAACCAAGGATTCGGCTTTTCAAAAGAAGATATTGAAGATAACGATGATGTTACTTTAAGTACTGGCGAAAAAGTAAATGTAAAATCTGGTGATATCCTATTAACTGCTATTACTAGTTGTACTAATACATCAAATCCAACTGTAATGATTGGAGCAGGTCTACTTGCTAAGGCTGCGGTTGAAAGAGGGATGAAAGTATCACCTAAGATTAAGCATTCCTTTGCCCCAGGTTCCCCTGCCGTTAAGTCTTATTTGGAAGCTTCTGGCTTATTAAAATACTTGGAAGCTCTTGGCTTTGATATTGTTGGATTTGGCTGTACAACTTGCATAGGTAATTCGGGTAAGCTTGATCCAGCATTAGAAGATTTGCTCGATAAAGATAAGAAACTAATCAGTGTTGCAGTAGAGAGTGCTAATAGAAACTTTGAAAGTCGAGTACACCCTAAGATTAAATCTAATTATTTAGCGTCGCCTTTACTAGTAGTTGCCTATACCCTTGCTGGTTCAGTAAGAGTTAATTTACAGACAGATCCTATTGGTAGAGACAAAGATGGTAATGACGTATATTTAAAAGATTTATGGCCGTCCACTGAAGAAATTGATAAGTATACCAAGAAATATTTAAATACTGATGTTTATAAAAATTCTTATAAGAACATCTTTAATAGAAATGAATTGTGGAATAAATTACCAGCTGGTAAGTCAACTACATTCAATTGGAATGACAAATCAACTTATATATCGAATCCACCTTATTTTGATGATCAAATTAAAGGCAAGATTAATTTGCCTAATTTTAAGAAAATGAGAGTGCTGGCTAAATTAGGTGATTCCGTCACTACTGATCACATTTCTCCAGGGGGTGCAATTTCACTAGGTTCAGCAGCAGCTAAATATTTGGAAAGCAAGGGCATAGAACCTAAAGACTTTAATACTTATGGCAGTCGTCGTGGTAACGACCATATTATGGTGCGCGGGACTTTTGGTAACGTTAGTCTTCATAACGAACTTGCAGACGGCAAATTAGGCAGTTTTACTAATTATTTACCGGAAAATAAAATTATGTCTATTTTTAATGCAAGTCAAAAATATAAAAATGATGGTACCGAGTTAATTGTTCTTGGAGGTAAGGATTACGGAATGGGATCATCCCGTGACTGGGCCGCTAAAGGGACAAAACTTCTTGGCGTAGATATAGTCATTGCAGAATCTTATGAACGTATTCATAGATCAAATTTGGTAATGATGGGAGTAGTTCCGTTACAATACCAGGATGGTCAAAATGCAAAGACACTAGGACTGACTGGTAGGGAAGTATTTGACATCAATTTTCCGGATAATGATGAACTAATGCCTGGGCAAGACATTAAGGTTCGAGCTACTGATGATAAAGGAAATGTCACAGAATTTACAACTACTTTGCGATTTGATTCTGAAGACGATATTTCAGATTATCTCTATGGAGGTATTTTGAATAAAGTTTTGGACCAAAAGGTAAACGACAAATAGTTATAAATATAAAAAATTAGTTATAAATTAAAGAAGAAAGAATAAAAATGAATACAAAAGTTATAATTACCCTTATTTTTGCTTTATTACCAATTATTATAACAATCTGTTTAGGGATGTTAGCCGGTAAACTTGGTGACTTTGATAAAAGCGATGCTACTAAGTTTACAAAATTAATCTTAAAATATGCGTTACCTATGAATATTTTTAATGGCATTTTAAGTACTCCTCGTAAGATTATTATAGAAGATCTCCCTTTGGCAGGTTGGTTATTATTAGCGATGGTTGGTACATATGTTATTGCTTACTGTATTTTCCGCTTTGGTGCAAAAAAGACAGATCCAATAACAAAGATATTTCGTGCTTTAGCTTACGCTAACCCATCAGTACCATTTATTGGTTCAGCAATTTTGCCTCTTTTATTTGCCGAATCAGTTGCCTCAATTGACATTGGTATCTCTACCTTACTGATTAACGTAATCTTACTACCGATTATCTTTGCACAATTATCGAATCTGTCTGGAGAACAGACCACTATTGGTACCAGAATTAAATCAACACTCAAGAAGCCATTAGTATTTTCTGCTCTCAGTTCATTTATTTTAGTACTTTGTGGCGTACAAATGCCAGTTTTACTTCAACCTACTTTCCAACAAATTGGTAAAGTTTCCGGTGGTTTGGCCATGTTTGCTACTGGTATTATTCTTTATACCAGCGATCTTAAGCTTACTAAGCAAATCAGCATTAATGTTCTTTGCAAGAACATCATAGTTCCTGTAGTTATCTTAGGACTTATGATGGCGTTCCACATGCCATCGGATGTTACCAGAATAGTTGTAGTTACTTTGTCAATTCCTACTGCTACTATGTCATCTAATCTGGCTATTCGCTACCAAAAAGGCGAAGTTGAAATGGCTGCTACTCAGTTCTATTCAACTGTCGCTGCAGTTGTTACATTAAGTGCATTCATGTTACTGCTTTCATAAAATTTAGATAATTTAATTATAACAAGCTGGTTTTCCTCAAACTGAAAACTGGCTTGTTTTATATTACGAATTAAATGAATGCAGGTCTTTCTAAGTTAATGAATTAATATGAATCAAATATGCTGTAAAAAAGGCATCTTCTAATTAAGATCGTATGACCGCGCAAATTTAAAATTCACAGTTTAAGAAAATCTGAGCTTTGATTACAAACTTAATTACTTAGGGAATATTTTTGTTCAGATCTGTAGCTACTTAAAGTGGACATAAAAATCTGGTTAAGCTATACATATAACTAGTAAAGATTTTTTTATGCTTTCTTAAATTGTTAGCATCCTTATTTAATATTGTAAAAGTATAAGTTTGGATATATTATGAGGTTAACTAAAGATTAATCATAAATTGTTTTGCAATAGAGTAAAAGATTTTAAGAGGGGAGTTATTTATGCTTAATAATATTGTTCTGATTATGCCAACAATTAATGCTATTTACTTAATATATCTAGTTTGCATCAGATTAACACACAAAACACCACAGAATTCTAAACTTGTCCAGCTTTATCAGCAGCAACATGTACGGTGGACTAAATTTAAGTACTTCTTCCTTTTAGTTCCAATTGCTTTCTTTCTTCTGCCATATGATAATAGCTGGAATAACTATATAACATCTTTGTTTGTGCGTATTATTGGAATTATTTTGTGGACGGCAATATTTTTAATTGGCGACTTTCTGGATGGGAAAATGTATCACTGGTATTTTAAAAATAATAGTAGGTAAGTGAAAAATAGATAAAAGCACCTCAGGCTTAATTTGAGGTGCTTTTATAGTGAAACTATTCTGTTGCTTGAGTGGGCCAAAATAAAAGAAATTTCGTGCTTTTCTTATATTTAGTTATCGTTTTGCCCTAAAAAAGATAATTTCTCTTGCCGCAACAATTGGACCGGATGATTGATAAATCGTCAGATGCACTTTTTTAGCACGCACATCTCGCAAGCCCACTACCTTGTTTTTAGTATCAGCCTTCCACTGTAAGTGGTCTGCGTAAGTAGTGTAGTTTTCACTATCTGTTGAAACAGCGATTGAAACAACAAGAGGATCACCATTATGATCAATATTCCGAGGTACAAAAACCATTCTGCTTAGCTTTTCAACCTTTTCAAAGCTAAAAGTTAATTCCAGTGGTTGCTCAGGTGAAACAGATTGGCTAGTTTGCCATTCGCTCGCCAATTTTAGGTCAGTCAGATAGGACAGAGGATGGCTTTCTTTACTATCACAATTGCTGGTTACCTCAATATTTTCAATTGCGTAGTCTTTGGCGGCGTGTTTCGTAATGACACCGAAAAGGTCAGACCATTCAGAAACTTTATTTCTAATTGCATAACGCATCCTGATGATATAGCGAGTATTTGGAGTTAACTCATGAAAAGTAAAACTTTTGCCGGTGATACCAACATAAAGAAGATTATTAATTTCAATCTGCACGGCACTCTCATGAGGCCAGGCAAGTTCAAATGAATGAGCCGAGATCTTACCTGAATCTACTGCCGGTAGTTTTGGTGACGGCAAGACGCCACTGGTAATTTCGTGTACTAACACGTTTTTACCATAGTTGAAGTTACGGACTGTGACTTCTATTTCAGTGGTGGTAATATCTCTGGCGGCTAATTTTATTTGCAGCGCAGTCTGCGTGTTCTTATGATATTTTTTAAACTCATCTAGGCCGTAATTAGTATTATAAAAAATACCTTCATGAGCATGATTGAAAGCATCCAGCGAGCCGTATTCTTCTACGGGGACAACTTGATCATTAATTTTAATAGTTACAGCATCAGGGTAAGAATCGCACATAATTGTCAGACTGGTAGGTTGTTCAACGAATTTCTTTGTCAAGTTACCTTCAGTCGGTGCAATAGTGACCACCAGCTTTTCCTGCTCAACTTTACTGCAGATTTTAGTAGTGTAGTTGTTACTTGCAGCAATTGTCCCATCATCGTCATAGCTAATGGCTTCACTCTGCTCTTGAGGATAAAGTAGAAAATCACGTTTATTCCAGTCAAAAATACTGCCACCCCGAACAAAAACCGGCAGATGCCATAGTGGAAAAGTTAAGTTATTGTAGACCTTGCCACCAGCATATTTTTTACCGGTAAAAAGGTCAATCCACAGCGTTTTTTTGCCTGGCAAATATAAATTATCCTTACGAGAATCACCGTTTTTGTCTTCGCGACCATTCGTAATAGGAGCAATTAAAAGGTCGGGTCCCAACATAAACTCGTTGCCAAACTGAGCTGTATAATTAGCACGCTCATCAGGAAACTCGCTGAATAGTGGCCGCATAATCAGCTCGCCGCTTTTTGCCCGTTCATTTAACGTATAAATGTAACTGGCTAAGTGCTGACGCAATTTAAGATAAGCCAGATTAATTTCAGTTATTTTCTTATTATAAGCAAACGGGTTTTTACTGAAATTACCCTGATCATCAAAGTTAAATAGTAAAGCGGTAAAACTTTTCCATTCAAAGTCACGGACATTGATTTGAGCGTTGCCGCCGCCTTGCAGACCATCAACCGCTGCCCCAACTAAAGGCTGACCGGAAAGATTTGCTCCCAGTAATCCCGCAACTTGATTAGTAATATTATCCCAATTACCACCGACGTCGCCAAAAATAAGTGCGGCGTTTTTTTGCATCCCAGCGGTGCCGCTGTCAGCCAACACTAGAGGCCGCTCTTTTTGTGATTCACTTTGAAGTTTTGCCGTATCTTGAGCTGCTTCGTCAGCTGCAGTATAAGTAAAGTCGGTTTTTTCAGGTAGATCAACTTCACCCTGATGCCAAAATCCGGGATGAACACCCTGAGTTTGCGCATATTCATTAAAGAAACTAAGAGCCTGCTCATTTTCGGGTTGCTCACCATAGTTAGGGACAAACCAGCTTATTGGAAAATGCATGGCGTGATAGCGATCAATTAGCGCTCTTGCTGAAAACTGGTAGTTCTCTTCGCCATTAAGTGAGGCCTTACCTGAAGCGGCATTTTCATCTTTGGTACGGGTATAATAATTGTTGCCAATTTTGCTGGCATTACGTTCCTGGGCATGGCTTGGCTGCCATAAGGTCGTGCAGAAATTGCCGATATGGCCGAGACCTAAAGCATATTTAGGCAGTAACATCGGCTTGCCCGTTAAAGTGAAATAGCGCTGTAAAATTTCCTTGGGTGTAGTGCTAAGGAAGTAAAAAGTGTCAAAAACAGCATCTTGATGAGCGAGGATGGTAGCTCCCCGCTGGGTTTTACCAAAATCATAGCTTCCCGCTGCAGTGGTATTTCTTAATTCACCATAACCGGCACTCGACCAGAAAAAGGGGACAGGCATGATCACACCGCCTTTTCCAGTTATTTGATCATGCTTAATTGCGATTTTATGGCCTTTATGACTAAAATAACCATTTTGCAGTCCACCACCGTAGAAAAATTCGTTTTGGTTTTCTGCTAAAAATTCTCGCGTTTCGTTTTCACTAAATTCGAGCGGCTGCGACTGACGCATCCTATTATGATGCAGCGATTCATCAAAAATACTGAGCACAGCCGGATTTTGACCGAAGATAATTTGATAGTTGCCTGTATGAATGATTAAGGAATCATTGGTAGCTCTGACCTGAGAACTGGTAAAAGCAGTATTATCAAATTGCGCCAGCTGAATGTTTGCGTTTCGATTTTCAATAAAATTTTGCTCTGGATCAATTAAAAGGCGAAAAATACCGTCAGCTAAGACGTAAAAGTGCGCAATTTCGCCAGTGGCAAAGTGTAATTCATAATAATGGTCACACTTGCTGGCACCAGTAAGTGCTCCCAATGAGTGTTTATTTGTTTGCGTATTTTGAATCATGATTTTTGCTTCCTAATTAGTTACCTACACCACTATTATAACTAAAAAACTAAAACTTTCCGTACTATTTGAAATTGAACTGGTAAAGACCAGTTGATTAAGCTAAAATGAAACTATAAGTAAGAGGTTTATTTTATAAAAGAAAGGCCAAAATATTATGACTTATTATATTCATGCAGATAAATTCTTTCTTGAAAATGTAACTGAACAAGGTGGTTACTTAGAAGTACAAGATGATGGCAAATTCGGCTTTTATTATACTGAAGACCAAAAGCCGAAAGGTAAAATTATCGATTATAAAGGTAAGTGGATAGCACCGGGACTTGTTGACACTCACGTTCACGGTTCACTAAAAGAAGACGTAATGAAAAGTGACTGGGCGGGAATTAACCACTTGTCAGAAGGCTTTCTGCGTTCAGGTGTTACCAGCTGGTTGCCAACGACTTACACTGCCGGTGCTGATACATTAAGCAAAATTTGTCAGATGTTTGGCGCCCATAAGGGTGAAGAAACTGGAGCCAAAATTCAGGGACTTCACTTTGAGGGCCCATACTTTACTGCAGAACATGCTGGTGCGGAAAATCCTAAATACTTGATTGACCCTGACATTAATCAGTTTAATCAATGGCGTGAAGAATCAAAAGGACTTTTAAATAAAATTTCTCTTGCTCCTGAAAGAAAAGGTGCTAAGGAATTCATTCGTGCAGCTGTTAAAGAGGGTGTTGTTGTGGCTTTAGGACACTCAAGCGCTACTTTTGCAGAAGCTAAAGCCGGTGTTGAAGCTGGTGCCACTATGTTTACTCATACTTTTAACGGGATGCCTGATCCTTCACACCACGATACATCAATTTCTAACGCGGCAATGGCGCTACATAATGTGACAGATGAGTTGATCTGTGACGGTCATCATGTTCAAAAAGAAATGGTACGGGCATTAGTTCAGCTTAAAGGTGCCGAACATATTTGCTTAATCACAGATTGTATGGAAGCCGGAATGATGCCTGATGGTGACTACATGTTAGGTGAGTTGCCTGTTTATGTTAAGGAAGGTATGGCTCGCTTAAAGGGTGGCAATAATTTAGCCGGTAGCATTTTACAATTGAAGACTGCCGTTAAAAACGTTGTTGACTGGAATGTTGCTACGCCGGAAGAAGCAATCATGATGGCCTCTTACGTACCGGCTAAGAGCGCTCATGTTTTGGATAAATGCGGTTCAATTGCTCCTGATAAGGACGCTGATTTCTTAGTATTAAACCCAGATATGACTTTAAGTGAAACTTACTTAAATGGTGAGTCACGTTACAAAGCATAAGATAATTACTCGATTAAATTTCAAAAAAGCCAATTCATCAAGTTGAATTGGTTTTTTGCTTGTTATAATTAACTATATTTAACTCTTTATTATACACTATACGCTTTTACTATAAGTTAAATTAATTGCACTTTTTTCACCCCGGATATAGTCTAAGCATATAGTACGTGCTATTAATAATTAAATAGACGGAGAGTGAGAAAATGGCTAAAACAGGACAAGATAGGTTGAATGACCCATTTTTGAATAAAGGGACTGCTTTCACAGAAGAGCAGCGAGAACAATATCATTTAGTAGGGATGTTGCCGCCAAAGGTGCAGACTCTTGAAGAACAAGCTCGAGAAGTTTATTTACAATACCAGGAAAAATCAACGAATCTAGAAAAACGGATTTTTCTAATGACGATTTTTAATACTAACCGCGTGCTGTTCTTTAAAATTTTTAGTGAACATGTCACTGAATTTATGCCAATTGTGTATGATCCGACAATAGCTGAAACTATTGAAAACTACAGTCATTTGTTTGTTAATCCGCAATATGCCGCATTTCTGTCAATTAATGAACCGAATAAAATTGCAGAAACATTAAAAAATGTGGCAGATGGCCGTGATATTAAGTTAATTGTAGTTACCGATGGTGAAGAAATATTAGGAATCGGTGACTGGGGCACACAAGGAGTTGACATTTCCGTTGGTAAACTAATGGTTTATACTGCTGCAGCTGGTGTCGATCCAGCATGTGTATTACCCGTAGTTCTAGATGTTGGTACTAATAACGAGAAATTGCTCAATGACTCGCTTTATTTAGGCAATCATCAGCGTCGCGTGAACGGGGAACCTTATTACCAGTTTGTTGATCGTTTTGTGCAAACTGTGGAAAAACTGTTTCCGGGACTATATTTACATTTTGAAGATTTTGGTAGAGATAATGCTGATAATATTTTAAAACATTATCGTGATCATATTCTAACCTTTAATGACGATATTCAGGGTACCGGAGTTATTGTTTTGGCAGGTATCTTGGGAGCCTTAAAGATTAGCGGACAAAAGTTAACTGAGCAAAAGTACGTTTGCTTCGGTGCCGGAACTGCTGGTACTGGGATCGTTGAACAGGTCTACGCTGAGATGTTGCAAGCAGGTTTACAGCCTGATGAAGCACGCAAGCATTTTTACTTGGTGGATAAACAAGGATTGCTTTTTGAAGATACACCTGATTTAACACCAGCGCAGAAGCCTTTTGCAAGAAAACGCTCTGAATTCACTAACGCCGATCAGCTCAAAGACTTAAAGAGTGTCGTGCAGGCAGTTCACCCCGACATTTTAGTAGGAACTTCAACCCGTTCAGGTGCTTTCACCCAGGATATTGTGACGGAAATGGCTGCCCATACCGACCGGCCAATTATTTTCCCATTATCAAATCCAACTCAATTAGCTGAAGCAAAAGCAGAAGATTTAATTCACTGGACTAAAGGCAAAGCCTTGGTAGCGACTGGTATTCCTGCTGATCCAGTTGAATATAATGGCGTCAAGTATGAAATAGGTCAGGCCAATAATGCCTTGGTCTATCCTGGACTTGGTCTGGGTGCCTTGGCAGTTAATGCCAAGATTTTAAGCAATGAAATGATCAGCGTGGCGGCCCATTCACTTGGCGGAATCGTTGATTCTAGTAAACCAGGTGCAGCAGTTTTGCCACCAGTCGAAAAATTGAATGTCTTTTCCCAAACTGTAGCGAAAGCCGTGGCTAACAAGGCCATTGCCGACCATCTTAACCAGAACGATTTTCAAGATGGTGAAAAAGCTGTAGCAGCACTTCGCTGGACGCCAGAGTACACAGATGAACGGAAGGAAAAATAAATGCAAGCCTTTATTACATCGTTAACCAGTGTAGTTGAGCTGTTACTTGTAATTGACTTAGGTTATTGGCTGCGCACGAGTGGCAAACTGGGTGACCAGTTTAAAGGCAATATTTCTTATTTGATTATGAATATTGCTCTGCCTGCTTCAATTTTTGTTTCTGTTTTAAAATATTTGAATCGACAAAAATTGTTCGGTTTAACAGGTGGCTTAATCTATGCCATTATCTGCTTTGCCCTAAGTTATTTGTTTGCCTGGCTATTATGCAAGGTTTTGCGAATTCGCAAGGGTCGTCGTGGTACTTTTATTAATGCCATTACGAACGCCAATACTATTTTTATTGGCCTACCATTAAATATCGCCTTATTTGGGCAAAAAAGTATGCCATACTTTTTAATTTATTATGTTTTAAATACTGTTTCTACTTGGGCAATTGGTGTCTTCTTCATTTCTAGTGATGATCCGACCGCACAAAAGAACAAGCAGCAAAAATTTAACTGGAAAAAATTGTTGCCAGCGCCACTAGTGGGATTTTTAATAGCCTTGATTTGCTTACTGGTTGAAGTCCCAATTCCTGGCTGGATTACAGCCGTGTTAAGCATGGTCGGTGGTATTGTCACACCAATGTCGCTCATCTATATTGGTATTATATTGGCAGATGCCGGCTTAAAATCAATCCACCTTGACCGTGATACTATTTGGGCATTACTAGGTCGTTTTATTCTAGTGCCAGCTTTAATGATTATTTTAATCGTTGTTGGTGCTAATTGGTTACCAGCTTTGACTGGTTTAGCTAAACAAACATTAGTTGTGCAATCAGCTACTCCAGCTTTGGCAGTTTTGCCAATATTAGTTGGTGAATCACACGGGGATGTGCAATACGCTACCAACGTTGTGACCACCTCAACGGTCTTATTCGTAATTGTTGTTCCACTAGTTTTGGAAATTACCCAAATACTAATATAATTAATAAAAATTTTGCAATATAAAACCCGTCTTTTATCGTATAAATAAGGCGGGTTTTTATTGTGTTATTTCTTCTTTTATTAATTTTAAATATGATATGCTTTTCGCAGTGGATCCCACAGAAAAGGGAAAAATTTATTATGCAAGTTGTTAGCAATCACTTTGCTCATATGGCTAGCAAAAACTAGTTACACTGCGTAAATTAAAATATGATTATGTTATGCAAAAAAATATAATAATAGGTACTTAATATTGGAACATAGAGAATTAGTCAAATCAAAGGGTATTTTTGATAAGGCATTAAAAGCAATGGATGAATCTGTTGCCAATTTAAAAAAGGAAAGGTGTCCGCACTAATAGATTTATCAGACTTTTAGATGAAATAGTATTTAAAAAAATTGCTAGTTTTGTGAATGTAAAGCTTTATACATATAAAAATCCTCTTAGTTAAATTGAAATCTAACTAAGAGGATTTTTAGCTTTAATTATAGTGAGTTTTGCAAGCTATAATAATTAATCGCTCATTTTTAACTGTGTAAACTAATCTATCTACATTATTTATTCTTCTTGACCAACCAATTTGATATTTTAATTTTTCCGGCTTGCCTAAGCCTTGGTCTAGTCCATCACGCTGAATAGATTTAATTAAATGGTTAATTCTTTTTAAAGTCTTGCGGTCTTCGGCTTGCCAATTAACATATTCATTCCAAGCTTCATCTAAAAATTCTACTGTCATTCTTTCTTCTGCTCACTACTTAAAAGAAGGTGTGAATGGATATCCTGATTATTGTTAATCTTTTTGAAACGCTGATTTAGTTCAGCTTGATTTTCCTCACTATAAAATGGATCCCTAACTTCAAACGGTAAACCACCTTCAGCAATACTTTTCTTTATAAATATATTAATGGCAGTCGAAAGATTAAGGCCTAGGCCGTTAAATATTTCTGTAACTCGGTTTTTATCTTCTGAATTAACTTTAACTGAAATTGAAATTTTGCTTTTTTCTGGACTTAGCATTATTGATCACCTCATATTCATAGTAACACTTTAGATGTATAAAGTATAGTTAATTACTTTAAACTTACATATAATGTACTAGCTAAATTATTGTTAGTAAAACATTTATAAAAAGTGAAAATCAATTGCAGTTTAAACAAAAATTATTTTAATGTTTTACCAAATCTTTTTTGCATTTTATTGCTAGTATAGCCCAGCTTTTCATAAAATTTATGAGCACCTAAACGAAATTCTCCAGAATTTAACCTGACTTCATTCATACCCAAATCTTTGGCCTGCTTTTCTAAAGTATGCATAAGTTGACTGCCGATTCCTTTCTTTTGGGCAGAAGAATCTACGGCCAAAGCTAAAACATTAAACATGGGGTCAAAATAAGTTTCTTCAAAAATTTCTGCGTGCAAATAACCTTCCACTTTTTTAGTATTCTCGTCTTCAAAAACCCAAAGATAGTGGTGTTTAGGATCATTTAGCAATCTCTTAATGTTAATGGTGGTTTTTTCAACAGAATAATCATAACCTAATTCAGTTTTATTGATTTTTTGAATAGCCGCACTGTCGGCTACTTGGCATTTTCTAATCATAAAAATTCCTTTCTTATATTTTTTACGTGATAAAGCTATTTTAGCGCTCCCAATATTGATTAAAAAGATTTATTTACATAGTAAAAATGCGCTCATTTTAAACTTGGATTAGCTTAGTATAATGTAGTAAAACCGTCTCTTATCATTGTCAAAAGCGCATTTTAGTTTATATAATACGGTAAGCTTTATTACTTAGAAGAAATTAGTTTTTAAAGAAAAAACAAAATACTATCAAGACAGATATTATTCTTATCTAGCTGTATTAGATGGTTCCGAAAATGAAAAATGCTTTTGCACGGTAACATTTTCAGATGTTCCAGGAGCTATAGGTGAGGGTAAAGGCTTTGACTAGTGGTAAAGAAGGTTTAGCAGCCATTTTAATTGCCACAAATGAACCATATATTAGCAGCCCTATTGAAAAAATTAGAAAAGATAACCCTGGTAAAGTTGTTACTTATATTTTAGCTGATATGAAAGAAGCTAACGAGATTCCTAAGCCTGCTACTATTAAGAAAAATACTTCTATACCTATAGATTTAGCTACTGCGGGTGAAAAGGCAGGTATTAACTTTTCAAAACTATTAAATGAAGCCCTTAAAATAAAATTAAGCTAAAAATCAAAATAAAAATGACAGCCTTTTTAGACTGTCATTTTTATTTTGACAAGTTATTTTCCTATTATTCAATAAGTTTTTGCTTGCGAACTTTCTTTGAATAGCAATGAGAGTTTACATTAACGGCAGCTATTCTTAAACTTCATTTTTAAAATTATCGTATTGCGTAACAGCTCTAATGGCGTGAAGTATATCTTCAAGCCTGAATTTACAGGAAAACACCATAATTTCATTGACAAAAATATATTAAAATATTATTATATTGATTATAAAAATTTTATCTTTTGTTGATTTAAAAATAACGCTTTCTAACGCTTAAACTGGGTAAAAGCTCATTTATTTGTTTCTAAATTTAATAAAAGCTATAAATACCACTATTATGAAGGACTTAATGGACAAGATGTCATTTAAGCAATGTTGAAAGGAAAAACAATGATTATAAAATATTCAAACCCGTATAAACTCGCCTTGTATGTCTTTTTTGCTCTTTTAAAATCACTTCAAGTTGTTTTTGTCGCTTTCATTTTTCAAAAATTTATTGATTTTGCTCAGAAGCCCAAGGCAGTTTGATCAAGCTGACTACTTTTGCTGTTTGCGGTCTATTGGTATTTGGAATAATCGGCATTATATATCAGTATTTCTATTATAAAATTATCGAAGAAATTAATCTTGCCTTGAAAAGTACATCTGCTAATTATTTAGTGAATAACTATGCTGGCCATAACGAAATTGACAGTTCATTTATGACCAATGACCTCAAGCAAATTGAAACTAATAGTATTGAGGCAGAGCTTTCAATTATTTCTGATTTAATTCAATTTTTGGCAGCTGTAATCTCTGCATTTGTTAGTTCTTGGATTATTGCGCTGGTATTTTTAATAGCTTCATTTACTCCTGCCGTTATTCAGTCTGTTTTTGGCCCTAAGATCGAAAAAAATTCTGAAAAGTGGGAAAAATCCAATAGCAACTATACCAATACTGTTATTGAAACTCATTCTGGAGCGGAAATGGCTAACATCTATGATATTCAATTTTCAATGGTTAACAGGTTGATTAAAGCAGCGAAGCTAATGGAAACGGCTCTTTTCAAAACCAATTGGACTAAAGGTATGTCTAATGAGATGACTATGATAGTAGCGTATATTTTCAGTATGTTTCTTCCTTTTGCCATTGGTATTAGTTTCATTGTTAGCGGTCGGCTGACTTTAGGCACGTTTATGATGATTTCACAACTGGCTAATAATTTTATTAATCCTGTAGTTGGTATTTTTGGGTCAGTTAACGATATTAAAACGGCAAAACCGATTTTGCAAAAAATCAAAAAAATCGACTTGTTGATAAAACCGCAGGGCAGTAAAACTGCAACTGCTCCAGACGCTTTCCAATCATTACAATTGACTAATGCTGGAGTTAGCCAGGGTAAACAGAAAATTTTTGCCAATGTTAACCTAAAAATTGATTCCGGTGAAAAAGTTCTCCTGCAAGCTCCATCAGGTTGGGGGAAATCAACTTTACTGAATGTTTTAATTGGTATTCAACAACTTGATTCTGGATCCTATGAAGTTAATCATTCTGAAGTAAATGGTGATTGGGGAAAATTACACGAGTACTTCTCTTTTATTCAGCAAAAGCCTTTTATTTTAGATGATACTTTAAAATACAATATTACTTTAGGTCGCCATGTGTCTGAAGAAGACTTAAATTATGCTGTTGAACAAGCCGGCTTAACTGATCTCGTAAACGAAAAGGGCTTGGACTACCAGCTTGGGAAGAGTGGCAGTAATTTATCTGGTGGTCAAAATCAACGAGTTGAAATTGCACGAGCATTAGTATCAAAAAGACCGATATTATTAGCTGATGAAGCAACTTCATCTCTTGATCAGAACTTATCTTTGCAAATACACCAAACAATTCTAAGTGAGTTTAAAGGAACTGTTATCGAAGTTGCTCACCACATTTCATCAAACGAAAAGGAAATGTTTGACCAAATAGTTGACTTGGCAAAGCAATCTTAATTCCAAGTTATCGTGAAGTAAGAATCTAGAGAAAAAATAAAAGAAATCTATAATTTATCCTGTTGACGACTTATCCATGTAGTAAGCTGTTAACAGGTTTTTTATTGCATAAAAAAGGATGGAAATATTCCTCTTGCTCCTTGTAATACAATACCAATACTTCTCAATTTTTCTTATTGTAGACAAAAGTGTTATAGAAATACTGCCGGTAAAGTAGAACTAATAGGAAGAATGCATATTATGGAACTGAAAACGAATTTTTTCTTTAATCTCATATAATCACCTTAAAAAATAATTTACCTTGATGTCATAGAATAATAAATTTGATAGGCTTTCACATAGGTTAATGCTAAGCTAATCAATTAAAGCTGAGCTGAAACTATTTAAATTTAAAGGTAGATAAAAAAACTTCCCTGTAATATGGAAGTTAATCAAAATAAGCTATTGATTTGGCAATAATACTTTATAGTTATTCAATATGCAAACAGTATTTGCTATAATTAATTTAGAATTCAAGCAAATTGTTTTGAGGGCGGTTGGCTGTTGATCCGGAAAGGAGATGGTGCCTATGGCACGAAATCTTTTAGAAAGAGAAGCAGTTAATGAGCGTTTACCAGGCATTACAAATAATGTTGGCATTCGCCACGTTTATTATTGTGTTGTTGAATTAATCAATAATCACAAGAAATAAAAAAGACCGTCCCAATAATACTTTAGCTAGTTAGGGATAATCTTTATCTCTCACGCAGCTAACCGCCTTTAGAGCGGCTGCTTGTTTTCAAAGAGGTCTTGTTAGCGCAAGGCCTCTTTTTTATGATTACATTATATCATGACTGAATTAATTTAGCACAACGGGCTGAGTAATGAGTGGAATCTTAATTAATAAAGTATCTTACAAAGAAAATCAGGTGAGTTTTCATAAAAAATC
>NZ_CALYQV010000038.1 GCF_945290125.1 uncultured Lactobacillus sp. | reverse complement strand
AGAGTAGCTTTTAATAAATATTACAAGTAACAAATAAGAGTTAGGAAATTCTCCTAACTCTTATTTATATTTGTTTTAAGTCATAATTATTAAGATAATGCCGTTTAGCACCGCTAAATAAATTGGCATCCATAAAGTTTGAGTATAAAGGTAAGACCAGGCAAAAAGTCCACCGAGTACAATATTAATTACTAATAGTGGCAGTGAACTTTGCCAATTAAGTAAGCCGAACAAGATACCAGAAGTTAGTATTCCTAGAATTGCTGTTAAGACAGTGTTACTTCTAAATGCATAATTAAATAAAAACCCAGTAATTAAAAATTCTTGCAGGATTGGCAAAACTATCCCTATTGCAGCTAGTAAAAACCAGTAAGTCAAACTTGCCTCATGGTGCAAATAAGCAATTTGGAAATTATATAATTTTAATCTACCATAGGATTGGAGCCAGGAAACACTAATACGTAATACCGTTACCACAGCAGTCAAACCAATTATTAAGCCAAAATTACTCAGCCAGGAACCCCCAAAGCTACGATCAAAAAAGCGCTGTTCCCTATTAAAACGATAAACAAAAAACAATGAAACCATCAACGAGATAGTTGCAAATAAGATTAAATCCCAAATATGAATCGGTGAATTAGCAGTAACTAGCTTAATCACGCCGACAACCATCAAATAACTAATAAAATAAACAAAATAGCGTATGATGTTGCCTTGCCTCGATGCTGGTGTATTCACAAAAATTACCTCTATACTATTATGTACCTTACAAGTTCCATATTATAGCAAAAAAAGCAACCTATATAAAATATCAAGAAAACTTTTCTCAATCGACACTGATATTGTTGATATCTTCTAGCGCAATTTTTTGGCCATCAACAATAATACCTTCTTCACTATAACCACTGACAAAACCGACAATATCTGCAGGCAACTGATCATTACTGTTCATGACCTTAGCCTGTAAATGAACCATGCGGTGATTACCATATGCTTTAAGTAATTGTAAGCTAATTTCTTCTATACTCATAG
Organism: uncultured Lactobacillus sp.; assembly: GCF_945290125.1. GTDB lineage: Bacteria > Bacillota > Bacilli > Lactobacillales > Lactobacillaceae > Lactobacillus > Lactobacillus rizhaonensis. The sequence goes on along the minus strand of NZ_CALYQV010000038.1, from coordinate 16,896 downwards.
TTTCTTTTGCCGAATGCTTCACGCTGCGCCTTTGCTTATCTTTATTAATTGCCATTGTATGATCGCTTAAAAAGAAGCCTTGCCACTTTTTCATTTTGCGATCTTGATAGTTTTTAAAAAAGTCTGTGACAATTTTATCAAAATCATTCATATGCATTTCCGCCATTATGCCCACCAACTAAACTGCTACGCCTGATTGCTGTTGCACCTTTAGCCAAACTAGATGCTTTGACTAAACTGGTAAAGCCATACTTCTTTCTGATTCTATCAATAGTTATGTTTATGGTCCGTTTTTTTATCTGTTCAGAAGCTGGAACAAAGAAGGTTAATTGCTGGCAGGTATCCGGCTCCAAGCGACTGCAGTTAACCCCTAAAGCACGTACAGTTTCTCCATGCCAATTTTTGCGAAAAAGTGCCAGTATTTCTTGCACTAACAAGTCATTATCATTGGTAGGACAAATTTTTTGCTGCACATTAAAGCCCTTGCGCTTGCCGTCTTGCTCGTACCTAGAAAAGCCGACAAATAAACTAATACAGCCGGCTTGCAATCGGTGCGCACGTATTCTGGCACCTACCTGCTCACCAATTTCACGTAAGACTATCTCAATCTCCCGCTGATCTGTGTAGTCACGGTTTAAAATCTGTGAATTCCCGTAATTTTTCATTATGGGAAAATATTCTTCACTGATAATGCTGCGATCCACTCCCCAGCTGATTGCAAATAACTGTTCACCAATCACGCCAAATTCTTTTTTTAGGATTGCTGGATCAGTATGAGCCAATTCATACATATTATTAATGTGTAACCGGCTCAAACGGGCAGCTATTCTTTTGCCAATTCCCCAAACATCTTCCATGTCTTTAATTTGCCAAATAGTATCAGGTACATCAATATAATGCCAATAATCAATCATTGAACACCGGTGTTTAGCAGAAATGTCCATGGCTAGTTTAGCTAGCAGTGGATTCTCTCCTATTCCGCAAGTAGTATAAAGTCCAATTTTTGATTTAATTTCTATTTGAATTTTGCGTGCTACCAGATACGGATCATCGCCAAACAAACGCCATGACTTAGTCATATCAATCATGCTCTCATCAATAGAATAGATATAGATATCCTCATCAGCAGCATACTTTTGAAAAATTTCCAATACCTGCATGCTGCGTTTGATATATAAATTCATATGGGGTTCTACCAAAATCAAATCTGGTGCTTCTTTTTTCGTGGGTAAATCACGTACCCGCATGACGTTAGTCAACCCATATTTCTTCTTCGCTAATGGTGAGGCTGCCATAATTAGCCCCGAGCCGTAATTTGTATGTGGCTGATGCGAAACAACTGCTAACACAGCTTTCATTGGGTTTAGACCTAATTGAAGTGCCTCACAACTAGCAAAGAATGATTTGTTATCAATCATAAAAATTAATCGGTGTGGTTCATAACGGTAATCATACATTGCTTTCACTTCCTATTGCAAACTTATGTTCGCTAAAATAAATTATACAAACACAAGTTCGAATAATCAAGCAAAAATTTATTTGATTGCCGCAATAGTAACCTGATACTCCCCAGCAGGTGCTACAACACTTACAGTTTGACCAACTTCTTTTTTCATAATTGCTTGGCCCAGTGGTGAGTCAAACGCAACTTTTCCTGCTCCAATATCAGCTTCCATACGGCCGACAACCTGGTATGTTTCAGTTTCTGGATCGTCAGCAAATTTTAATGTGACAGTCTTGCCTAAATCTACTTTGCCGTCATCCTTCTTCTCAATAATTTCGGCATATTTCAACTGCTTTTCCAGATAACGCAGACGACTTTGAAGGTGGCCTAAATCACGCTTTGCCTCCGTATATTCGGTATTTTCCGACAAATCGCCTAAAGAGCGGGCTTCCTGTAAAATTTTAATTCTTCTGGGCCTATCCTTTTTTAAACTGACTATTTCATCTTTAATTTTTTGGTACCCTTGAGGCGTCATTTTTTGATAGTAAACCAAAATATTCTCTCCTAATTATTTTGTTAAAAATATTATCCACAAGCTATAAATACTAATTTAAAGCTATAAATTATAATTTTTAGCACTCTAAAAATAATAGTGCTAATTATTTCCTTTTTATGAATCTGCATACTATAATAATAATTGTAAGGAAGAAATGAAAGTCTTCTGATACAATATATAAATTTCGAAAGGAAGTTTTTTACTATGGCAAATGATATGATGAATCGGCACAATGACTTATTTGATGCGATGAACGATTGGTTTGATCTTCCGAGAAAATTTTTTGACGATAACGAAGTAGCAAAATTAATGCAATCAGATGTTGTTGAAAACGACAAAGAATATGTAATCAAAGTTGATATGCCCGGAATGGACAAGGATAAAATTCACCTAAATTACAATAATGGTATTTTGAGCGTATCCGGCTCAAGAAAATCATTTAAGGATATGTCTAAGGACAACAGTATTATTCACCGTGAAAGAAGTGAAGGTCACATTTCACGCAGCTTCAGATTACCAAATGTAGTTGCAAGTGATATTCACGCAAAGTATGATAATGGTGTATTAACTATTACCTTGCCAAAGCAACAAGCTGGTGCAAATGATAACTCAATTCAGATTGACTAACTTATTACCATATTGCATAAATTATAAATAAATTGCCAATACAATTCTCTAAAGCGAGTTCAGCTATTGAACTCGCTTTTATTTTAGCTTAAAATATATAGTAATTTAAAAATAGATTAAAAAAGGAGAATTTATTTTATGGCTCATAAATTAACTGTCCAAGAGTTGGAAGAATTTGCCGCAAACTTTAATGAAAAACCACAAAATCAAGTTGTTGCCCGAGCAGCTCAAAAAAGTGGTGTTTTAACAGCTGCTTACAATGAGCGCGTTCAAGGTGAATTGACCCGTGTATTTTCAACTGAACTTGACACAGAAAATGTTACTAATCAACGCCAATCAGGTCGTTGCTGGGAATTTGCTACTTTAAACATCTTACGCCACAATTTTGGTAAAAAATATCACTGCAAGAATTTCACTTTCTCACAAAGCTACAATTTCTTCTGGGATAAAATTGAACGGGCAAATATTTTTTATGATAATATCTTAGATACTGCAGACGAACCACTTGATTCACGTACTGTAAAAGCTCACCTAGAGGGTGCGGGTGAAGATGGTGGTCAATTTCACATGGGCGCCGCTTTAATTGAAAAATACGGTGTCGTTCCTTCTTATGCAATGCCTGAAAGTTTTAATACCAATAATACTAACGGCTTTGCTAAAGCTTTGGGTGATAAGCTGAAGAAAGATGCTTTGGTCTTGCGTAAATTAAAGCAAGCCGGTAAAGACGATGAGATTGAAAAAGCCCGTAAGCACTTCTTAAGTGAAGTTTATCAAATGACTGCAATCGCAGTCGGCGAACCACCTAAGAAATTTGATTTGGAATATCGTGATGACGATAAGAAATATCACCTGGATAAAGATTTAACTCCACTGGAATTTTTGCATAAATACATGGGTGACGTTGACTTCAATGACTATGTCGTACTGTCTAACGCTCCGGACCATGAATATGATAAATTATACGGCTTGCCTTTTGAAGATAACGTTGAGGGTTCATACCGCATCAAATTCTTAAACGTGCCAATGGAATACTTGGAAACTGCAGCTGTTAATCAGTTAAAAGATGGCGAAGCAGTTTGGTTTGGGAATGATGTTGGTGAACAAAGCGACCGTAAGAAGGGCTATCTTGACAGTGATTTGTACCAACTAAGTGACCTCTTTGGCGTAGATCTTAAGATGTCCAAAGCTGATCGCTTGCGCACTGGTGCTGGTGCTTCAACTCACGCCATGACTTTAGTTGGTGTTGATGAAGATGGCGGACATGTTCGCCAATGGAAGGTTGAAAACTCCTGGGGCGAAAAGAACGGTGACAAAGGATTCTTCGTTATGAACAACGACTGGTTCAAAGATTACGTTTACGAAGTTGTTGTCCACAAGAAATACTTGACACCAGAGCAAGTAGCTATAGCAGAAGGACCAATTACTGATTTGCCAGCTTGGGATTCACTCGCTTAGAGCATTATAGCTAATAAAAAAGACGAAATTCACAGTAGAATTTCGTCTTTTTGTCTATCTAAAAACAATTATTAGTAAAATTGACTGGTTTATTTATCAGCTAACTAATTTTCTGTCCAAAAACTGCAGACTTTTTTGTAAAAGAGCAAAAAATAGATCTTTTGTCATTTTTTTAATTAGTACATTATTAGCTGCTTTATTCTCATCATTTCCCTTAGCAATACACGTTTGCCCATATGCATCTCCGTGATTAGTATTAACTTTAATGTTAGCTGGAACGGTCTCAAAAAATTCTGGCCAAATTGCATACTCCATTGCAACTAGGTCGTGTATAGGTGCAGCCGTAAAACCAAATTGTTCACCTGACTTTTGATAAAAATGTAACAGGTTACCCGCCAATTTAGATGCCGGACCACCAAATTGAAGACTTGCTATTTGCTTTTTAGTAATAGTAGTTTTTTCAGTTACATCTAAACCCGCCATGACCACTTTCAAAGGTGAACTGAAGACAATTTGTGCCGCTTCAGAGTCTGTCCAAATATTGAACTCAGCTAAGTCAGTAACGTTGCCGTGATCTATACCCCCGCCCATAATAACTATTTTAGCTATTTTAGGTATAATTTCGGGAAAAGTTTTAAGTAATAACGCGATATTTGTGAGCGGTCCCGTAGCAACAATAGTTACCTTTTGAGATTGCTTTTTCAACATATTTGCCATAAAGCAAATTGCATTGCCTTTTTTAACCGGATAATCATATTTATTTAAACTTTCTGAGCCATCCATACCAGTGTCGCCGTGAGCCTCTGCTTGCACGTGTAATTGATTAAGCAAAGGACCTGCTTGTCCTTGAACTAATGGAATATGTTGTTTACAAAAGGCAAGTAAATGGCCCGCATTTTGCGTTACCAAATCAATATTCTGGTTGCCACCAACTGTGGAAACACATAAAACTTTTACCTTATCAGGATTACCTAAAGCAGTTAATAAAGCCATCGCGTCATCTTGACCAGGATCGCAGTCATATAAAATATCCATTAATTTACCACTCTTAGTAAATCTGTAACTGTTAAAACATTGTCAAACCCTAGTTTTTTGGCCAGCTGACCAATTATTGGTGGTTCTAATTTACTTTTACGTAAAAGAGGCTCATCACTAAAAATTTCTGCAGGAGAACCTTCTTTTTGCTTATGAGCCTGAGCAAAAACTATCCCGCGTTTAAAATTATTAACTACAAAACTCATGTCGTGTGTAATTGTAATTACTAGTTTATGCATGCTTGTTAGTTTTTGGATGATTTTATTTAAAAGTACGATTGAGTTATGATCCTGCCCTGCGGTTGGTTCATCAAAAACCATAACTTCTGGGTTCATGGCTATAATGGCCGCAATTCCAAAAACTGCGCCCAATTGGCCAAACTGTGCAGTTGAAGTAAAAGCAAAAAGCCAAGAATAGCCTAAGGCTCCTAAGTTGTTCAGGGCAAGTAGCGTTAACCACCAATGCTGACCCTTGATAACTAAAAACAAATATAGTATAGAACTTACGATTGCTGCAATGACAGGCACTTTTAACATAATTAACTTGATAGTGTCAGAAAATAATTTGCCTAAAAATAAGCCAATTGGTGCTAATAATAAAATTCCTATTACACTGGCAATGATAAAGCCCAATGTAAAATTATAAGTAGTACCTATGCTACCCCTAATTTTTTATCCAAAAATACAAAAATCATTTTGCTTGTCAGGCATACTAAAATCACAAGAATTAAAGAACCGACGTAATTGGGAAAAACTTTGAAATAATGATGTACTGCCATTAATTCTATGCCAAAGCCTATTCCAGCAATTGGTTTCAATTTGACGCTTTTAGCAGTGCTATAACCAATAATTATTGGTAAGCAAAACACGGGAAGTCGTATTAAATTTAATAAAAAGCCATAACTATTAGCAGTAACTAAATTGCATAATTTAATTAATACTAAAACACCTTGAAAAATAGCTGCGGTTGTATATAAAGATAGTATGGGAACTAAAATTTGACTTGGTATGGTTTTCCACTCAATAGCTGTAAAATCATTCCTACCTGAATGCATTTGCTTTTGCAAACTGGCAAATTCTTTTTCTACATTATTGCTCACTATAATCTGGTATTCATGACCAATAAACTGTTCCTTAATTACATTTCTTTCACCTGCAATTTGCCTTCTATTGACAGATTGCGGATTTTTGACTTTAATACGAATCCTAGTCATACAGTGTGAAATTGATTCAATATTATCTTTTCCACCTAAATCTGCAATTAATTTTTTACTATTCATAATCTTTCACTATAAATATTTTAATTACAAGAAAACCCCCGAATTGGAATGAAGTGCTCCTAATAGTCAGATTAATGTCTAACTTTTTAGTTGCACTTCAAATCGAGGGTTTTCTCTTTATAAGTATTACTTAACTACGCAATAATAATTCATCAAACTTTTTAAAGAATAGATTTTTATCTGCTTTAGTTACTAGAGTTATTTCACGACCAGCAGGATCATCTTCCAAACGGCCTGCTGCCAAACCTTGGGTAATTACTCTTACCTTGTGTTTTTTAGTCGTTAAAACAACTTCGGGATATAGGGCACTAATGACAGTTAAAACGTCCCAGAAGTATAGTTGCGAAGTTGGTATTGGCGGGTTAACTAAAAGACAATATCCTTGTGCAACTAAATCCATAGCTGGATGTTCACTTAAACTGGCCCAGTGCATTCTTAACTCATCTGTTAAAGGTAATTCTTCACTGCTTTCAAGACCAATAATTTGCATAGGAATATTTGATTTTAAGACAGTTGCAAGCGCAAAAGGATCCCAGAAAGCATTCCATTCTTGAGTACCGTCAGCATTAACCTGAACAACATTACCATGACCATCAAGGGAACCACCCATCCAATACAGCTTTTCAATGTTATCCGCAATTTGGGGATTAGTTTCTAATGCACGCGCTAAATCCGTTAAAGGACCTGTCATAACTAAAGTTACAGGCTGCTCTGACGCCATAATTTTCTCAACCATATCTAAATGAGCCGGTTTTTCTGCCATCTTAGTAATTACTTTGCCGGAACGATTCAATAAAGGCAGATAATTGAAAGAATATGCCGCTTTACGCCAATCTTCCGGAAACTGATTAACGGCGCGAGAATTTGATTTGGCAATTTCCAATTGATCACCGCGCAAGTTAAAGCGGTATGTCAGTTTACGACACACTTCAACAGCCGGATCAACCCGGATCAACATAGCCATCCGCATCAATTGCACTGACACCAATCAACTTAATATCCGGCGCTTGCAAAAACAGTAAACAAGCTACCAAATCATCAATATTACCATCATGGTTAAAATAAATTGTTTTCATCATTCTCCCTATTTTGACTTAATATAATTTTGGCCATCAGCTGCTGGAGCAACCGATTTTCCAAAGAACAGAACTAAAACTATGATTGTAATTACATAAGGAGCAATCTGCATGTAAACAACAGGTATGTGGCTAAAGAACGGTAATTGATTGCCGATGATACTAATACTTTGAGCAAAACCAAAGAAAAGCGAAGCCATCATTGCACCTAATGGATTCCATTTACCAAAAATCATGGCCGCTAAAGCTATAAAGCCTTGCCCCACAATAGTAGAAACTGAAAAGTTGCCAGAAATTGCCTCTGCAAAAACTGCACCGCCAACTCCACCTAAAAAGCCTGATATTAATACTCCAGCATAACGCATGCCATAAACATTAATCCCCAGAGTATCAGCAGCTTGGGGATTTTCACCACATGAGCGCAAGCGCAGGCCAAAGCGGGTTTTATACAAAATCCACCACAATACTACTGACAACACTATTGCCAGCCACGCTGGTGCCGATGTATTTTGAAAGAAAATAGGCCCTATTACAGGGATATCAGCTAAGCCGGGAAAACTAAAATAACCAAAGCTTTGAGTAATGTTTTCAGTTTGCCCTTTATCATAAATAGCTTTAACCAAAAATACTCCTAGAGGCGGTGCCATAAGGTTAAGTACAGTCCCACTGATAATATGGTCAGCATGAAAATTAATAGTGGCAACAGCATGCAGTAATGAAAAGAGCAGGCCCACAATTCCCCCAACAATAAGACCAAGCCAGGGCGTTGCTTTACCAAAAGCAGAAGCAAAAGTCAGGTTAAACACAATGGCTGAAAAGGCACCGATAGTCATTATTCCTTCCAGGCCAATATTGGTAATACCTGAATTTTCACTATAAACACCACCTAGAGCAGTAAAAATCAACGGAGCCGAATAGACAAAAGTTGATGATACAATTAACGCTAAAATCGTAACTAAATTCATTAATTTTGTCCTCCTTGAGTTTTAGTAGAATCCGCCACTGCACTGTCTGAATCCGTGTCAGCGCTTTTGGTGACTTTCTGAATTGCCTGAACTTTTTTAGTTTTAAATAGCAGTCCAATAACATATTGAATAGCAACAAAGAAGATAATAGCGGCAATGACTATCGAAACGATCTCATACGGAATACCGGCAATGGTCTGCATCCCTAATCCTCCGATTTTTAATATTGAAAATAGCAATGAAGCCAGCAAAATACCAACAGCTGTTCCGCCACCAAGAAGGGCAACAGACAAGCCATCCCAGCCAATATCCAAGCTAGTCGTTTGGGTAAAGTAGTTTTGATAAGTACCAAGGCCCTGCACAACTCCACCTAAACCGGCAAAACCGCCAGACAGAAGCATTGATAACATGATGTTCTTTTTAGCAGACATGCCGGCATAGCGACTAGCTGCAGCATTAGTACCAACCGAACGAATTTCAAAGCCGGTGGTAGTCTTCCGCATTAAATACCAATACAAAAAGACGGCGACTAAAGCAATAAAAATTCCCGCATTAATCCGTGAATCACCAAACATTGAACTAAGCCAATTAATCTTTAAACTACCGTTAGCAGTAATTGTTTTAGTAGTATCAGTATCAATACGTAATTTGGCTGACATTACCTGCTGCATCAAATATTGACAGGAATAAAGCACAATATAGTTAATCATAATGGTTGTAATTACTTCGTTGGTACCAAATTGAGCACGCAGCCAGCCGGCAACACCGGCAACAAGCGCACCGGCAATAATACCGGTAATTACAGCCAGTGGCAGTAAAAATACTTTAGGCATGTTCGGATTAGCCAGGACTACCCAGATGGATGACAACCAGCCTGCCTGAGCCTGCCCGGGCAAACCAATATTGAAAAAGCCGGCAGTAGAAGCAATGGCAAAACCAATAGCAGTAAAAATAAGTGGAGTTGCTTCACGAATAGTTTCACCTATACCATTCATGTTTCCTAAGGCACTGGAAAACATTGAAACGTATGCTTGAAACGGGTTGTAACTCCAGACCAGCATAATGATTGCCCCAACTAAAAAGCCTGCCAAAATTGAAATAATTGGTACTAAAATTTTCTTAGTTTTTAGTGTTACTTTAAGCAAGAGCGCTGCCTTCTTTCTTAACGCCAGTCATTAACAACCCTAATTCCTCATCACTCGTGTTTTCCGGTCTGACTTCACCTGAAATACTACCATTGTGAAGGACAATAATCCGATCAGACAATTGCATAATTTCATCAAGTTCGTAGGAAATTAACAAAATTGCTTTACCTTGAGCTCTTTCATTTAAGAGTTGATTATGAATATATTCAATCGCACCAACATCAAGACCACGAGTTGGCTGAAAAGCAATAACTAAATTACTGTTACTACTTAATTCACGTGCAATAATTACTTTTTGCTGATTTCCGCCAGATAAATCACTTACAGGCAACTTTTCACTGGTCGTTCTAATATCAAATTGCTTGATCAACTTTCTGGCATGTTCGTGAATGACATCATAATGCATGACGTTGTGACGTGAAAATGGCTCTTGATAGTAAGTTTGCAAAGCTAAATTGTCTGAAACTGAAAAAGGTAAAATCAAGCCATATTTTTGCCGGTCAGCAGGTATATACGAAACACCCTTTTCAGTTATTTGCCGTACCTTGCGATTAGTCATGTCTTCACCGTCAATCATAATTTTGCCGGAATGAACATGTTGCAACCCGGTTAAAGCCCTGACAAGTTCATCTTGACCATTACCGTCAATACCGGCAACACCCAAAATTTCGCCAGCATGCAAATTGAAAGACATTCCTTTAATTATGGCAACATTTTGCTTATTTTTCACCTGCAAATTTTCAACTTGCAGCATCGTTTTACCAATTTTTACCACTGGTTTGTTAAGCGTCATGTTAACATGACGACCAACCATCAATTCCGCCAAACGATTATTATCGACGTTAGCAACGGCAAAAGTTCCTACACTTTGACCAGCACGAATAACGGTGACACGATCAGCAGCTCTCTCAATTTCTTCCAGCTTGTGCGTAATTAAGATAATTGATTTACCTTCTTTGGCCAGTCCATGCAGAATTTGGATAAATTCCATAATTTCTTGCGGCGTTAAAACAGCAGTGGGCTCATCAAAAATCATAATATCAGCCCCGCGATACAAGACTTTTAGAATTTCCACTCTTTGTTGTTGCGCCACGGTAATCTCACTGATTTTTTTCTGAGGGTCAATATTTAAGTTATAGCGCTCAGATAAGGCCATAATCTGCTTCTCAGCTTTTTTGAAATCTAGTTTAGGTCCCTTGGTTGTTTCATGACCCAAAATAATATTTTCCAAAACTGTAAAGGATTCCATCAACATAAAGTGCTGGTGTACCATACCGATACCTAAGTCTTTGGCGACAGTCGGATTTTTTATATTAACCTTTTGTCCGCGAACTTTGATTGAACCTGAAGTGGGTTGAATCAATCCGGATAGAATGCTCATGAGAGTTGATTTGCCAGCACCGTTTTCTCCTAATAACGCTAGAATCTCACCTTTTTTCAAAGTCAGGTTAATATCGTTATTGGCTTTAAAGCCATCAAAATCCTTAACAATATGGCGCATTTCTATTACGTTCGTCACATCTTCCATTTTATGTAAATTTCCTTTTTCGTAAAAAACTCTTTGCATAAATTTACACAAAGAGTTTTAATCAATAATTTACTTTAATTTTGCGCTACAGTGATTTTTCCGGAAACTATTTGTTGTTTGGCCTTTTCTACTGCCAGCCATGCCTTTGATGTAAGGTTGCCTTTAGTAATTGAAACACCATTGCCTTTTAAGGAGTAGACAAGATGCTTTCCTCCTGGGAACTTTCCTTTAGCCGCATCGTCAGCCAAGGATTTAGTTGCAACGTTTAGTCCCTTCAATACTGAAGTTAAAGTAAAGTTAGCTTTTTTACCATCCTTAGTTTTATAGTTACCTAGATTTTTCTGGTCAACATCTACACCAATTACCCAAACCTTGTTACTTTCAGGTTTAGTTTGATTTAGGGCTTTAGCTTCTTGGAAGACTCCGCTACCGGCTGAACCTGCAGCTTGGAACACGATATCACATTTATTGGCATACATTGACTGGGCAATTGATTTAGCTTTATCGTTTGAAGTAAAGTTGCCGATATATTGTACACTGACACTTATTTTTTTATGCTGAGCTTTAGCTGCGTCTTTTACGCCTTGCTTGAAACCAGCTTCAAAAGTATCAATGATAGCTGACTTTGCTCCTCCGATAAAACCAACTTTGTTGGTCTTGGTAGAATAAGCGGCAGCCACACCACCTAAATATGATGATTCATTACTCTTAAAAGTTACTGAAGCCACATTTTTTTGACCAGTAATCACATCGTCAACAATTACAAAATTTTTCTTAGGATTCTTTTTAGCAGCAGCTTTAACTGAGTCTTTTAACATATAACCAATACCAAATATTGTTTGGTAACCAGACTTAGCAGCCTGGTTAAAGTTAGGCGTATAGTCAGTAGCACTGCTAGATTGGAAATACTGATAGCCTTTACCTTGCTTGAAATGATGTTCTTTACCATAATCTTTAAAACCGGCCCATGCAGCCTGGTTAAAGGACTGGTCATTAATACCATTGCTATCAGTAATTAAAGCAATACTGTCTTTTTTGTTCTGACTGCTTGTTCCCTGCTTTTTTCCCGAGCAAGCATTCAAAACTAAAGTAAATGATGCCATTAAAAATCCTAACGACAAAAATTTCGTAAATTTCTTACCCATTGATTTTACCCTCCACAAAATACGAACTTTTAATAATTAATATTATAATAAAATACGCATTAATTCAAGAAATATTTTTTTGCGGTAGATTATAGGTAAAAATGTTGGTATATTACGAACTATTTACTTGGATGAATTGGCACTTTGATATTACCCTTAATAATTTCTGTACGAGCTTGACGTGAATATTGCCAAGCTTTTGCACTAATTTGTCCACGTTTGATCGAAACTCCGTTAGTTTTTAGACCATAAACCAGTTGCTGACCGCCAGGGAATTTCCCGTGATAAGCGCGATTAGAAATATCACGTGTAGCTACATTTACACCGGTAATAACTGAAGTCAAAACAAAATTATCCTTTTTACCATCTTTAGTCTTGTAGTTACCTAAATGAGACTGGTCCGAATCGACTCCAATAGCCCAAACTTTGTTAGCAGCTGTTCTTGTCTGGTTAATTGACTTAGCCTCTTGGAACAAGCCGTTGCCAGCTAAACCAGAAGCGTGGAAAATGATATCGGCTTTTTTAGCATACATTGACTGGGCAATTGCCTTTTCTTTATCAGCACTCTTAAAGTCGCCAACATATTGGTTTAAAAGTGTAATCTTTTTATGCAATTTTTTAGCCTGGTCATGAACGCCCTTGGTAAAACCGGCATCAAATAAATCAATAATATTGCCATGGGCACCGCCAATAAAGCCGATGACATTCGTCTTTGTTTCTGTTGCCGCAACAACACCGGCCAAATAAGAAGCCTGTTCACTCTTGAAGTTGGCAGAGGCTACATTTTTCTGCCCCTTAATCACTTCATCAACAATAACGTAGTTCTTTTTAGGATTCTTTTTGGCAGCTGCTTTGGCCGCATCTTTTAAGCTATAGCCTATACCAAAAATAGTCTGGTAGCCTGCTTTGCTGGCTTGATCAAAATTAGGCTCAAAATCCGCTGCACTGCCTGATTGAAAATACTGGTAACCATTACGGCCGCGATTAAGATGATGATCTTTACCATATTCCTTAAAGCCTTGCCAAGCAGACTGGTTAAACGAATTATCATTAACACCCGCAGTATCAGTGATTAGCGCAATTGAGTGTTTGGCACTACTACTTGAATTGCTGGCGCCACCTTGCTTTTTACCTGAGCAAGCAGTAAGCGCTAACCCTGCAGCAACCGCTATTACACTGATGGAAAAGATTTTTTTGATTTTTGACTTCATATTGTACCTCCTGTAAATATCACAATACTTAACATACCATATCTGGTAGTATTGTCAAAAATCAACTACAAAATAAAGTATTGATCTGATAGCATTCCTATTTTTTCATGAAAGCGAAACTGAGCTTTACTCATAATGATTTGTACACCACAAATAAAAAAGTTAAAATTTTCGTATAGGTGTAAATTGAGTTAATCTGACGCTATTAAGCAATCTTTATCCATAAACTAACGTATAATAAAATATATGGTAAAATGTTCTTCGATGATAAAGGTAATCTAATGAAATTATATAAGGCATTTTTTAAAACGAAGTTAGGAACATTAACGCTTTTAAGCGATGATAGTCACCTCTTAGGATTATGGTTTAACGGACAAAAATATTTTGGTGCCGGCTATGATTTGAGTCTTGTCAAAGTATTTCCCAGTAACCCGATTAAATCGGCCCAAAAATGGCTGACTGCTTATTTTGCTGAGCAAAAACCAGACCCATGTACCGTCCCCGTGAAACCTGATGTGTCAGCCTTTAGGCAAAAAGTACTTAAGGAACTGCAAAAGGTGCCTTACGGCGAACTTGTCACTTATAAAGAATTATCCGCTCGAGTGCAAAAAGGGCAAAAGAATAAAGTAAATAAGGCTCGTGCAATTGGCAATGCTGTTGGACACAATCCTATTAGCTTAATCATTCCCTGCCACCGTGTAATTAGCAGTGACGGCTCTTTAACGGGTTATGCTGGAGGTCTCGACCGCAAAAGGGCATTATTAAAAATGGAAAATCCCCAAATCAAATTGTCCAGCCAATTAGACTTGCGATAAAGCATTTAATATTCGGTTTTAAAGCAAAATAAAAAGCTGCATGGAGCTCCACGCAACTTAAACATTCCATTCAGACATAAATTCTTTGACATAGTCACGCATAAATTCAGTTCTTTTTTGCGCTTCCTTTTTCCCTCCGACTGTATTCATTAAGTCAGCCAAATGGAATAATTTTTCATAAAAATGATTGATTGTTGTTTCAGTGTGTTCACGATATTGATCATGACTAACAAGCCTTTGTGGTTTAATTCTTGGGTCATATATAACATTGCCATGGGCCCCACCATAAGTAAAAGCGCGTGCAATACCGATTGCACCCAGGCTTTCTATTCGATCAGCATCTTGGACGTATTCTCCAGAAACTGGCAACTGATAATGGTGTTCGATATTGGCTGAAAAAGACATGTGCTGCATAGTAAATAGAATATCTTTAACTTCTAAAGCAGTAAAGCCTGCTTTCGGCAATAATTCTTTAATATTGGCAAGAACTTGATCAGGATCTGCGCAGATTTTTTCATCAATAGTATCATGCAAATATCCAGCTGCTTCGATAATAGCAACCATACGGCTGTCTTTATGTGCAGCAGGATTATCCTGCAAATACATTTTGCTGGCCAAATGCGCTACCCGCTGGCCATGATAAAAATCATGACCAGTTTTTTCATCTTGCAGCTGCTCTTTAACAAATTCTGTTACTTTAGTTAAATCCAAATTAATTTCCTTTCCCCATCCAACTATTAAGCCTGCATTACCTCAAAATACAACTTAATGACGATTTTACCGCTTTTTTACTAAAAAAAGACAGACTACAAATTCATAGCTTTTACTACTTGTTTAATAGTCTATCTCTTTTGATAAGTTTAACCAAACTATTTTATATTAGTCACGAATATTAAGAAATCACTTTTTCGACCTAAAATTCTTACCAGAGATCAATGCTAAATGTTTAATTTCTTATGGGCTGGTTTGAACTTATGATTTTTAGTTATAGTACCAATGTGATTATAAGTTACTGTCGCTGGTTTAAATTGACTTAAATCTTCCGTCTTAATATAAGTCACAATTAGTTCACCATTTGGCACATAATTGTATAGTGGATAATAATTTTCATAGGTATTAGTACCGTCAACTCTGAACTTAATCGGTGTGCGCCCAATCCAAAAGCCCTTATGTTTACCTTTTGTTTGACCATCTTGCTTCAGAGAAACAGTAAACGTGGCGTCTTTCTTATTACTATATATAACGTTCTCATTAGTTAGCGTTTTACCATATTTATGATCTGATTCACTGTAACCATTATACGCATTAGCTAAAGAGCCATTGTAATCATGAACTACCGCGTGCCCTTTTTTAAGTTGGTAACCATATGGGACCTGGCAATAAGCGGCCGGGATAATATATTTTCTTTTGCCATCTTTTTCCTTAATATTGCTAATAAAATAGCGTGTGCCGTTGATTGTTCCGGCACCTATAAAGACATCCCAGTCATCAATTCCAGGATCAGACTTAGTTCCTATTAATTTTAGTGATTTAAGATCACGGTAAGCTTCAACGTTATCGCCTGGAATAAAACTGGCATACCATTTCCTTTTTTTGATGTAATGGGCACCAGACTTTTTAGAAAGCTTCTGAAGCTTGTTATAGTCCTTGCTTGTTGCAACCGGTAGTGACTTAGCAGCAACGGTGTGAGGGTTTATGCAAGCTAGTATAGTGATGCCAGCGGACAACAATACTCCCGCAATTAATATTTTTTTGAATAATTTAGTTTTTTTCATAGCAAATTGACTTCCTTTCTGTAAGATACTGTTTGTTCTTTCTATAGTAGATTACTTACCCAACAATATTAGTTATATAATCAATAATAAAATTAAGCAATATAAAAATTAGATAATAATCTTTAATTATCAATTTTTCAGTAAAATTTACATCTAAAACTGATTACGACACCTATTCAATCAGTCTTTAAGCGCACTTATTTCCCTCAAAAATTAATAAAAAGCATAATTAAAGGTGATGTAAACTCATTATTAATGCAAACTAGTCCTTAACCTATCACAGCAATATTTTGATAAATTACTGATATTAAAAATTCTAAGCCACTTCCCAGCTCCTGAGTATGTGGCTGTTAATCCCTTGCTATCAATACTTTTTAACCATTTTAAAAATTTAATTGTGCAGCTCTGTGTGCACTCTTAAGCCGTCCAAATTTCGGACATTCTGCTATTAATATCAGGATCGACACCAACGTAAGTTTTCATAAACATTGAAACTGTATGCCCCATTTTTTCTGCCGCCCATGGATATGATATTCCAGGTGTGTTAGCTAATTTGGCACAGATCGTATGTCTGAAAGAATAGATGCTCATACGTTTACCATTGGGATCAATTCCTAATTTGCGACAAATTTCTTTAAATGTATAAGTCAGTCCACTCTGCGTTAAAGGTTCACATTTTTTGGCTCGGCGATAATCTCGCAAATTAAGAAAAATTAATCTTTTAGGATTAGTTAAACCATGATCTTTTAAAAAATTTTCTTGTAAAGTATGGTACCCCTTTATTTGTTCGATTACTTTTGCGGGAATCGGCAATAAGGTTCGAGTATAGCCTTGTGGACG
>NZ_CALYQV010000037.1 GCF_945290125.1 uncultured Lactobacillus sp. | reverse complement strand
ATAAAAAGCTTTGGGAATGTAGTTCTCAAAGCTTTTTTATTTTATTTGTTTTTGTCAGGTAAATGGCAATAAATACAGCAACTAAAATTTAGCAGGCACAATAAGCGGTTCATGACTTTTACTAGTATCCTCACCGCTTAAACTCTTAAGTAAAATTTCTGCAGCACTTGCTCCCATTAAATATGGATTTTGTGAAATTAGCCTTGCTTCGGGCAAAATAGTTTGTACTAATTTAGTATCTGAGAATCCCGTAATTAAAACCTCGTCACTATTTAAAAAGCCATCAGCGAAAAGCATTGGTAAAAAGGCAAGCAACCAACGCTCCTTGAAACTAAAAATCAAGGTTTTCTTGTTTTGAGCTTTTTGCTTCAACAAGAAAGATTCAATTTTATTTTTAATCGCCATATAATTATATGATTCTTCGTCAAGCTCAATTAAATGAATCTGATCAGGATCTGCAATTGAGCACACACCACTGTACCTGTCTCTTCTCGTAGAAGCGATTTTAACTTCAGAAGACAAAATTAAGATGTCATCGCAGCCTTGCTTCAAAAAATATTTAGTCGCGTCCTTTGAAACTGTAATATTATTGGAAATAACCTGTGGCCAACGTTTAGTAGCCAGGCGTCTGTCTAAAATTACTGTAGGGATGTTGTGAATAAACTCGGATTGAATTGTTTTGATATTACTACCCAAGGGTTGAAACAGCAGCCCATCAAAGAAACTACTGCTGACGGTTTTAATTAATTCTCGTTCCCGCTGCTGTTCGGCATTAGTGTCTAATAAAAAGGCTTCATAACCTTTAACTCTGAGAATGTTAGATGCCCCTTTAAACAATTCAGTTGAAAAATAATCGTCTATATTGGAAACAACTACGGCAATTGTCTTACTTTGATTGGTAGCCATTTGACGAGCTGCCAAATTAGGAATGTAATTTAAGTCTTTAATTGCTTGCTCTATCACTTTTGCTTTTTCTTCAGAGAGCCTGCCTTTAGCCTTGTTATTTAAATATCTTGATACGGATGCAACGGAAACCTGTGCTAATTCAGCTACGTTACGAATTGTTGCTTTTTTCATAATCACTATTCTTTTTTCTTGTTTTAAAAGTAGTATATCATTTTACTGCCATTAAAATGAAATATTGCATAAATTATTGCGTATATAATTTTATTTGAAAAGCGCTTGCAAAGATAAACTAAATGTTTTATATTAAGAGGGTAACCGGTTACCTTAAAAAGTAATAAGCTGATATTATTTAGATGAAATAATCAGTTAGTAAAGGGGTAAGTGTAATGAGTTCTACAGTAATAGCAATCTTGCTATTAATAACTTTTGCTCTATTTATATGGTACATCTTAAAAGGTGGGAACTTGATGATTGGCTTCTTCGTGATGGCAATCTTATGGTGCATCATTGGTTTAGTACCATTTAATGAAGCAATCAATAAAGTTTTCGCGCAACCAGCGCTCAGTTATGGTCCAACTATTATTTATATCGTATTTGGTTCATGGTTTGGTCGCGTACTGGTTGATAGTGGGATTGCGCCTGCAATATCAGAAGCTACTAAGTCAATTGGTAAAAAGAAACCACTTCTGGCAGCAATTTTAGTTGTTTTAGTTACAGCGTTTATTTTTGTAAGTGCATACGGTGTCGGTTCAGTAATAGCAATCGGTGTTATTCTGTTACCAATTCTATTATCATTGGGGTTGCCGCGAGAAGTTGCCTTGGCAGCATTCTCTATGGCTATTGGGGCACCAATGTATATCAACGTTGTCCTTTATAACCAGATGAAGGCCTTCGTGCCAAAAGCAGCTTATGATAGTAAGTACCTTACTTTTGGTATATGTGCTGCAATAGTACAACTGCTAGCAATCATTGTCTTTTTATTCTTTAATCGTAAAAAGATTGATCCAGCAATAGCAGATGATAATCTTAAATTAATTGGTGCTGAAAATAATGAAACTGGTACTGTTAAAGTGCCTAAAATAGCGTACATTGTTCCTATTATTCCAGTCTTAATGAACATGGCATTTAAATGGGATGCAGTACCTGCATTAACTTTAGCAAGTATTATTGCTATTTTCTTAACAGGTCAATTTAAAGATTACAAGAAGGGTCTTAAGTTTTTAAATGATTCAATTTCTCATGCAATCAGTGATATTGCAGGATTGATTATGTTTTTAATGGCTCTGGAAAGTTTTACTGGCGCAGCAACTATTAATGCCGAAAGATTTCGCCCAATATTGGCAGCTGTTTTGCCTCATCAACACTTAATCCTTTGTCTTGCTTTGGGTATTTTGGCCCCGCTGGCTTTGTTCCGCGGTCCTTTACATGTCTGGGGAGCCGGAGCTGCCACTGCTGCAGTTTTATACAGCACTGGATTATTCAGTGATGCCTTCTTGCTACCGCTTTTATACGTTCCGACTTTGATGGCAGTATCAGTAGATATTACCCAATCCTGGAATGTCTGGGGCTTGGACTACATGAAGGTAAAATCAAAGGACTTCTTGAAATATGGTGTACCTGTGATGTGGGTAGTATCAATTATAAATGAAGTTCTTGTTTATCACTTTTTCGGATGAGTTTGAAAAACAAAGAGAGGAAATATTATGTCTGAAGTAATAACTATTGGTGAACCACTTGTTATACTGTGTTCAAAAGATGCAGATGTTTCTTTAGTAGACACTGAAAATTTTCACAAAGTAATGGGTGGAGCTGAATTAAATGTTGCTATTGGCGTGAGAAGATTGGGACACTCTGTTGAGTATGTTACACGCGTAGGAGAAGATCCTTTTGGCAAATATGTTCAAAAAACTATTGCTGCTCACAATGTGGGGACTAAGTATGTTAGTTATGACGATAAGTATTTTACAGGACATCAATTAAAGCAGCTAGTAACACATGGCGATCCTGCAACGTTTAATTATCGTCGTGATTCTGCTGCTTGCCACTTAGAAGCCAGTCAAATTGCTGATATTGATCTAAGCGATGTTAAAATTGCCCATATGTCTGGAATTTTTCCCGCAATCTCTGATACTGCAGAAGAAACTTTCCGTGCTTTTTATAAAAAGCTAATTGCCGCTAAAAAATTAATTACCTTTGATCCTAATTTACGTCCCCCTTTATGGAAGAGCAAAGAGTATATGATCAAGACAATCAATGAACTGGCGGGCATGGCTGATATTGTTTTACCAGGTATCAGTGAAGGCAAGACATTAATGGGCTCGGAAGATCCTGAAGAAATAGCTGACTTTTACTTGAAAGGTGAAAGAACTACAACGGTAATGGTTAAGCTTGGTGATAAAGGTGTTTTCGTTAAAAATGCTAAAGGCGAAAAATACACTGTTCCTAGTTTTAAGCCTGATAAAGTTCTTGATACTGTCGGTGCTGGAGATGGATTTGCTCTAGGTTTGATTACAGCTTTACTTGAAGGGAAAAGCTTGAAGGCAGGAGCTGTTCGCGGTAATGCTGTAGGCTGTTTGCAGGTGCAAACCTTAGGTGATAATGACGGCTATCCAACAAAGGAACAATTACAAGAATTTTATCAAAAACAGGGTGTTTCTGAAGATGAAGCTGCAAGTCGCAATTGATCGAGTCTCTTTAACCGCTGCAGTTCAACTGGCGCGAAAACTCGATGGTATTGCTGATATTGTAGAATTTGGTACCTCAATAATAAAAGATTACGGTTTTTATGAGATTAAAGCTGCAAATGTAAATTTAAAACACAGTTTACTTCTACTTGATACTAAAACAAACGATGAGGGTCAATACGAATTTGAACAAGGATTTAAAGCAGGAGCGGATATTCTAACTGTAATGGGAACGGCTGGTCCGGAAACTCTTGCCAGCGTTTATGAAATTGCAGAACAAAAAAATAGGACAGTTCTTATCGACTTAATGGGAATGGATTATAATTCTATCTTAGAGATTGCCAAATTTCCTAATGCAATTTATAACTTGCATAATTCTCATGATGCTGGTAAAAACGCAAATTTGCTTAATTTAGTCTCTGATTTTAAAAAAAAATTCCCGCCAGTTAAAAACATAGCAGTTGCCGGTAGTATTGATTTAGAGCAAGCAAAAAAATTAGCCATGCAAAATGAAGTACAAGAGGTTATTGTAGGAAGTAAGATTGTTCAATCTAATAATCCCGTTAATGAGGCCAGCAAGTTTAAGGAGATTATCAATTTATGTTAGATTCTAAACATTTAATTAAACCAGTTTTAGCAGAGATAAGCACAGTCCTGGATAAGATTAACGAGGCAGAAATTGATCAAGCCGCAACTTTAATTACTAAGGATAAAAGAATATTTGTTTTAGGTTCAGGCCGCTCCGGTTTTATGGCTAAAAGTTTTGCCATGAGATTAATGCATATTGGTTACCAGGTTTTTGTCATCGGAGAAACAATTACGCCTTCAATTCAACCACACGATGTTTTGGTTTCTGTCTCTGGTTCTGGAAAGACCAGCAGTGTGCTGGAATTAACAGAAAAAACAGCTAAAAATGGAGTTGACGTAATTGCTGTGTCGAGTAACGCTAGCTCACCCCTTGCCAAATTGGCGAAACAGGTGATAGTAGTGCCTGGAGCAACTAAATATGGGGATGGGGTTGAATCTATTCAACTTTTAAGTTCCCTGTTTGATCAAAGTGTGCACATTGTGCTGGATATTCTTTGTCTTAAGTTGAGTATCAGGGATAAAGTTTCTAATGGCGCTGCTAAAAAACAGCACAGTAATATGGAATGATAGGAGAGATAAAATGCTTTTAAAATATGAATCAATAAAAAGAATTCAAGAAGACGGAGTTGTAGCAGTAGTTAGAGGTAATAATGAAGAAAATTCCTACCAAACTGCTAAAGCATGTATAAAGGGACATGTTACTGCTATTGAATTAGCATTTACTTCTCCTAGTGCAGATATAACAATCAAAAGGTTGACAGAAGAATACGGCAGTGACAAAGATGTGATTATTGGTGCAGGTACGGTGCTGGACCCAGCAACAGCAAGACTAGCTATTATAGCAGGAGCTAAATTTGTGGTTAGTCCGTCTTTTAATAAAGATACGGCTAAGATGTGTAATTTATACCAAATTCCCTATATTCCTGGGTGTTTTACTTCAACTGAAATTCAAGAAGCTTTGACATATGGGGTAGACGTAATAAAAGTTTTCCCAGGTTCAGTTGCTGGCAAAACTATGATTAATGAAATCCACGGGCCATTTCCAAATGTGAATGTTATGCCAACGGGTGGTGTTTCATTAGCAAACATGAATGAATGGTTTGAAAAGGGAGCTTTCGTTATTGGAGTAGGCGGTAGTTTAGTCGGACCAGGTAAAAAGGATGATTACGAAGCCGTTACGGAAAATGCTAAAAAATTTAATGAGAAGTATGTAGATTTTAAGAACAAATAGGAGCAAATCATGACTTTAATAATTAATACATTGGTTTATGAAAAAGAGATTCAAAGTGGTATTAGCCAACTGGACTTAGTGGATAGAATTGCTGATTTAGGTGCAGACGGAATTGAACTTAGACGTGAATATTTCAAAGATGTAGATGCAGAAATTAAAGAACTGGCACCAGCTATTCAAGAAAAAGGTTTATTATTAAACTATAGTGTACCTGATAATATTTTTGACGATAATGGTAATTTTAACCAGAACTTAAATAAGTATTATAAAGAAGCCCAAGAGCTTGGCGCACAAAAAATCAAGTTTAGTACCGGTAATTTCTACAAATACCATGGCGATTTGGCAGAAGATCTTGCCACTTTACCTTTAGCTACTATTCAAACAACTATCGAGAATGACCAGACACCAATAAGTGGTAACCCGGATACAATATTTGATTTTCTGACTGCTGTCAGAAAAGCTGGGTTCAATTCAATTTTTGCTACATTTGACTTAGGAAATCTTGCCTTTACCGGCTTTGATCCAAATTTGGCCGCAAAGAAGCTCGCACCGTTTGTAGCTTATATTCACTTGAAGAATCCTATGCTTAATGCAGAAGGCAAAATGCAAAATACTGAGTCATTAGACCGTGGGATGTTTAACTGGAAAGCGGTTATTAGATACCTGCCTAAAGATGCACAATGTGCGTTTGAATTCGCAATGCCAGATGATGAAGTTATTGGCAAAGAAATGGAAAAGTTCCATGATTATTTCAATGGTAAAAGGTAACATTTAAGGATTTTGAAGTTAATTTAGCAGAATCTTTACCCCAAAATGTTAAAAGTTTATACATTCATTGATTATAAGTTTGAAAAAATATTTTTATAAATTGGTAAATCGTTGTTTTAATTTGAAACAAGATTTACCTTTTTTATTTAGCTAGTAACAAAGTGATATTAGTTTTATATACACTATTGCAGGTTTAAACAAACATACACAACGATATTTATATTTTGATTGATGCTCACAGAATAAAATTCTATGAGCATTTTTATTCTTCAATTCTTTGCACCAACAGTGTTGAATTAATTTGGAGTTCTTTTTATAACACCGCTTTCATATAATTTAAATATAGAAAGGAGTAAGCAAAATGACTCTAATTTCTAGGCAAATTAACATTGCAACGAACTTATTAAATAACCCGCAAACTTATAAAGTTAAGGATTTATCTGCTAGATATAAAGTTTCGATTAGAACTTTAAGAAACGATCTGAAAAAAATAGCAGAATGGATAAATAAGCAGCCTGGTTGTAAATATAATTCGAAGCCTGGTAAGGGAATATGGATAAGTTTTGCTAGTGATTTTAATCGAACAAATGCAATTAACTCATTGCAATCTTTTTCAAGTGAAGAAGTAATTTCGCAGTATTTAAATCCAACCCAAAGAAAATGGAAGATTTTGACCAGTTTGGTTTTTGCTGAGGGATTTATAACCGGTAAAACAATGACTAAAATGCTTGGCGTGTCTGCTAATACCTTTTTAGCAGACATAAACAATGCCAAGACAGAAGCTCAAAGATTCAATTTACTTTTAGAAGGGAAAAATTATTACGGCTACTTCTTAACTGGAGATGAAATTAATATTCGTGCGTTAATGGAATATATCTTGCAAAAGCAAATAGATAGATATTCATTTGGTGCCAACAATTTGATTGCTTTGATTTCTAAAATAAGTACAAGTTCAGTTGGTAACACGAATTTACCAAAAAACATTAATAAGTTAATTAATTATATTTCTTTAATATTGAGTGACATCTTAAACCTAAAAGATGCTTTTAATACTGGCATAGATTTGAGTATTGCCAAGTCAATGATTAACCGGTTAACAATCATTATTTTAGAAAATCATCGTCACCGGAGTTTAAAACTTCCAAGCTATGATAAAAGACTTAATCAGGCTCAAAAGCATTATGCTCAGATCTACAAAGTTGTAAGTGAAATTTTTGACATTAAGCCAACAAAAGACGAAGAAAAATACTTTATTTTTGGAGTAAAAGTCTTGGAAAAAGATGTGGAAACTAGTAAGGCTGTAAGGGAGATTATATCTTATGTATCACAAAAAATGGTTTTGCCTTTGGATGATGATATACAGTTACAAGACTCGTTAACTCAACATTTGATGAGTGAATTGAATAGTAATTATCAACATTTTAATGACTATACTCCTTTTACGGCAGAGGTAAAGAGTCGGTTTAGCACTTTGTTTGACACAGTTAAAGCAGCATTAGACAAATATATTTCTAAAAGTCCACTCATTAACAGTGATACTTTTGTTACTTTGGTTTCTCTTCATTTCTTGGTTTCAATTAGTGATATGCAAAAAGTACCACAAGTCAGTGCACTTTACGTTTGTTCGACTGGTTTAGGAGCAACAAAACTTTTAAAAAAAGTAATTCAAAGCAGAATTCCGTATATTACAAGTGCCGGCTTTGCTTCGGCGATAAATTACCGCACAAAAATATATGAAACAAAACCTGATCTGGTAATTAGTATTTTCCCTTTAAAAAAAATAGCGTCAACTAAAATCATACAGGTTAATCCAATTCCTAATGAGCAGGATATGTTGAAAATTGAACGGGAAGTTTCTTTTTTGCTCAAACAAAACGCTGTTAAAAATGACAATGATTTGAAGAATGTTATTAAGGAAGAACAAAGTATTAATAATGTAGAGAAAATACTATCTTTAAGTATAGAAGCCTATATCAATGTTAGTGAATATTTAGGAGATCGCATCAGTAAAAAATATGAAAAAGCTTTTATGATTCATATGCAATTAGCAACGGAACGGATTTACTTTGATAAGCAGTATGATTCTAAACCAACTGATAAACAAATAAATAAATTTTCAAAATCTGACATCAGCCGACTGCACAAAATTTACTTAGATTTGGGCTTACACATTAATATTAATGAAATAATAGCAATTTTACGTTATACGTTGTTGAAATAAAGAAACGGTAATTTAGATGAAAGTAGAGTTATATAAAGAATTCCAAAAATATATTGCAAAAAGTAATTATAAAGATGAATTAAGGCAGGTAATGGTATATGTAGTTTCGTTAATACATCAAAATAAACTGCATCCGAGCGACTTAGAAACCCAAATTTTAGGTAATCATTTATTTGAAATGGTTAATAGAGTAAAGAATGGGGAAAAATTAGAAAAAGTAGATAAGAAAATTTTTGCTAAGGTATCTCAGCAATCGTTGGAGATGTCTCAGCAAGTTATGGATTTTATTGATAATAACATCGGCAAAATAGCTGAATCAGAAAAGTATGTTTTATCAATTCATTTTGAGAATATGAAATTAGATTAAAGGAGAAATTAATATGTTGAAAATTGTAGTTGCTGACAGAATGGGAAAAGGAAGTAATGTTGCAAAAGGTATTGAAAAAGCGGGGGCCAAGGCTGTTTTAGTTCCTGGAATTGGTGCAGACATGAAATTAGGAGATGTCATGAATAAAGAGAAAGCTGATTTCGGCATTTCTTTTTGTGGTAGTGGCGGAGCCGGCGCTTTGATTGCCAATAATAAATACGGTTATCCAGAAAGACATGGTATGAGATCAATTACTCAAGGGGTTACTGCTATTAATGACGGTAAAAAGGTTCTTGGTTTTGGCTTTATGGATAAAGAAGAATTAGGAGAAAAACTTGTTGAGGCAATCAATAAAAAATATCCCAACAAGTTTTAGGTGTTTAAATGAAAAATATAATTCAAGCAGAGGATAGAAACATTGTAGTGAATGGAAAGGCTAAGAGCAAGAAAGAAGCATTTGCTAATGCAATAA
This sequence comes from uncultured Lactobacillus sp., assembly GCF_945290125.1. Taxonomy (GTDB): domain Bacteria; phylum Bacillota; class Bacilli; order Lactobacillales; family Lactobacillaceae; genus Lactobacillus; species Lactobacillus rizhaonensis. Next base: position 8,890 of record NZ_CALYQV010000037.1, on the reverse strand, counting down.
ACAAAATAGCCAGAAATTTAAGTACAACAGAAGATAATTTGATTTTTAAGATAGAGCCAAAATCTTTTGAGGTGGAAAATTTTAAGGAAATTGATGAAAAAGAACATTTTTTGTTTTTCTTTTTCCCCAGAATACGCAAGTCCTATGAGGTTCAACTTAGAGTTTTGGTTCATGTAGAGTACGTTTGCGTTAATGAAGTAGCTTGTCAGAAAGTGGCAACGACTGATAACCCACTTTTTAACAGAGAAACTAAAGGAGTATAAAAATGCATTTTTTGATAATTTTAATTGAATCCTTAATCATTGGTACTCTTGTAGGGTTAGCGGTTGGAGTAGGGGCAGCCAGAATGTTTAATGCTCCAACTGTCCAAGCTTTAGGAGCATTTAGAACACTAGGTGAAATGAATGCCAGTGAAGGTGACCCCGCATCACACTTTTCGTTTGGATTAGGCTTCTTCTTTAACGCCTGGGCTTCAACTGTGGCAGCAGGATCCTTTACACAGGATGTTACTCACCGAGTGATACCAAATTGGGCTGCTGCACTTTTGATGTTGAAAAACCACGATGAAAAACAGATGCATGATGCCAAAAAAATGGGTATAGCCGGTGCAATAGTGGGAGCTTTAATCGTTGCTTTTCTTAACCTAACGAGTTCTGCTTTGCCACAATCACTTCAAATTACGGCGGTAAAAGTTTTAGTTCCGGCTGCTACATTATTAATTAACACTGTTATGCCTGTTATCTTTTGGCTAGCAGCAATTGATGGTGGGAAAAGATCTGGAATTTTTGGAACAATCTTTGGTGGTATTGCCCAACTAATTATGGGTAATGCTGTCCCAGGAGTGGTTTTGGGAATTTTAGTCGGTAAAGGAGTAGATGAAAGTGGTTGGAATAAAATTACTAGAATTATTCTGATTACTACAATTGTCTTATTTATTTTGAGTGCATTTTTCAGAGGAATCGATTTGACATTAGTCAAGCAACTGAATTTGGGAGTTCCTGCTTGGTTAAGGCAAATTCACTCAGTTTTTGGCGGCTAAAGCTTAATTGAAAAGAGGTAAAGACATGGATAAAAGTGATGAAACTTTAAAAGAACAAGAATTAGATTTAAAGAATACCAAAAGTTTTTGGTATGCCGATTGGAGTTTCCCAATTATTGTTGGCTTAATGTCAGCTGGAGTATTCGCTGGGACTTCAATGTATTTTAACTATGGCACTGGTGCGTTTAATGAAGTTGCATTTGTTGCTATGCTGAAGGCAGGAATGACTGGCGGATCATATGGTGCCTGTGCAGCATTTGGAGCCAGCTTCCTTTTTGCCAGAGTTTTAGAAGGTTCGTTAGACGGAATCTTAGATTTAGGTGGCTCAATTTTAACTGGTGTTGGTTTAGGTATTCCAGCTATTTTACTCAGTATGAATATTAAAGAACCGATTAAGAGTTTCCCTTTGGCTTTATTAACAGGTGCAATTATTGGCGTTTTAATTGGTTTTGTTATTTATGCTATTAGACATTTTACTTTAAAACAATCTAATTCAACTTTTGGCGCTGACATTATGATGGGTGCAGGTAATGATACAGGAAGATTTTTAGGCCCATTGATCTTAATTTCTGCCTGTCAAGCATCAATTCCTATTGGTTTGGGAGCAATTATTGGTGCGGTTATATTTTATGCGTGGAAGAAGCCAATCACTGGCGGCGCAATTATCGGAGCTATGATTGCTGGGTTGTTATTCCCTGTGAAAGTTTAGTTGAGGTGAAAGATGATAGATTTATATTTAAAAAATGGTAAAAGTGTTGCTGATGGTTCTCCAATCGAAATTGGCGTTTTAGGTAAAAAAATTGTTGCTGTCGGTCATTGCCTAAATGGAATTGAAGCTGCTAAAGTAATTGATCTTCAAGGAAAGTATGTTTCTGCAGGGTGGATAGATGATCATGTTCATTGTTATGAAAAATTGACGCTTTATTATGATGATCCTGATGAAGACGGTTATAAATCTGGAGTTACTACTGTGATTGATGCCGGTTCTACCGGTGCAGAAAATATTGGTGATTTTTACAATATAACCCGAAACAAAATTACTAATGTTTATGCAATGATTAACGTCGGTCAAACAGGCATACTGGCACAGAATGAACTGGGCGACATTAATACTGTTCAAAAAGACTCTTTGATGGAAGCAATTCAAAAATACCGTGATTTTATTGTTGGTATCAAAGTAAGAGAAAGTCATTCTGTAGTTATTGATAATGGTGTAGTGCCTTTACAAAAAGCTAAAACATTCCAAAAAAATTTAGGTGGCAATTTCACGATTATGGTACACGTTGGTGCAAATCCACCACAATTAAAAGAAGTTTTAGACTTAATGGACGATAACGATATTTTAACTCATGGCTATAACGGTAAACCAAATGGGATACTTGATAAATCGGACAATATTCGTCAATTTGTCTGGGAAGCTTATCGTAGAGGCGTAACCTTCGATGTTGGTCATGGTACCGATAGCTTTAACTTCCATACTTTTGATATTGCAAATGCTGCCGGTTTAATTCCTTACTCTATTAGTACCGATATCTATAATCGCAACCGTATAAATGGACCTGTGTATAACATGGCCACAACTTTGGATAAATTTTTAATGTATGGCTATTCACTTAGCGATGTAATTAATAAGGTAACTGCAGCTCCGGCGAATAATTTTAACTTGATTAACAAAGGACAGTTGAAGCCGGGATATGATGCTGATCTGACGATTTTTAAATTAGAAAAAAATAAAGAGGTTACACTTACAGATTCAAATCATAATCACCGTCAATTTAATCAACATATTTGTCCTAAAATGGTTGTCGTTATGGGTAAAACTTATCAGATTGGAGAATAAAATGGATTATTATCAGAAATTGAACTTAAAGCATGTAATAAATGCCAGCGGTAAGATGACAATTTTAGGCGTTTCAAAAACAAGTAATGCAGGGATTGAAGCCCAAGAATTTGGTGACAAACATTTTTTTGAAATGTCAGATTTAGTTAAAAAGAGCGGAAAATACGTGGCTAAATTGATTGGAGCAGAAGACGCAGTCATTGTGAACTCAGCATCTGCCGGGATCGCTTTAGCAATTGCAGGAGTTATTGGTCAGGGAAGCCAGTACCATGTTTATCATCCGTATTCAACTAGGTTTAAAGCCAGGAATATTGTCATACCCAAAGGACAAAATGTAGATTATGGTGCTCCAGAAGAAGAAATGATTATTTTGGGTGGAGGCAATGTAGTTGAAGCTGGCTACGCTAATATGTGCTCACCAGAACATGTGGAAATGATGATTGATGAAGATACTGCAGCTATTTTCTATGTGAAAAGTCATCACGCAGTACAAAAGAGCATGCTTACTGTTAAGCAGGCAGTTGAAATTGCTCATAAACATAACTTACCTTTAATTTTAGACGCTGCAGCAGAAGAAGATCTGAAAAAATATCTGGCACTAAACGTAGATATCATTCTTTTTAGTGGTGCAAAAGCAATTGAAGGACCAGCTTCAGGATTAGTATTTGGTAAAGCAAAATACATCGACTGGATTCGAATGCAAAGTTCAGGAATCGGTAGAGCGATGAAAATTGGTAAAGACAATCTTTTGGGATTGGTAGGAGCAATTGAAGAATATGTCAGCGCAGGCCCAGAGGTTGGCACACATATGCGTAAGCGTCTTGCACCATTTTTAAAAAAGTTGAGCGCAATTCCTGGGCTTACGGTCAAAGAAGCACAAGATCAAGCAGGAAGAGAAATTTATCGTGCCGATATTAAAATGAATGCTGATGCATCAAAAAGTGCAATTCAAGTAGTTAAAGGTTTGAAAAATAATGATCCCGCTATTTATACTCGAGAAAATCGTGCTAATGAAGGAATAATTGAATTTGACATCAGAGCACTCAATTCAAAGGAAATGGATTTAATAGTTGAAAGATTAAAGGAGATTATGAAATAAATGGAATTAGTACCAAATTATTATAAAGGAAGGGTAGCGTTAAATGTTTTGGCCGGAAGTGTCGCAAATGCTAAGGATATATATGAAGCGGCTGACGGTCATGTTGTTTGTGGCGTTTTAACTAAAAACTATCCTGATAATGACAGCTGTATTGTTGATTTGAAAAAGTATCAAATCGCAGTAAATAATGCAATTTCGGTTGGATTAGGAGCAGGTGACCCTAACCAAAGTAAGATGGTTAGTGAGGTATCGCAAGTAATTCAACCACAACATGTCAATCAAGTTTTTACAGGGGTTGGTTATTCACGGGCTTTGCTAAGACAAAATCAAACTATTATTAATGGTCTAGTTTCTCCAACTGGAAAGGCTGGCTACGTCAATATTGCAACGGGTCCACTCAGCTCTAAAGAAATGGCAACAGAAGTGCCGGTTACCACGGCTATTGCCTTGTTAAAGGATATGGGTGGTAGTTCATTTAAGTTCTTTCCAATGAAAGGCTTAGCACATAAAGTGGAATATGAATATATTGCTAAAGCCTGCGCTACAAATGATTTTAGTCTTGAGCCAACTGGTGGTATAGATTTGGAAAACTTTGAGACCATCTTGGATATTGCTTTGGATGCTGGCGTGACTAGAATATTACCACATGTATACTCATCAATTATTGACAAAGATACCGGACTTACTAAGCCAGATGATGTAACAAAATTGTTTGAAATTGTTAAAAGAAAACTTGCATAAAAGTAGGCACTAAGATGAAGCGAAAACTAGGAATATCGATATATCCAGATCATAGCGATTTCGCCAGTGATAAGGCCTATATCAAAAAAGCAAGTGAATTTGGATTTTCCAGAATTTTTATGAGTTTGCTTGAAATTACCGGCGAGAAGAAAGAAGTAATTGCTAAATATCAAAAGTTAACTAAGTTGGCAAAGGAACTTAATTATGAAGTGATTTTGGATGTTTCGCCAACAATATTTAACCTTTTGGGAATCTCATATGATGACCTTTCATTTTTTGTAGAACTTGGTGTAGATGGTTTACGTCTAGATGATGGATTTGATGGCAAAAAAGAGGCATTACTTAGTTATAATCCGCAAGGTTTAATCATTGAATTAAACATGAGTAATGATGTTGCTTATGTGGATAATATTCTGACTTATCGAGCTAATAAACCTTTTATTTATGGCTGTCACAATTTTTATCCTCAAAAAGGAACAGGTCTACCTTATGATTTCTTTGTGAAATGTAGTCAGCGTTTTAAAAGAAATAATCTCCATACAGCTGCTTTTATCAGTTCTCAATCAGGAAAAATTGGCCCCTGGAGCGTGAATGATGGCTTACCAACTTTAGAAGAAGATCGTGAATTGCCTATTGAAGTGCAAGCTAAAAAAATGTTTGCGACCGGACTCATTGACGATGTAATTATCGGTAATTCCTATGCTAGTGACGAAGAATTAAAAAAACTTAGTTTAATAGATCGCTATCAAGTGGAATTAAAAATTGATTTTGTTTCAGATATAAATAAGGTTGAACATGACATAGTTCTTAAAAATCAACATGTTAGACGAGGAGATATTAATGAACAGGTAATCAGGTCAACAGAAGTTAGAAAAAAGTATCATAGTTTTTCCAATTCGCCCCATGACAATGAAATTGAGTTTCAAAAAGGGGATGCAGTCATAGGCAATAATGGGTTTGGAAAGTATAAGAATGAGCTACAGATTGTATTAAAGCCACATAAAGATAATCGTAAAAATCTCGTTGGACATATCAATACCGATGAACTTTTACTATTACCATTTATTAAGTCTTGGTCAAAATTTAAGTTTGTCTGTTAAAAATTCTATAACTAAAAAATAAATATGAGGTGAAAATAAATGAATAATTTTGTCAATTTTTTGGAAGCAAAAATTCTACCTGTAGCTAATAAAATGGGTCAGCAAAGACATATGACAGCTATTCGTAAAGGTATTATTGCTACCTTACCATTAACTATTGTTGGCTCTTTCTTTACCATTCTGAGTAATATGCCCATACCAGCAGTCTCTAATTTCTTAGCACCTTATCAGGCAATTCTAGATATTCCTTTTCGCTTTACGGTAGGAATTCTGTCGTTATATGCAACATTTGGTATTGCTTCTGCTCTTGCTGAAAGCTATAAAATGGATACTTTATCCAGTGGTATATTAGCTGTACTCGCATTTTTAGTAGCAACAGTACAGCCAGTTAAAGTAAATGCAGATGTTAAAAATGTGATTACGGCAGGTCGCTATATTAATATAGCCAATTTAAGTGCATCTTCGTTATTTGCAGCGATTGCAACAGCCTTGATTTCTGTCGAAATTTACCACTTTTTAGAAAAGAAAAACATTACAATTAAAATGCCCCAGGGTGTCCCACCTGAGGTTTCCAATTCTTTTGTAGCTCTTTTTCCAGCAGCGGTCATTTTAATATTATTTTGGATTGTAAGAGATATATTTAATTTCAATATCGCTACTTTTATTTCCAATATTTTAATGCCGTTAAAAGGATTTTTAGTTGGCAACAGCTTGGCCGGTGGCTTGACTACTGTGTTCTTTATCTGTGGCTTCTGGACACTTGGTATTCATGGCGCTGCTATTATGGATCCAATTGTCAGACCATTTTGGGAAATGTCAATTGCTACTAATATGAATCAATTTCATGCTGGTGTAGCAGCAACTCACTTATCCACAATTTTTACTGAGCAATTTTTGCAATGGTTTGTTTGGATTGGTGGAGCTGGTGGGACACTTGCTTTAGTAGTACTTTTTATGTTTTCTAAGTCTAAGTATCTAAAAGATTTAGGTAAATTATCAATTTTACCCGGTTTATTCAATATTAATGAGCCAATTATATTTGGTGCTCCAATTGTGTTAAATCCAATTCTCGGAATTCCATTTATACTAGCTCCACTAGTAACGACTACTATTTCTTATTTTGCTACTACTTCTCACCTGGTACCAATGATGATGGTCAGATTACCGTTTACTATTCCTGCACCAATTGCTGCAATTATGAGTACAAATTGGAGTTGGAATGCGTTGATACTATCAGTGGTTAACTTTGTTATTTACATCATCATTTACTATCCATTTTTCAAGGTGTTTGAGAAACAGCAGTTGGAAAAGGAAAATGATCCTGAACAAAGCTGATTAACTAAGGATAAGTGAAATAATAATGATATATATAATTTTATTAGCTGCTTATTTTATAGCTTGTCAGGTAATAGTTTTTAAAGTTACGCGCATTAGAAAATTCATTAACCAATATAGTGTAGGAAAGATAGTTTTATATGGCATAATTGTTATTGGCCTGGGGGTAATTTTATGCGTGACCTTAAAAGTAAGCTGGATATTGATTGCTTTAATTACTGTTTTTGAATGTTCAATTATTTCAGAAAAATATCGACTTGTTTTTAAAAACATGGAAAAGGGGAGAAAAATATAGAATAATGAAACTATACATTATATATTAAAATAAGTAATTTTAAGGACTAATATCTAATGATTTAGATAATTAGTCCTTTTTATGTAATAAAAAACCATTAACGGCTTATCACATAGATAAGTCATCAACAGGATAAATTATAGAGCCGATTTTTAATCATTAGCAGGCTGTTTTGTTTTTACAATGGACTGTCAGATTTTTCTTAAATGGATAATAGGATACCCATTTCAATTTTTAATTGATTTACTATTTATATTTTCCTAACATTTCAATATAAATTGTTGGTTGTTTATCTTTTCTACATCAATATAATTAAAACAACTTAAATTGAAAGAAGAGAAATTCATGACTGGAAAAAAAGCTAATTTGATTTTTGGAACTCTTTTGACTGGAACAATTGTCACGTCGTTTCTTCAAACTTCTTTAACAACGGCCTTGCCACAAATTATGCATGAGTTATCCTTGACCGCACTAACTGCCCAGTGGTTAACCAGTGCTTTTAGTTTAGCTATGGCAGTTATGATTCCAATATCAGCATATTTGATTAAACGCTTTACTACTAGGCAAATATTTTTATCGTCAATGCTATTATTTACATTCGGCACATTGCTTTGTTGTGGGGGAAGCAATTTTCCAATTATACTAATAGGACGTATATTTCAAGCCTTTGGTAGCGGCATTATTTTACCATTAACTCAAGTAGTAATTATGATTCTTTATCCGGTTAACAAGCAGGGAACAGTCATGGGGATATTGGAATTGGCATCAGGAGCAGCACCTGTGATAGCACCAACTTTAACAGGCATCCTTATTGAAATATGGGGTTGGCGTAGTGCTTTCTTTATTTCAGCTGTTATATCATTTTTTATTATAATTTTAGCAATCTTTAGCGTTGAAAGTGTTTCACCGGTTGCAAAAAATCATCCAGATTACTTTTCTCTATTATTAAGTACTAGTGGCTTGAGCAGTATTTTGGTAGGACTAAGCAATATTACTACTAGATTATTTATAAGCTTAATCTTGTTACTTATTGGAATAGTATTAATAATTATTTTTTGTAAAAGATAGTTACAAGATAAAGAACCATTACTAAATCTAAGAATTTTTAAAAATTCTAAATTTCGTTTGGCTGTATTAATCAGTATGCTTCTTTATGCAATAATGATGGGTAGTTCAACTATTTATCCTATTTTAATTCAAACTGTAATGAAAAAATCAGCTCTTATTTCAGCATTTATAATGTTGCCAGGATCGTTAGCTATGGCTCTAATTAATCCTTTTACGGGAATGTTTTATGATAGATTTGGAATAACTAAATTGGCAATTTCAGGAAGCTTGTTATTAGTAATTAGTTGTTTGGGAGTAACATTTATTAGTTCTCCAAAAGTGAAGTGCAACTAAAAAGTTAGACATTTTATTATTAAGCAAGACCTAACGCACG
>NZ_CALYQV010000036.1 GCF_945290125.1 uncultured Lactobacillus sp. | reverse complement strand
CTGCATAATGGTTTTTACGAGCATCTTTAAAGATTTGGTTACCATTATCTAAATATGCCATTAAATATACCTCCTAATAAACTTACAGTCATATTGTATCGTATTAATTAAGTATTGAACAATCTTTTATTTGATGAAAACGTTATTTTTGAAAATTTTTACATTTCTTTAGGAGCATTAACACCTAATAGGCGCAAAGCTTCGGTTAAAACAATTGAGGTTGCTTGAACCAGAGCTAACCGTGCGCTTATTTGATTATCATCAACTAAAACCATGACATTAGCATAATATTTATTAAACTTCTTGGCTAAATCAAGTGCATATTTAGCAATAATTGACGGTTCAAACTTAGCACTGCTGCGAGCAATGATACGAGGGAAATCGGCCAAAGATTTGGCAACTCCAAAAGACCAGTTATCATCTATCTTAATATTAGAAAGATCGGGTTTATGACTTTGCTCAGCAGCCTTGCGCAAAACGCTTTGGGCACGCGCATTTGTGTATTGCACGTAAGGACCAGTGTCTCCTTCAAAACGGACAACTTCATCAAGATCAAAGTCAAAGTTTTCAGTGCGCTCGTTTTTCAAATCGTGAAAAATTACTGCACCAACTCCAACATCATGAGCGACCTGGTCTTTATTAGCTAAATCAGGATTCTTTTGCTCAATTTGCTTTTGTGCCAAATTAACAGCATCCTGTAAAACCTGATCAAGGAAAACAACATTCCCTTTTCTAGTAGAAAGCTTTTTACCATTTTGAGTAATTAAACCAAAAGGAACATGATAAATTTCGTCAGCCCAATCATATCCCATTTTCTTCAGAACTGTTTTCAGCTCCACAAAATGCTGTGACTGTTCATTACCAACAACATAAAGCATTTTGACAAAATGATATGTGTTTTGACGATATATGGCTGCTGCCAAATCGCGAGTTAAGTAAATACTAGTACCATCGGACTTAACAATCAAAGCTGGATTTTCATCTTTACCCATGTCAACGACCTGTGCACCGCGAGATTCATGCAAAAGCCCTTTCTCTTTCAATTCATCAATAACCGGCTGCATTTTGTCATTAAAGAAAGCTTCGCCTTTATATGAATCAAAAGTGACTCCGAGTTCTTTATAAATGCGATTAAAATCAGCTAAAGATACGTCACGGAACCATTGCCATAATTTAACTGCTTCTGGATCGCCCCCTTCTAATTTTTTAAACCACGCACGTCCTTCATCATCCAGTTCCGGATGTTTTTCAGCCTCTTTGTGAAATTTTACGTAGTATTTAAATAAATTCATGATGGGGTCTTTTTTCACATCTTCTTCAACGCCCCAATGCTTATAAGCAGCAATTAATTTACCAAATTGGGTGCCATAGTCACCTAAATAATTAATTTTGATAGGTGAATACCCCACCTTTTCCAAAGTCTTAGCGATTGAATTACCAATCACAGTTGACCTTAAATGACCCATAGACATTGGCTTGGCAATATTAGGGCTAGACATATCAATTGGGACGTTACCCTCTCCTAACTTTTGATCCCCAAAGTGCTCTTTCTGCTGCAAAATTTCAGCAAGAGTTTGTGAGATTAATCTGCCATGATCTATTGAAAAGTTAACGTATGGACCTACAGCTTTGATAGATGCAAAATCAGTGCTCTTTAGCTCACTTGCAATATTTTGTGCAATAACTGCAGGATTTTTGTGTTCCACTTTTGCCAAAGCAAAGGCTGGAAATGCATAGTCACCCATGTTTTCATTTTTGGGCCTTTCAATTAACGAATTGATTTTCTCTTTGGAAAGGTCAACCTGTCCAGCAACTAACTCGACAACCTTGTCTTTAAAATCCATTTTTCCCTCCTAAATGCCAAAAAAAGTCTCTCCTTCACTAACATGAAGAAGAGACGAGTATAACCCGCGGTACCACTCTTTTTGATACAAAGTATCCGCTTATTAAATTTTCTATTTGGTTGGTTAGACACGCCTTCAGTCATTTTTCCAGCCTGACTCTCATCAATCTCAAGCTCGCTATATTGGAAAAAATGCCTACTACTTCTAACTACTTTCATCAAATGATTATAACAGTAAATAATGTCTGCGCCAAATTTTTTAGTTATTTTTGATAATTACTTTTGTTCCGGCAGGAATGTTTTCAACTAGCCAGCGAGAATCAGGGACACTTAACCTAATACAACCGTGAGAAGCAGGCTTAACTCCCAACTTTTCAGCCTCTTTAATGTTGTATTTGCCATTACTTTTTGTAGGAACCGAATGAAAAAGATAAACATTTTCTTTATCCCAACTAGTCCAGTTATTAGCGCCCTCATTTAATTCAGGATTATAAAAAGAATCACCACGATCATACTTTATTTTATAGGTTCCAGTCGGTGTTAATGACTTATTCTTTTTAAAAAGTCCCGCGCTTGATAACATGGTATATATTCTTTTATTACCACGTAAAATATAAACACGGTTACCTTTAAGCGACACTCTAATTTTTAAATTGTTTTCAGAGTGCTTTATTTTAGGATAAGGCTTAGTTTCACTCGCTTTTTTCCAATTGAAAGGAGAACGCAAGTCTTTAGGGTCTTGATAAGGACGGTAAGATGCAGCAGTTTTTATAACCACTGTTTTCTTGGCATCCTTAGTTTTATTATCCATTTTGGGCTGAGTAGGCATGAAAACCCGCGCAAGACTGATAGCGCATATTAGAATAATACAAAAAGCAGTTAGAACTTTTAACAGACTCTTTTTCATATAATAACTTTTCTCCAAATCATATTTTGTATTTCAACGGAAAATCTATCCTTTATCAGCATATTGTTTCATTAACTGAGGTAGTATTGCACTTATTTTAGTTGGGCGCACCACGTAATCCATTTTAGCAATCTTATCTCCAGCTAAGGAATGAAGATAAACTGCCGCCAGCACTGAATCTAGCTTGCCACCAAACTGTGCTGTAAAGCCACCTATAATCCCTGCTAATGTATCTCCCATCCCACCAGTTGCCATACCAGGATTGCCGACTGGATTTACCAAAATTTCTTCTTTACTAGTATAAATATGAGTATGATTTGATTTTAAAACCAAAATAACATTTTGAATAGGAAAAATCTTTTTTAAAGCACTTAAATTAGCACTATCAGTTTGATAAGGAATTCTAATTTGACTTAAACGCTGCCATTCCATTTGATGAGGCGTTATAACAATCAAGCCAACATTGGTCGGAATCAGCTTAGGGTCTTGTCCAATCAGGTCCAAAGCATTTGCATCCAAAACTAGTGTTTGACTTGGGGAAACATTCTGACAAAGAGTAAACATCATTTGATGAGCAAAAGAATTAGTTCCTAATCCTGGTCCGCAAACAATAACATCCATTTTAGTGATTAAATTTAATAAGTTCCGATCACGCCAATCAATAAACATCACTTCAGGATCACGAGCATGTAGTGCATTCAAGTTAACAGCATGGGTAGCAACTGAAATAAGGCCCGCACCACTATTAAGTGCAGCCTCAGCGACCATGATGATTGCACCACCATAATTTTCATTGCCCCCAATTAGTAGGATTCTGCCATAATTACCCTTATGTGAATTACTGGGTCGTTTTTTAATTACTTTTGTCAAAATCTTTTCAGTTATTTCAGACATTATTAACCTCCAAACAGCCAACGCCAAAATCGAATTAAAAAGTTAACTTTATTAGTTGATTGTAATGCCTGAGCTGGTAAAAGTAAGCCATTAGGCTGTTGCAGCGAAATAATTTTATTTTTACCGGCTTTAAAGTAATAATAATTAATTCTTTGCCCCTCTTTAATGGGAGCTTCAACAACTTTTGCCATTAAACCCACTTTAAATTTTGGACCATTTTGTGGTACCCAAATCAGACTCTTATTCTTCATACCAATATTTATTTGTCTGGCTTCTCCGTTATGAACTTCTACATTAGTGTGACCTATAATTACCTCATTACGTTGAAAAACTAGGGGCTGATAGTTCTGATAGACATAGTCAAGTAGCTTGCCAGTCTGAATAAAACGCGCTGGGTCTATATTGGTTAAATGTTTTGCTCCCATTATCACCGTGATGATTCTGCCGCCTTGATGGCGTGCAGTTGCAATGAAGCAAGCACCAGCAGCATCTGTTGTTCCCGTCTTTAATCCATCAATCTTAAAGCGTTTATGGTACTGCGGCATTCCTTTTAACATCCAGTTAAAATTGCTCATTGGTATAGCCATTTTTTGGTCAATAAAATTCATTTTAGCAATGTTAGTAGTTTTGAGCACTTCCGGAAAATCTTGAATCAAATGCTGCCCTATGATTGCCATCTCTTTAGCCGACAACATATTTTCGGCATTTTTATCTGCATCTGGATAGCCATCGTTACCCACACTCTTATTAGGTAAACCGCAAGTCGTATATATTTGATCGCTCTTAATACCCCATTTATTTAGTTGTTGCCTCATTTGTTTGACAAAAGCTACTTGTGAACCACTAACTGCCTGTGCTAACATCATTGCGGCTCCATTAGCCGATTCAATTAATGTTGCCTGATACAACTGCCGGATCGTATAGGTATGTTTCATACGCAACGGAACGTTGGAATATTCTCTGTTACTTGCAACAGCAAAAATCTGCTGAGTTGGCGTTACCTTAGTATCCCAGTTTATTTTATTTTGATCAATCGCCTTTAGTGTCAAATAGACGGTCACCAATTTAGTCATCGAAGCTATAGGTAATTGCTTATTAATGTTTTTACCATACAGCAACTGTCCTGTTTTACTGTCTATAGCAATTGCCGCCTTGGCATCAATGTTGACTTCATTTTTATTATAGTTATCAGGTAACTTTGGGGCGGCTTTTACATCCACAGGAACCACTAAAATTAATAAACTGATAAAAATTAAAATGATTGCTTTAGCTTTCTTTTTCAAGTACAAATCACCCTTTCCTGATTTTTTTTAATTATTTTACGTTTTATGATTACATTTTACCAAATTTTTGGTATGATTATTACTGTGCTAAAAATAATAAGCCCCGATGGCGGAATTGGCAGACGCGCAGCGTTCAGGTCGCTGTTTAGGTAACTAAGTGAAAGTTCGAATCTTTTTCGGGGCATTTGTGTAGTAAGAGCTAATCTCTAGGGATTAGCTCTTTTGCTGTTTTACTATTTTTGTGATGCACAATTAATGCAAGCAGAAACTTCAAAGACCCTGTCTCCCGCTGAATTATCTGACCTTAATGATGACAATGAGATAATCCTCATATGTTGCAAACAATAATATATTTTTTAAAATTTTTTGTGTGGCGTGCCTTGAAACTGATTTTTTCATTTATTGAAATATTGAAATTTTAAATTGTAACTAGTATTTTTATAATAAAAAATATTTTAATGTGTACTTTAATGATTATTTTGTATTAAAATTAATACAAAAGGAGGCACAGTCATGCAAAAACGATTAACAAAATCCAAGGATAAAGTTATATCCGGCGTATTTGGCGGTGTTGCAGAATATTTTGGTTGGGATAAAGCGTGGACCAGAATTGGTGGTGCAGCATTAATACTATGTACAACCTTTCCGGGACTGCTTTTATATATTATTGCTGCTATTGTAATGCCTGAAAAAAATCGTCATGATGATACTCTTGATGGTGAATTTCACAAGCCTTAAGCTGATTATAAAAATATAAATTGAATTTCAACACGTTATTTAAATCTATAAAAACTAAATTAATGTGAGATTAGCTAAAAATCCAAGTATATATGGGTAAAACTGCTCAATTATACTTGGATTTATTTTTTAGTTAAGTTGACCTTTTTTTAATTAAAGAATATGATTTATACAATAATTTACTTAAAGAAAGGTTAGCGTATTATGAGCTTAGACGTTAATATACTTCCATCTGATTACATTGATTTGTCTATTGGAGATTTTCGTTCTGGAATAAACAAAAGAATAATTGATAAATTGGTAAAAAGAGTTAAGAATGCTGGAAATGGATATACTCCAGGTTTGGGACTGCCTAAACTGAGAGAAAAAATTGTGTCATACTACAGTGAGACCTACGGTATCAAGGATATTGACATCAATAATATTCAAATAACCGTTTCGTGTCTGCACGGTGCTTTTTTATCATTAAAATCACTCATCAATACTAAATCCGATGAAATTATTGTTGTTGCTCCTTTTTTCCCTTCATATTTAAATTTAATTGCGGGAGTGGGCGCAACTCCAGTAATTGTTAAATCAGAAGCGCCCACTTTTGCACTGCCAATTGAGCAAATAAAAAAAGCCGTAAATGCAAATACTAAGGCCATTATTATTAATTATCCTAACAATCCTACTGGAGCCAGTTTGTCACAAACGGACCGGGAATTCTTGAATAATCTCTGTGAAGAGAAAAATATCTTTGTGATTGACGATCATGTTTACAGCGATTATCCCTGTAAATATCAATACCAGCCAATTTCAACTGATATTTCCCATCAAATTTTAGTAAGCAGCTTTTCCAAAAGTTTTGCCATACCAGGAATACGTCTTGGCTATGTCATTGCACCAGCTAATATTATTGAGCGGGAGGGCTTTTATAATGAAGGAATCACTTTCAGTGCCCCGACTATTAGTCAATTCATCGGGGAAATAATTTTGGAAGAACCAGAGAAATATACCCACCATATCGCAAAAATTAAACAGACTGGTGCAGAATTAACCAGACTTTTTGCTACGAGTAAGTATTTTCCTTACTCCTCATACATGGGTGGCTTATACATGTTTATTGAAGTACCAGAGACCATCAAGGATATTGACTTATACTATAAATTACTAGAAAAATACTTTCATGTAATTGTAGCTAAGGGAAGTGATTTCCAATATTCAGACAGATACTTCAGAATTTCCCTATCAACAGAAAAAGAAATTTTATTAAAAGGCGTGCAAAAAATCATTGATTGTGTAGATTACACCTTGAATTATAATAAACAGAAGGCATAAAATTACAATTTTAATTACTTTGAACAAATAAATTCAAGATTGGTATATTAAAAAGCAGCTCATCAATTGCTAGATAGAACTTTAGCAATTGATGAGCTTTTTTATTTTACCTAATTTTTTACTTGCACCTCATAATTAATCTTAAATCGTTTAGTTAAATAAAATAAAAATGATACCGAAAGAATATCGGTATCAAATTTAATTATATTGGGTTTTGTTTATGCACGAATGTGCAGTTTTTCCAATATTGGAATGATTTTGTTTCCTAAAATTTTCTGTGCTAAATTAGACTTGATAGCCGCAAAGCCATAAAAAAAGCAACCCACAACTACCGCGACAAAAACAATGACAAGTGACTGTAAACTGCTTGCAGGATTTAAGAACAACTCCAGTCCTTTTTCTACTGCCAAAACCAGCAAAAACATAATAACTGAAAAAGCGGTAATGCCGATAAAGCGTCGTCTTGTGCGATCCTGATTGAAGTTGTAATTAATCTTAAGGTGTTCTATTGCCATAAAGATAATGACAAGCATTCCTAAATTAGTTGCAATTAATGTGCCAAATATTTTAAATACATAAATCATGGGATATTGCATTAAAACCTTAACAATTAACCCTAATACTAAATATTTAATTGCAAGTCCATTTTCAGACAGGCCTTGTAAAATAGCCATCAATACCGTAAATAAGCCCAAACTGATAGCTGTAAAGGAAGAAAGGTAAAGTACATTTGATCCCAGTTTGTCATAACCGTAAAAGATTGTATAGATGGGTGTAGAAATAGCTGCCATGCCAAAAGAAGCAGGAATCATGACAAATAAGAATAAATCTAAAGTATTGCCAATTTGGTCAGAAATTGCACGAAAATCATGCTTAGTGTGAGCTGCAGACAATAGCGGAATTGTCGTCACAGCCATAGCACTTGCTAAAGATACAATGATCATTATCAACTTATTGGCATTAAGCGCAAATAACGCATACCAAGTTTCAATTGTATTATTAGTTGCACTAACCAAACTCGAGATAATGGGGTGAAAGCTATATTGATCTACCAGATAAAAAAGTTGAATACCTGCATCAATGATAATAAAAGGAATTGCCTGGGCAATTATTTCAGCAAAAAGAGCAGAAGTTGAAACCTGGATTTCATTATTGGAATTTTCAACCAACTCGTTAAGCTTATTACGTCTAGACAGCAAAAACCACGTTAAAATAGCTATGCCAAAAACCGCTCCAATCGCAGCAGCCAAATTTGATTGCACCACTGCATCTACAAAATTACCATGCTGTACTTGCATAATAATATAAGCAGTTAATAACATCCAGATTACTCGTGCTAACTGTTCTACAAACTGAGACATTGCTGATGGCATCATGTCCTCGTAGCCCTGAAAGTATCCCCTCATAATACTTAATACAGGGATAATTAAGATGGCATAGGACAGGCTCCTCATTACCCTTACCTGTCTCGGATCAATTTGTGAACCATTAGAAGCTAAAAAAGGTGAAGCAAAATACATCACTGCTGCAGAAATAATTCCCAAAAATACCATTAGTATTAAGCCGCGATGAAAAAGTTTACGACCAACTCCGTATTCATTAAGTGCATTATATTTTGCCACCTGTTTAGCAACAGCACCAGGAATACCAGCAGTGGATATTAAAATAAAAATACTATATATGTTGTAACTTCTGGCAGTTAATGCATTGGCAATATTACCATAGGGCGACATCCAATAAAACCACGGAATAATATAGAGAGCACCCAAAATACGTGATGTAATAGAGCCGAAAGTCATCCACGCACTGCCCTTAATAAAGGTATTTTGTGTATTTTGTTCAGATAAATTATTTTCTTTCATTAAAGTTCCCTAAATCTAGTCTACTAACTATATTATTGTGAATGAAAATGGACAATTAACAACAAATATACTTTGCACTTTAGGAAAAATTAACTTTATTTAGCTACAATATTGACAATCTTATTCGGTACAACGATGACTTTTTTAATATCTTTGCCTTCTAAAAATTTCTGTACGTGAGGAAGGGCCAGTGCTTGTTTTTGAGCTTCGTCTTTATCCATGTCAACAGCGGCCTTAAAATTGCTACGCAATTTGCCATTCACCTGCACCATGATTTCGACTGTTGATTCAACTAGTTTGGCTGAATCATAAGTTGGCCATTTTGCAAAAGTTACGGATTGCTCATGACCAAAGATTTGCCAGATTTCTTCCATCATGTGAGGAGCAATTGGGGCCAAAAGCGTAATGAAGCCTTCAGCATATTTTCTTGGAATCGTTTTTGCTTTTTGCGCAGCATTAACAAAGACCATTAATTGAGAAATTGCAGTATTGAAATGTAAATCATCAAAATCTTCAGTTACTTTTTTAACAGTTTCGTTATAAACTTTATCTAAAGTACCATCATTTTCATCCACAATATTTTCTTGTGGTATGGCTTTAAGATCCAGATCATTAACCAACAGACGCCAAACTCTGTCTAAAAACTTCTTGGTTGAAGCAGGACCATTATCATCCCAATCAATAGATGCATCTAGTGGACCCATGAACATTTCATACATTCTAAGACTGTCTGCACCATATTCATCAATCACATCATCAGGATTAACTACATTGCCTTTGGACTTGGACATTTTATCATGATCTTTCAGGATTAATCCTTGATTGAATAATCTTTGGAATGGTTCTTCATTAGGAATAACACCTAAATCATACAGAACCATATTCCAAAATCTGGCATAAAGCAGGTGCCGGACAGCATGTTCAGCGCCACCAATATAAAGATCAACTGGCATCCATTTCTTTAGCATTTCGTAATCAGCCAACTTATTGTCATTATGCGGATCAACAAAGCGTAAGAAATACCATGATGAACCTGCCCAATTAGGCATGGTATTAGTTTCTCTCTTACCTTTCCGACCATTTTTGTCAACTACATTTACCCAATCTTGCAAGTTTACCAATGGACTTTCAGGTGTACCTGACGGCTTAATGTCGGTTGCGTGAGGTAAAACAAGAGGTAATTCATCTTCCGGAACCAATGTAGTTTCTCCATCTTCCCAGTGAATTACTGGAATTGGCTCACCCCAATAACGCTGACGACTAAATTCCCAGTCACGTAATTTGTAATTAACCTTTTTCTCTCCAGCGTGGTGTTCAGTAAGCCAACCAACAATTTTATCCTTTGCTTCAGCATTATTGAGCCCATTTAGAAACTCAGAATCTATGTGAGGACCATCACCAGTATATGCTTCTTGTGCAACATCTCCGCCCTTAATAACTGGTTTAATAGGCAAATTGAATTTCCGGGCGAACTCATAATCACGGGTGTCGTGAGCTGGGACAGCCATTACGGCACCAGTACCATAACTGCCAAGAACATAATCAGCAATCCAAATAGGAATTTCTTTGTTGTTTACAGGGTTAATGGCATAAGCGCCCGTAAAAACTCCAGTTTTGGTTTTATTTAAATCTGTTCTTTCAAGGTCGGACTTAGATTCAATTTGCTTAATATAGGCGTTAACTTCATCTTTTTGACCGTCGGTCATTATTTTCTGGACTAATTTATTTTCAGGGGCTAAAACAGCATAGGTTGCACCAAATAAAGTATCTGGACGGGTACTAAAGACATCAAAAGTCTCATTAGAATTTTTGACCTTAAAAGTAATTTGTGCACCTACTGAACGACCAATCCAGTTACGTTGCATTTCTTTAATATTTTCTGGCCAGTCAAGATTATCCAAGCCAGCTAAAAGACGATCTGCATATTTAGTTATTCTCAGCATCCATTGCTTCATGTTGCGCCGATAGATAGGATAGCCGCCGCGTTCAGTCTTACCATCAACAATATCTTCGTTGGCAACAACTGTACCTAAATCTGGTGACCAGTTAACCGGTGCTTCTGCTTCATAGGCCAAACCATTTTTATACATTTGCTCAAATGTCCATTGGGTCCACTTGTAGTATTTAGGATCACAGGTTGCAAGCTCCCTGTTCCAGTCATATGAGAACCCCAGAGTATTGAGCTGCCGTTTGAAATTGGCAATATTTTCAGTAGTAACAACTGCCGGGTCTTGTCCAGTTTGGAGAGCATACTGTTCAGTCGGAAGGCCAAAAGCATCCCAACCCATTGGGTGCAGTACATTATACCCCTGACTCCGTTTCATCCTTGCAATGATATCTGTTGCTGTGTACCCCTCAGGGTGTCCTACGTGAAGTCCTTTACCCGATGGAAAAGGAAACATATCTAAAACATAATAATTTTTCTTTTTGGGATCGTTACCTGTTTTGAAAGTTTGATTTTTTTCCCAGTAATCCTGCCATTTTTTTTCAACAACTTTGTGATTGTACATATTTTTACCTCATAAAAAAAGTCCTATGAAATTCTTTCATAGGACGAATAATCGCGGTACCACCTAAGTTCCACGCCCAAAGCGCGACACTTCTTGCTCCTTAACGCGGATAGCAAACGTTAGAATTGTTCCAGGCTCAGTTCACAATCTTATTTTCAAGTCTTGCACCTTCCGACTCTTCTCTATAGAAAACAAAAACTGCTACTAATTCCTGATCTTTATTTTTTGACCAATAATGATTATAATTTACCACAAATGCAAAAAAAAACAAGGGGAGAAAATTTTTGAACAAAACGATACAAACAAAGAGAGACACGATAATACCTGCGACCATATTTTTGATTTTGTACGCGATCTGGGCAATTTTAGTTGCTTCTGAAAATCAATTTATTCACAATTTTGACCAAACAATGATTAATATTATCTGCAATAACAATCCTGCTGCAATCAAATTTGCGACAACTTTTACTAATTTAGGCAATACTAATGTTATCCTAATTGAGACTATAATTCTGGTAATTATTTTAGCTCTTTGCAAAAAATTCGCGTGTGCGGTTTTTACTGCTGGAACTATGATAGGTGCTAACGGCTATAACTGGATCATCAAGCATGCAATTGCAAGGCACAGACCATATACTGAACATCTCGTTGCAGCTCATGGTTACAGTTTTCCCTCAGGTCACTCTGTTGGCAGTGCTGCTTTATTTGGAATTTTAATTGTTCTAACAATTTTACTAATCAAAAATAAGGCTGTTAAAACTGTCTTATGTCTTGTCTGGGCTTGTTTTCCAATACTAATTGGCTATACCCGAATTTTCAGTCATGTCCACTATCCTTCCGATGTAGTTGGCAGTTTTTTAGAAGGAATTGCATTTATCTTAATTGGATACTCTTTTCTTTATCATTATTATTTAGAAAGCCAAAGAGTACAAAGTAATTTATACTAAGTAAAAAGGATTCAAACCGATTTAAAAGTTTTGAATCTTTTTTTATGTCAAAATTATATTAATCCAGCGCTAATCGCTCAATGACCTTTTTGTAAGCAGGATATTGTTTGAGTAAATCTCCTTTTTTAAGCAGTTCAAAGTCGTGATAATCAAATCCAGGCGAAACTACACAGCTCACTAAACAAAAACTATCTGGTTTTACGACTTCTGATGCAAAAATGGTATTCTTCGGAACTCTAAATTGCATTCTTTCACCTGCAGAAACATTTTTGCCTAATTTAATAGCTGAATATTTACCATCTGGAGTAATACAATGAATAGTAATCGCTTCTCCATCATGGTAATACCACATTTCATCATGATTCAAGCGGTGAAAGTGGGAGCAGCTTGTGTCATTAAGTAAAAAATAGATGGAAGTATAATAAAAGCGCTTTGCTTTACTATCTTCATCATAAAACTGCTTATCACTCGCATAAACTTGCCTGAACCAGCCCCCTTCTTGGTGAGGTTCAAGATTTAATGCTTTGATATAATCGTCACGTTTCATTTTTTCTCCTTAACAAAAATACAAATTATATATACAAATTTAACGCATTTTTGCTTTAAAGTCAGCTAGTAATTTTTTAGATAGAAGTTAAGAACTTATAAAAATTTAAGCTTAATTGATTAAATTAATCTTGCAATAGCAAAGATTATATGAACTTTTTATTGCAAAAAAAGAAAAAATATTATATTATCAAGTAATTAAATGTTGACACTTAAAAGGTACTGTGTTAGTGCCGTGACATTAATTTTAGTATTAAAGTCATAAAAAACTGCTAGATCAATAATTTTAATCTAGCAGTTTTTTTAAACCTAGATTAAGAGGTGACCAAAAATGCCGTACATGAAGTTAAAAGTTAAGCAAATGCTCAAAAGTAAATTTACCTGGATCAGTCTGATAGCTATTCTAGTAGGTTGCCTCTCTTTTTGGACAAAGAATTATTATGCTAGCAAGTCTGACAGTATGGAACTTAGTACTGCAAAAGCTAATGTAGCTATTCAAAAGAAAAACGTCATATATTTTCAAAAAGAACTCAAACAGAAAAAATTAGATGAGGACAATAAGAAGCAAATAAGAAAAAGTCTAAAGAGTTCCCAATCAGATATAGCTGAAAAACAAAAACTCATTAAGGCCCTCCAGTCCAAAGATTGGCAAAAAGCCTATCCGATTATGATTAAAGGAGCCAAATTTTGGCTTGCTGATGCTAAGAAAAATGGCTCAGATAGTGAAACCGTTGCTATAAGTAAACGTGATTTATTGGAACTGCAAACATTAGCCAAAGAACATTTACCAAAAGAACAGACTATTAATCCAGTAAAAGGCAGTTTCTTTCTTATTTTTGTTATGGAACAATTCTTACCTATACTTGTAGTCCTAGCCGTTATTTTTGTTCTGGTAAAAATATTTGCAAGTGATTACTTTGATCGTATGAGGTTAGGCAATTTATTACCTCAAAATAGATTGGTATTAAGCGAATTTTCTACTGGTTCTTTAATGGGTTTCTGTTATTTTCTCGTTACCTTCTTGTTGATTTTTTTGATACCTAGTCTTTTTGCCGGAACTGGCAATTTTAACTATCCAATTGCGGGCATGAACCCTGTGACTAAAGAATATATTTTTATTCCAATGCATCAACTCTTGTTGCCAATTTTAATGTTAGAATTGTTAAGTTTTATCTTTATCTCAGGCATGGTGTTATTTTTCGTTCAGTTTTTTAAGAATCCTATTATTGCGTTACTTTTTTCTGTACTGGTATTGGTTGGAGGTATGGTTATCCCACAATACATAGTAGTTGAACGGAGTTTTGCTCAGTTCATTCCGATGAGCTACTTCTTTGCTTTACAACCAGTGAATGGCATGTTTGGTATCAGTAATTCCTATGTCATCGCAGATGAAACGAAATTGGTAACTTATCCGCAAGTAAATTTTACTAACGGTGTAATTGTTTTACTAGTAGGAATATTAATTCTTTTGCTTCTAAATTACTTTGTCGCCGAAAAAGCACAAAAAGGAATAAAAACAAGTTAACTTTATCAATATTATCTTAAAACGTCTAAACTATCTTTTTAATTTTTATATAAAGAGGTGAGAAAAATGCCATATTTTAAGTTACAAATCAAACAGGTGCTCAAAAGTAAATTTACCTGGATTAGCCTTTTAGCCATTTTACTTGGATGTTTTTATTTTTGGATAAAAAACTACAATTCTCGCTATATTAATCCGCGCATAATAGAAGCTAAAGAAAATATAGCTCTGGAAAAGAAAAATGTCAGATATTATCAAAAACAGTTACAAAAAGCTAATTTGACCAAAACAACTCGCAGTCAAATTGAACTGGATCTGGCTGAAAATAAGTCATCCATGAAAGAATTTAAGACCTTAATTAAGGCGATTCAAACAAATAAGTGGCACAAGGCTTATCAAATCATAATAAAGCAAGAAAAATACAATCTTGCTGATGCAAAACGTAATAATGTCAGTAAAGATAATATACTGGCAATTGAAAGTAATATTCAAAAATTACAGTATCTGGCACGAAATAACTTACCAGAAGAAAATGAACATTATTCTGTTAAAGGTGGCTTTTTTATATTAGAAATGATGCAGGAAGTCTTACCCCCTTTAGCAGTTTTAGCCATAATTTTTATTCTGATCAAGTTATATTCGTCCGGTTTTTATGAACGGATGCGTCTAGAAAATCTTTTACCACAAAAAAATCATTTGCTAATTGAATTTGGCACTGGTTCATTAATTGGATTCGGTTATTTCTTAGCAGCATTTCTATTGCTTTTTATTATTCCAAGTATATTTTTTGGTACTGGCAACTTTAAATATCCGATGATGGGCATAGACGCAGTAGCTAAACGGAATATCTTCATTCCAATGTATCAGTTGTTTTGCCCTACTTTAATTTTAGAATTATTTAACTTTATGTTCATTGCGAGTGTGGTTTTGCTTTTTGTACAAGTATTTAAAAACCGTCTGTTGGCATTATTCATTTCCACTCTAATATTAGTTGGTGGTATGGTTCTCCCACAATACGTAGTAGCAGCGAAAAATTTTGCCCAATTCATCCCCATGAACTACTTTTTCTCCTTACAACCAGTAGATGGTATGTTTGGCATCAGTAATGCATATGTCTTTGCTGTTGAAACCAAATTAGTTACTTATCCGCAAGTTAGTTTTACTACTGGCATGCTAGTTTTAGCCCTAGGAATTATTATCCTGTTATTTTTAAACTACCTCACCGCTCAAAAAGCTCAGAAAGGAAGGAAAACAAAATGATTGAAATTAAAGATTTAACCCTTACATTACGTGAACCCATACTCAAAAATGCCAATTTTAACTTTCAAAATGGCAAAATATATATGCTTCATGCACTTAATGGCACTGGTAAAACAAGTGTCCTCAGAACTATGGTCAGCTTACTGGCACCAAGTTCAGGCCGAGTCTTGTTTGACGGTAAGCCTTTCGCTAACGTCAAGAGCCAGGTTTTTTACCTGGAAACTTCTGACTGGTTTGACAAAAATCTTTCGGGGTTTGATTATATGCAATTTGTTAAAAACGAGTGGCATTCAAACCAGGATCTACAAGATATAATAAACCGCTGGAAAATGAATAATTACATCAAAACTGCAATTAGAAAATATTCATTGGGTATGAAGCAAAAATTGGTGGTTGCCCTTTATGAGTTAAGCGATGCCCAGTACTTACTAATGGATGAAATTAACAATGGCCTGGACAGTGACAGCCGTCAGATTCTGTATCAAGAATTGGTCAATTTAGCAAAGCAAAACAAGCTTATTATTATGGCTTCTCATTATCAAGAAGAAGTAACAGGAATTGTTGATGATACTTTGACATTAAAGCACCACCAATTAGTTCGAGGATAGAGCTATGGCCTATTTCGAATTACAATTTAAAAAAGTATTTAAAAATACTTTGACATGGCTAATTTTAAGTATAGTGCTAATATGTGCAGGGTTTATTCTAGGCTATAATGCTTTAAAAGGTGATCAAACAACAATCCGTTACCAAATAAATCAAGATTTAAGCAAGCAGAAACAGTCCCAAGCTAATTTGCCCACGGTTAAAAATCAAAATAGAAACGAACGGCAGATATTAAAAGCCCTAGGTAATGAAAATTGGGATCATGCGTATGAACTGATGATTCGTCAAAATAACAGGCAAGCAGCGCAAGTCAAAATTGGTGGAGCTGATCTCAGACA
Organism: uncultured Lactobacillus sp.; assembly: GCF_945290125.1. Lineage (GTDB taxonomy): Bacteria > Bacillota > Bacilli > Lactobacillales > Lactobacillaceae > Lactobacillus > Lactobacillus rizhaonensis. The sequence continues at coordinate 4,612 of NZ_CALYQV010000036.1, read as the reverse complement.
AGAAATTAAGCAGAAAAATGCCCGTCTGCATGCTCTAAAAAAAGCAAATTTACCAGAACAAAATGAACAGCATCCTAAACAGGGTTGGTTATTCCTATTTAAACTTTCAGAAGGCTTTTTGCCTGCAATGATCATCGTTATGCTTTGTTTTATTTTAAGTAATATATTCGCATCAAAGTATGTTGATCATTTAAATCGTGCCGTATTGTTACCAAACAAGCACAATGCAATCCTTGATATCATTTTAGGATTACTAATTGCTTTTTCACTAACTCTTTTCATCTGTGTTTTAATCTGGGGACTTTGCAGTCTACTTTTCGGTAGTGGCTCACTTTCCTATCCAATTCAAGGAGTTATTTTGTCAGGTAGTTTCAAAAGCACTTATCAACCACTTTCTGTTTGGCTAAAGCCTGCGCTTGTTTTATCTATCTTGGTGTGCATTTTCATCGTGATTTTGTTACTTCTTTTAGCACAGATTACCCGTAATCAGTTAAGTTGTCTTTTTTTAGCACTATTCATACTGTTAGGTGGTGCAATTTTACCATTTATTTTACAATCAACTTCTGGTATTGGTGGAATGGCCAAAACTGCACTTGTGCAATACATACCAATGATTTACCTGCTTTCAACTCAGGTGACAAATGGAAACTTAGCAACCAAATTTAACAACCCACAGCTTAATTTTGCTTTTGGCTGTATAGTTCTTATAGTCTCAATTGTCATTCTCACAATCCTCAACTTTTTATGGCCATGGTTTTCAAAACAAATGACAAAATTGACTAAAGGTAATTGAATAAGTTAGAGCAAAAGAGTCTGGGAGAAATATTTTCCCAGACTCTTTTGCTTTTATTCTAAATAAATTTGTCTCATTTTAGTCTTAAAATCAAGCGGCAGATCCAAGCCCTTGATCAAGTAGTTGTCAAAATCACCATAATTTTGCTTAATAGCTCTAAAATATCTTTCTAAATAGGATTTTTGCACAGTTAAAGCTACAGCTACATCTTGTAATTGGGAACTGGTTAATTGGTCTCTCAAGTAATCCAAAATTTCTTGATTTTCTTGTTTTCTAGCCGAAATTGTTTTTAAATAGTCTGCAAAAATTTGGTCATCACTCACGCCCAAGCTTTTCAAAATCAAAGCCGCTGCCACACCCGTACGATCTTTACCGGCAAAGCAGTGAAAGGCAGTCGGAACAGGATCATTAATTAATGTCATCAAAAATTGATGATAACCCTTTTGTGCTGATTTTTGGAGTGCTAATTCTTCATAGGTGGTAAGCATATCCTCTTCAGATTGATTGTTACCAGAAATAATTTCATCTACACTTGCCTGATTAACTTGAGCGTCTTTTAAAACATCAATTACAACATAATCTAATCCTGACCACAAGTAATCCGGAAATTGCTTTCTTTCTTCCTCGCCCCTGAAATCAAAAACTCTCCTAATTTGATATTTATTCTGTACCTGTTCTTTTTGGTAGGTGCTTAGATTATATAGTTGGCCACACCTAAATAAAAGTCCATCTTTGACTTTTCTTCCATCTGCGCCAACATTTCCACCCAAGGAACGCCAATTTGTAATTTCCCTTGTCATTTTACTGCTCCCGTTAAATTTTGTTTTAATAGTTTTTATTATAATTTTTAAGAAAAAATATTTCTACTAAGGAAGATATTTTTAAACAAAAAACCGCTGGAATATTCAGCGGTATTATTAAAATTTGTACTATTAATCATTACTATCTGCTTTTTTATAAATACAGTTAAAAATAACGGAGATAATAATTGCAGCAAGAGAAACGAAGTAAACACCTTTTAAGGCGCTAAACAGCACTTGTCTTAATTGGGGTACTAAATTTGCAGCCAGCTCTTGCGCCTTAGCTGACGAAACAATTTTATTCATCATACCTTGTGTCAAGTTTGGATGTTTAGCAAGTTGGTTCGCCACAATGGTGTTAAAAGTAATACCAAAAATTGAAACCATCATGGTTTGACCTAAATATCTCATTAAGGTGTTAAAAGAAGTGGCTACGCCAATATTTTCTTTAGAAACTAAAACTTGTGAGCGCACCTGTGAAGCAGTTAAAACTCCGCCGAAGGAAAAGCCATTTAAGGTAGCAATCACACAGAATACCCAAAACGGAGTATGAATAGGGACAATTAGCAACATACTATCCGCCACTAACAACACTGCTAATAAACCAAAGAAAGTTTTCTTAACACCCCAACGGCTCAACATCCCGCCAATTAAAAATGATCCTACGACCCACATTACAGAACTTGGAGTCACCGCAAAACCGGCGATTGTAGCAGATGTACCATTAATACCCTGCATCCAAGTTGGAATATAAAACTCGAAGCCAATAACAACGCCGGCAATTAACAATGTAATCATATTTACAGCTAGAAACTCTCTGCCCTTTAGCATTGAGAGTGGCATTATTGGGTCCTCTGCCTGCTTTTCTTCATGATAGAATATAACGGCACTGACAACAATTAAAGCGACTAGAGTGGCTAAAATCAGTGGCTTGATTGTTCCAAGATCTTGTAATGTGAACATCAGAGTCAAAAGTAAAACTACTAACCAAAATGTTCCCTTAATATCAAGTTTTGATTTTTTCTTATTTTTGGGTTCCTTTAGGAAAAAGATAATTAATAGTAATGCAATGATCCCAATTGGTACATTAATATAAAAAACCCAGTGCCATGAAAGGTTTTGCACAATAAAGCCACCCAGTAATGGGGCAATAACTGAAGCTACACCCCAAAAGCCTGAATTAAGGCCTAACATCTTCGTTCTTTTTTCAATACTATATAAATCAGCAATGATTGTCATAGCTACTGGCTGAACTGCTCCGGAACCCAATCCTTGAATAACCCGGAATAAAATCAGTTCAACCATATTTTGAGCTTGCCCGCAAAGTGCAGACCCAATTACAAATAACGCTATTCCAAATAGAAAAATTGGTTTACGTCCAATGCTGTCTGCTAATTTGCCATATAAAGGAGTCGATACAGCTGTCATAAACAAAAATATTGAAACAACCCAATTCATAATTTCCAATCCATTTAGATCAGAAACAATTGTCGGCATTGCAGTAGAAACGATCGTACCCTCAATAGCAGTCATAAATGTGGTCATAAAAATCGCAATCATTACTACTCGTACATTTGTTTTCTTCAAAATTACAACTCCCTTACTTATGAAAAAAATTACTCATTTTCGTTAACAAAGTCTAACAAGTCTCGAACTTTATCGGTTTTTTCCCATGGTAAATCAATATCTGTCCGGCCAAAATGACCATAAGCTGCCGTTTGTTCGTAAATTGGCCGTCTAAGATCCAGCATTTTAATGATACCGGCTGGACGTAAATCAAAAATTTTACGGACAGCTTTTGTCAATAAGTCATCGCTGACTTTTCCTGTTCCTGCCGTATCGATCATAATTGAAACAGGATGAGCAACACCAATTGCATAAGCTAATTGAACTTCACAACGCTCAGCTAGGCCTGCAGCAACTATATTTTTAGCTACATATCTTGCAGCATAGCTGGCACTACGATCAACTTTTGTTGGATCTTTGCCTGAAAATGCACCGCCACCGTGACGAGCGTAGCCACCATAAGTATCAACAATAATTTTACGGCCAGTTAAACCTGAATCGCCTTTAGGTCCACCAATAACAAAGCGACCCGACGGATTAATCAAAAACTTGGTCTTTTCATCTAAATATTTAGCAGGTATGACCTTTTTGATAGCCAAATCAATCATAGCCTGACGAATTTCCTGGTTAGAAACTTTATCATCGGTTTGAGTAGAAATAACCACTGTATCAACCCGCTTAGGCTTCTGCTTTTCATCATACTCAACCGTTACCTGAGCCTTAGCATCAGGCCTAAGCCATGTTAGAGTACCATCTTTACGGAGTTTTGCAACTTGCCGCATTAAGCGGTGAGCCAATGAAATTGGTAAAGGCATTAATTCAGGCGTTTCGTTGATTGCAAAGCCAAACATCAAGCCTTGATCACCTGCACCAATTTGATCCAGCTGATCATCATCAGATTGATTTTCACGTGTTTCAAGCGAATGGTCAACACCTTGAGCTATATCCGGTGATTGTTCATCAATATCAATTAAGACAGCACAATTATTGCCATCAAATCCAAGTTCAGGTTTATCATAACCAATTCTCAAAACAGTCTTGCGAACAATGCTTTGAATGTCAACATATGCAGTTGTAGAAATTTCGCCAAAAACATAGACGATTCCAGTATTGACAATAGTCTCACAAGCAACATGAGCTTGCGGATCCTTGGCAATAATAGCATCCAAAATTGCATCAGAAATCTGATCAGCAACTTTATCAGGATGACCTTCAGAAACTGATTCTGAAGTAAATAAACGTTTTTCCATAATAGTCCCCCTATAGACAATAGCTATTCGGTTACAAGGCATCTCCATTAAAGGATCCTCTCAGGACTTGAACCGATTTTTTACTTTTCGTTCTATGTTTTTATATATTATATTGATAATAAAAAAGGCTACCGCAGGTTCGGTAGCCATAGAACGATGGAGGATACAGGGCTCGAACCTGTGACCTCCTGCTTGTAAGGCAG
>NZ_CALYQV010000035.1 GCF_945290125.1 uncultured Lactobacillus sp. | reverse complement strand
GGCCCTAAGGCAGAATAAAAGAGTAATTTATCAAGCCACACCCATCTTTCGCGGCAATGAATTAATGGCGCGAGGGATTAATTTACAGGCTGTGTCAACTGATGGCACACTGGATTTTAACGTTTATTTATTTAACGTCCAGCCGGGTTATTCCTTTAACTATAATAATGGTCGGGCTAAAGTAAATCATGAAATTTATGTTAAAGAAAACTATTAATTTAGCTTTCAAGTCAAAATTGCTCCTTTAAAAATAGCCAAATGTTCGGATAAAATAATAATTAATATATATGGAGATTAACTAAAGCGGCAGCAGGTTTTACTGCCGCTTATTCTGTTTACAGCAAAGTTATTAAAAGAGAACAATAAAAGCTGTTTACTAATAATGATTAGTAATTTGTACAATAATTACGAATATTTAGCTCTAATGAGGTGATATGATAAGAAAATTACGAATTTTAATTAAGCAAATTAGGTTGTGTTCTCAAGATTTTTATCTTAAAATTAGGAGAGTAGTAAAAGAAGAAATAGAGATTATAGTGGTGCGAGTTAATGGATAACAATAAATTTGTTGAAGTGAAAAACCTGCGGAAAGTTTATGACAACGGTCATGAAGCGATTAAAAATGTTAGTTTTTCTGTTAAAAAGGGAGATTTGGTGTGTCTGTTAGGACCATCTGGATGTGGTAAAACTACTATTTTGAATATCTTGGCCGGTTTACTAAATCCTACTGAGGGAGATATTTTATTTAACGGTAAGTCGGTTGTCAAAGTAGCACCCAAGGACCGCCATATTGGTTACGTTTTTCAAAATTATGCATTATATCCTCATATGACTGTTTTGCAAAATGTCATGTTTCCGTTAATTGTAGGGGCTAATAAAAAGTCAAAGGCGGAAGCCAAAAAGATTGCTACCAAATATATGGAGTTAACCCAAATTACTGAATTAGCTGATCAAAAACCTGGTAATTTATCTGGTGGTCAGCAACAACGTGTAGCAATTGCACGTGCATTGGTACAAGAACCACAAATTTTACTGATGGACGAACCATTGAGCAATTTGGATGCCAGATTGCGCCTTAAAATTCGTGAAGAAATTCGTTCATTAGTTAAGTCTGTTGGTATTACCACCTTATTTGTTACTCATGATCAGGAAGAAGCATTATCTATTGGAGATAAAATTATTCTCTTTAATGACGGTGTTATCCAACAAGATGATTTAGGGCAAAACTTTTACTTGGAGCCTAATAATTATTTTGTAGCCAATTTTGTTGGTAATCCTGTAATTGATAACTTTAAAATAACTAAAACTGCAAATGAATTAAAGTCAAGCCAATTTACGATTAATCTTGCTGATCTGGAACAGTCACGCTTTAAACGTGAAATACCAGACGGTGAGTATATCTTGTCTGTGAGACCCGAAAATATTGTGCCCGATCCTGAGGGTCTGTTTGAGACCAAGGTCGACGATATTGAATTAATTGGACGTGAACGTATTTTGAAATTTACATTTGATAATCAGCAAGTCCGTTCACTAATTAATCTGGAGACTCCAATTAAGAGGGGCGATCAAATTAAACTCAAAATGCGGTTTAATAGGGTATTTCTATTTACGCCTGAAGGAGAGCGAGTTTACTAATGAAGACTAATCAAAAGAAGGCTTGGTTTTTTTTAGCACCAACTATTATCTTTGTCACGTTATTTAGTATTTATCCCATTTTGCGCGCTTTTGGGATGAGCTTTCAGAGTGGTTCGCTAATTGACCTGCGCTGGACCGGCTTTAGCAACTATCAGTATATTTTTAAGGACCCTGAGTTCTGGTTAGCGATTAAAAATACTGTGCTGTATGCCATTATTTCTGTACCAGTTGGTCTAGCTATTTCAATTATGCTGGCGTGGATTATTTTTGACAAAGTAAAACATAAGTCATTCTTTGAAACTACGTTTTTTATGCCTTATGTCACCTCGACAATTGCCATTGGTATAGTTTTTCGTTATATCTTTAACGGTGATTATGGTATGTTAAACTTCGTGCTCAGGTGTCTGCATTTGCATGCACCTGATTGGATTGATGATCCGGCAATGTCTTTAACGACCATCATTATCTTTGGTATTTGGTCATCTTTAGCATTTAATATCGTCATATTAATGGGAGCATTGCGTAATATTGATCCCAATTTTTACACTATAGCGGATATGTTTGGCGCCAGTGGTCGTGATAAGTTTTGGCGAATTACCATGCCCGAGCTTGTTCCTACTATAACTTTTCTGTTGACAATGAACGTTATTGGAGCCTTTAAGATTTATACTTCTGTTTATGCCCTCTTTAACGGTCAGGCCGGAGTAGGTAATTCGGGAACGACTGCAGTGTTCTATATTTACAATAAGTTCCAAATTGTCGGTACTCCCGGTGTTGCTATGGCGGCAACAGTAGTCTTATTCCTGATAATTCTGTTTGCGACATTCCTGCAACGCAAGATGATGAAGAAGATAGGAGAATATTAAATGAAACGAATTCGCATTGGGGTTTTATTCAGTTACATTATTTTGTTTATCTTTGCCATCATTACCGTTTTTCCTTTTATTTATATGATTTTGGGTGGTTTAATGAGTTTTCAGGAAACGACTTCGATTCCGCCAACTTTGATACCGCACCATTTTGAATGGTCCAACTACGCCAAAGTTTTTGCTCGTGCCCCATTTGGGCGCTACTTTTTCAACACGGTTTTAACAGCCAGCGTGACCACGATTGTTAGTTTGTTTAACTCTTTGCTGGGAGCTTTTGCCATGGTGAACCTGCGTTTTAAGGGTAAAGGCTTAATTCAATTAGTACTTTTGTCTTTATTGATGGTGCCAGGTGAAGCAATTATTTTCACTAACTACAACACAATTGCTCATATGGGTTTACTCAACACTTATGTAGGATTAGTTTTGCCATTCTTGACTTCCATTTTCTACATGTACTACTTGCAGAGCTACTTTGGTTCAATTTCAGATACGATTTATAAAGCGGCCATGATTGACGGTGCCAGCGACTGGGACTACATTTGGAAAATTTTAGTACCAATGTCAAAGGGTGGTTTGTTTACTGTCGGTTTACTTAGTTTTATTTCTGGCTGGAATTCATTTCTCTGGCCTTTACTGGTTACCAATGAAGATACAATGCGTCTTCTTAATAATGGTTTGTCAGCCTTTGCTTCTGACGCCGGCAGCGAAACACAACTGCAATTAGCTGCTGCAACTTTAACTGTTTTACCAATTTTAATTTTGTATTTAATCTTTAGAAAACAGATTATTAAGGGGGTGGTGCGTAATGACCTTAAAGGCTAAAACCACCATCACTTTTTACAACGGCTTAAATACCATTGGCGGACCAATGATTGAAGTGGCTTATAACAAGTCCCATGTCCTGTTTGATTTGGGTGAGGTTTACAGACCGGAATTAAATCTGCCTGATGAAAAATACCAAACTTTAGTTAATAACCAGTTGATTGGAGATGTACCTAACTTTTATGATCCTGAGCTAACTGGTAAGGCGCTTGATCATGAACGTTGGGAACACGCGGCCGCTTATATATCGCACCTTCATCTGGATCACAGCAAAGCTCTGAATTTTTTAGCACCAGAAATACCTTTATATGCTGGACCGCTAACCGCTAAGATTCTGCCAGCCTTGAACGAAAATGGGGACTTTCTGCTACCAGCTGCTGGTCATGAGCCGAGCTATACCCGTCCAATTATTGCAGCTCAATATCAAAAGCCAATAGCAGTAGGCGATATAACGATGACTGTTTGGCCTAGTGACCACGATGCTTATGGTGCCACTGGACTTATTGTTAAGACACCCGATTTAGCAATTACTTATACCGGTGACATCCGCTTGCATGGTTATCATCCTGATTGGGTCAAAGAATTCTTGACAGCTGCAAAGAACTGCGACGTTTTGATTACTGAGGCAACCGGCTTTTCTTGGCCGGAAGAAAAACACTATGAAAATAGTGAAGAATTCACTGGTCCTAAAAATGAGGATGAGTTAACCGCGAAATTTGTCCAATTGCAAAAAGATAATCCTAACCGGCAAATCACTTTCAATACTTATCCGACCAATGTAGAACGGTTACTGCGGGTCATTTCTGATTCACCGCGCCGAGTTGTTTTACATGCCGCAAGAGCTCATTTGCTCAAGGAAAGTTTAAATAAGGACTTGCCATATTACTACTTGCCAGGGGAGCAAAAATTCGCTGATTTGAAACCAGAATTGGCTGTTCAATATGAAGAACTGCTAAATGATGATCACGAATTCCTCTGGCAGGCAGTTGCTGATTTCGAACATTTGCAAGAAGGTGGGCTGTATATTCATTCTAATGCTGAACCATTAGGGGATTTTGATCCTGCTTATCAGCCATTTCTGCAAAAGTTTGAGAAGCAAAATATTGAAGTTCAAATGCTGCGTTGTTCTGGTCACGCTGACGAAAAAGAACTGAGACAAATTATTGATTTGGTTCAACCACCAACACTGATTCCTGTGCACACATTGCATCCGGAGCTGGTAGAGAACCCCTATGGTAAAAGGATTTTACCAAAGCGCAATCAAACAGTTACGCTTTGATTAATCATAAAAATGTTGTTTAGTTTTTATATTTGGGAGGTTTTAACCAAATGAAGTTTAGTAAAAAGTTGGCCGCTGCGTTTGCTATTGGCTTAACTCTTGTTGGTACTGCAGCTTGTTCAAATGGTGGAAGCAATTCTAATTCTTCCTCATCTTCAAGTTCAGAAAAAATTGCTAAAGTTAAAAAGACAACCAATATTGTCTTTTGGCATGGTATGACAGGTGTGCAACAAGCTACATTAAAGAAGTTGACACAAGACTTTGAAAGCAAAAACCCTAAGATTAAGGTTAAATTGGAAAATCAAGGTGCTTATAACGACTTACAAGCTAAAATTAATTCAACTTTGCAGTCACCTAACAACTTGCCAACCATTACTCAGGCCTATCCTGACTGGCTCTTTAATGCCGCCAACAAAAACATGCTGGTTGATTTAAAGCCATACATTAATAGTAAAGAAGTTGGTTGGGGCAGTAGCGAAGCTTCTAATATCAAGAGTGCACTTCTTGATGGTGCTAAGATTAATGGCAAACAATATGGTATTCCTTTCAACAAGTCAATCGAAGTTTTGACCTATAATGCTGATTTGCTTAAGAAATATGGTATTAAAAAAGCCCCAGCTACTATGGATGAGCTAAAGAAAGATTCACAAATCATCTACAAAAAGAGTAATCATAAAGTCGTTGGTGCTGGTTTTGACTCATTATCAAACTACTACACTTTAGGCATGAAGAATGAAGGCGTTGACTTCTCAAGTAAAATTGACTTTGCCGGCGATACTTCAAAGAAAGTTATTAATTTTTATGCAGATGGAATCAAAGATGGCTACTTCAGAGTTGCTGGTTCAGAACACTATTTATCCGGACCATTTGCTAATCAAAAGGTAGCAATGTACATTGGTACTTCTGCTGGTGAAGGCTTTGTTAAACAAGGAGTAGGCAATAAGTTTACTTATGATGTTGCTCCTCGTCCTGGTAAATACACCATGTCACAAGGTACTGACATTTACATGTTTAAGCATGCTTCAGCTGACCAAAAATCTGCCGCATTTACCTACATCAAGTTCTTAACTTCAAAAGCTAGTCAACTTACATGGGCTAATGCAACTGGTTATGTTCCAGTTAATCAAGCTGCTGCTGATTCTGCCGAGTACAAGGACACTAAGAAACTTAAGCTGCCAGCTAAACTTGAAGATGCAATGGCTAACCTGTACAGTGTGCCAATTATCAAGGATGCCGGTGCAGCTTATGGTAGCTTAAATCCAATTATGCAAAACATTTTAGCTGCTGCGCAAAAGAAGCAAAACGTTAATGATGCAATTAAAGCAGGTAAAACAAAATTTGATGCTGCTTGGAAACAATAAAAACTAAATAGCAATTTTTATCATAGAGCTTGTCTTTTCACGGCAGGCTCTTTTTTTGTGGCAATAAAGGCCAAGAGAGTAATTTTTTAATAAATGTTCGCAATGTAGTGAACTATATAATTAAATAAAGTAAAATATACAAATAAAGCCGAATTTTTTTGGTTAATTTATTGTAATTAATCTATATCTGCTATACAATAAGTGAGAATTAATGCTCACAGTATCACTAGTGAGCGCGTAAAAATATTCTGGAGGAAAAAATAATATTATGAATTTCGGTAAAAAGCTGGCGGCTCTGGCAGTCGCGGGCTTGGCTTTAGTTGGAACTGTTGCTTGTTCAAATAACAGCAATTCGTCGTCATCAAGTTCAAACAAAATTCCTAAAGTAACTAAGAAAACTACAGTTGTTTTTTGGCACGGGATGCAGGGTGCTCAGGAAAAAACTTTGAAAAGTTTAGCTCAGGACTTTGAGAATAAAAATCCTAAAATTAAAATTAAACTTGAGCAACAAGGTGATTATGATAATCTGCAATCAAAAATTACTTCAACTTTACAATCACCTAAGAATTTGCCAACCATTACCCAGGCTTATCCGGGTTGGCTTGAAAGTGCAGCCAAGAATAAGATGCTGGTAGACCTCAAGCCATACATTAATAATAAAGATGTCGGTTGGGGCAGCGTTGCTGCATCAGGCATTAAACAGGATATGCTAAATGGTGCCCAAATCAAAGGCACCCAATATGGTATTCCGTTTAATAAGTCAATTGAAGTTTTAATTTATAACCCCAAGATGTTAAAGGAGTATGGTATCACCAAAGTACCTACAACTATGAGTGAGGTTAAAAAGGCAGCGCAAACTATTTACCAAAAGAGTAATCGCAAGGTAGTTGGTGCCGGCTTTGATGACTTAGACAACTACTACGTTTTAGGAATGAAAAATCAGGGCGAGAACTTCTCCAGCAAAATTGATTTTACCGGTACTAAATCAAGAAAGTTGCTTAACTACTTTATAAATGGAGAAAAAGCGGGCTACTTCAGAATGCCTGGTTCAGATAAATATCTTTATATCCCATTTACCAATCAAAAATTGGCTATGTTTGTGACCTCTTCTTCAACTGAGACTTGGATTAAACAGGCGGCTAAGAAGGGCTTCACTTATGAAGTTGCAGCTCGTCCAAGTAAGTACACGATGTCGCAAGGGACCGATATTTATATGTTTAGCCACGCCAGTGCTATGCAAAAGGCAGCTGCTTTTAAATTTATGAAATACTTGTCTTCTAAAGACGGTCAGATTAAATGGGCAAAGGAAACTGGTTATATTCCAGTTAATGAAACAGCTACTAAGTCTGACGAATATAAGGCAAACAAGGACTTTAAGCTACCGGCAAAATTAGAGGATATTCTCAATTCCAATTCACTCTACAGCGTTCCTGTAATCAAGGATTCAAGTGCTACATATAGTCAATTGACTCCTATTATGCAATCAATTTTGTCAGCTGCGCAAAAGAACCGTAATGTAGAAAAAGCTATTACAACAGGTAAAAACAAATTTGATGCTGCGTGGAAACAATAGTTAAGTGATAAAATATTAAAAAAACGGGCCGAGGCCTGTTTTTTTATTTGTCGTTTTTCACTTGAATGATAAGATAATAATGGCATAAGAGAGCTGGTAATAATATCAACTAAATATAGCGGCCAGGGGTGAGAAAGTGATTAGAGAGCAAAAGTTTCCGGTGGAAACCAATTATAAATGGTATGATATCAGTAATTTGAGTGAAGAGGACAGCAACAAGCTGCAAGTAGATTTTAATTTCACTCCTGATATGATTACATATATTTCAGACAGACATGAGCGGCCGCACTATGACTATGATACGCACACGCACATTAATTTGCTTGTTTACGATGTACCTATTTGGCCCACTAAAGCGATTAAGCATTTTACAGCGCATCCTGTAACTTTTTTAATATCAGGTCAGAACATCTTTACTTTTCATACGCAATCAACCAGCTATGTCTTTGATGAATTCAATGATACTGCAACAAGACGGGAATTATCTCTTGCACAAGATGTCACGGAATTATTAATGAAGTTTTTGTTGTATTTATCACAGTATTTTCAACGGGCGGTTACGCAGCTTGACACTGAACGCAACAGTTTGGATCAAAAACTGTCTGGTGATATTAATAATAAAGATTTAGTAGAGTTGTCCAATATTGAAAAAAGCCTGGTGTATTTATCTAGTTCAATTCAGACTAATTTGATGATGTTGCATAGTTTAAAAATGTCTAAACTAGATTTTACTAAGCCTGGTCGTGAACGTCTTGATGATGTCTTGATTGAATCGAATCAGTCAGCAGAAATGGTAAAAATTTCGCAGCAGGTTACGCAAACCTTATCAGCAACTTCCAATAATATGATGAACAATAACCTGAATGATACTATGAAGTTCTTAACTGTTTGGTCTTTGGTTCTAACTGTTCCCACTATCTTAACTGGGTTTTACGGTATGAATGTCAGTCTTCCAGTTGGCCATAGTTCATCTGACTGGATTGCAATCACCCTGATCACAATTTTTTTGATGGTCTGGCTAATTGTATTAATGAAACGACATCATTTCTTTTAAATTGAGGCATTTATATGAAAAACAAAGTTTTGTTAGGCTCATTAATTTCGGCTTTAGTTGCTTTTATGCTTTATTCTGCCAACCTCAAAAGAGTGGAGAATAGCAGTTTAAAAATTGTTGGCGAAAAGCAAGAACAGGTTGTGAGAAATAAAAAAGGACAAAAGTCAGTTCATGAACCACAAGTTGCTAATGTTGAATATCCTAATCATATTAAAATTGCCTCTGGTAGTGAGAAAAAATGGGCAGAAAGCATTGTCCAGGTAATGGGAAAAGAACAGAGTTATCAGGTCTGCGTGCAGGATCTTACTAATAATAAATTTGCCCGCGTTTCTAATACTACTCAACATCACGGGATGAATTCTATTAGCCGTTTATTTTTGCTGATTGCAATGACTTATCAAGAGCAACACGGCAAGTCCATTGCCAATAAAGCCATCAAAATAAAAAAAGCTGATCGCGTTAAAGGAGAAAAGCTTTTGCAAAAGGGAATTGCTTACAATGCATCTTATTTAAAGCAATTAATGATGCAAGGTGACCCAACAGCGGCTAATGCCCTTCTTCGTACTGTTAAATCTAAAAAGGTAAACGCAGTTATTAAAAAAACAGGTGCTAAGGATTCAGTAATAAAAAACAAATTTTCTAAGTCACCTGCAGCTTTAACTACTGCCAATGATTTAAATAAAATCATGGTGAGTCTTTACCATGATCAAATTTTAAGCAGACAATACTCCAATCAGGTTTTGGGTATGTTAATTACGGCTAAAAATAAGCCCAAGATTGTCCGTGATCATAAAGGTCTGATATATGCCATCGGTGACAGTAAAGCAAACGTAGCGCTGGTCCAATCTAATGGCAATGCATACTGCGTCAGTGTGTGGAGTAGTAATGACCATAATTTTGTTAAATTAGGTAAAGTAGTTAATAACTTTTTTAAATAACAATATTGTTGCGAGCTTTACCAAATCTTTAACTTTTAAGCCCCGCTAACTAAAGGTTTAGGGGCTTTTTTTATTAATTAAAATAATTTACAACTTGTAGATTGTATTCTTCACATTGTAGTGCTATATTATTTACTATGCTGTCAAAAGGAGGGGTGAAAATGATTAAAAAAAGAAGCCTTGATTTAGATAAGGTAATTGCGAAGGCGACGGAGCTGATTGGACGAAAGGGACTTTCTGCGACCACTCTGCCGAACCTAGCTAAGGAGTTAGGCGTTCGTTCGCAGTCACTCTATCACTATGTTTCAGGCCGAAAGCAATTGTTGTCGCTTGTAGGTGCAAGCAGAATTAAAATTTTAGGTAAAAAATTAGTTGATAATTTGATTGGAATTTCAGGTGAAGAGGCTTTACTTAAATTTGCTGATATCGTCCGCGACTTTATTCTGGATGATCCCGCATTAATTAGTATTCTTTATCATTTGAACGAATACAAAAAAGACGATGCTATTACTCAAGAAATTTTTAAAATAATAGCTTTGGCTGACAAACTAAATTTAAGAAGTGACAGCACGGTTTCGCTCCATTCCTTAATTGGGGCAGTATTAGGATACGTTTTCTTAGATGTATCAGATTCTTTTACAGAAGAAACTAGTGAAGAGGCTGACCAGGGTTATCATGAATTAATTATTCAATTGGTTCAGCCTAATAAGTTATTGCAAAAAAATAGAAAGGAAAATCAGAGTGCATAAACTAGTAAAAAATCATATTTTCTCGTTAATTGCATGGATTTTAATTTTAATCATTTCTGTTGTGGCTTTGCCGGACGTTACAGGGTTAACCCGTGAGCACTCAAATATTTCCTTACCGTCAGATGTTCAAAGTGAAGTTGCAAGGTCAATTCAAAATGGTTGGGGTCCTAAACAAAAAGACACCTATCAAATTGCTGTAGTCTTTAATAAGCAAAAAGGTAAATTGACTGCTGATGATAAAGATGCCATTAACGAAACAGTTAGCAGATTAAAAGATGATCAGGATCAATACGGTATCAAAATGGTATTGGGTCCAGACGATAATATTGCTACTAAGAAAAAGCTGCAATCAAAGGATAATACTACTTGGATAATGCAGCTAAATGTGACCAAAAAGCACGGACCGATTAATGATGTTGAATCGCAGCTAACTAAAGCAGTTAAAACAGCGGGTATTAGGACTTATGTCACTGGTGCAGATGTTTTACAAAATGCCTTTTCAAATGCAATTCAAGAAGGAATCAAGAAAACAGAGGTAATAACTGTTATCTTTATTTTCATCGTGTTAGTGATTGTCTTCAGGTCACCAATTGTGCCTTTGATCTCATTACTAACGGTTGGCGTTTCCTTTATTACATCATTTGCGATTGTTACTAACCTAGTTAAATACCAGAACTTCCCGTTTTCTAACTTCACGCAAGTCTTTATGATTATTGTGCTGTTCGGAATTGGTACAGATTATAACATTCTCTTGTATGATAAATTTAAAGAAGATCTGGGTAAAGGAATGAATCGCTACGAAGCGATGAACAGTGCCTTAAAGGTTGCTGGCAAAACAATTCTTTATTCCGGTTCTTCCATTTTAATTGGCTTCTCAGCTCTCAGCTTAGCTAACTTTTCAATTTATCAATCAGCTGTGGGTGTTGCAGTTGGCGTTGCTGTTTTATTAATAGTACTTTTGACACTCAACCCGTTCTTCATGGCTGTTTTGGGAGAAAAAATGTTCTGGCCGGTGAAGAAATTTACTGGTGAACATGAAGATAAATTGTGGCATGGTATTTCAAAAGGTACACTTGCCCACCCAATTATTTATCTAATTGTGTTAGCTGTAGTCGTACTTCCTTTTGGTCTGATGTATACCGGTCACTTGAATTATGATGACACGGATGAGATTGATAACAGCGTGCCGGCTAAAGCAGGGATGCTCGTTGTTGAAGACCACTTTTCAAAGGGAATGGCCGAACCATCAACTCTTTATATTAAGAGTGATCACAAACTTGATAATGAGGCGGACTTACGTCTAATTGATCAGTTAACTAGACAGCTCCAGGCATCAGACGATGTAGCTTTTGTTACTTCTGTTACTCAACCTTATGGTGAAAGCATTGATCAACTCTACGTTAAGAATCAATTAGATACTGTCAATCAAGGAGTTGATCAGGCACGTGCCGGCTTAGGCAAATTAAGCAGTGCAAGTAAGAAGCTTACTGCGGGTGCAAGTAAATTAGCTGATGGTACTAGTCAACTGCAAAACGGAACTGGCAAGTTAGCTGACGGTGCAAGTCAATTGCAAAGCGGAACTGGCAGACTGCAAAATGGTGCCAGCCAATTACAAAATGGTACTGGTCAATTGCAAGGCGGTGCAAGTCGCTTGCAAAACGGTACACAACAAATGACTAGTGGTTTAAACCAATTAAATTCTCAGCTTAAAAGTGGTAGTGCAGGTATTGCAAGTGCGCAGAAAAATACCAAAGCTGCTTTAGAAAAGAGTTATAAAGCCAACTTGGCTAAGAGTATTGGCAGTATTCCTGGCTTAACCCAACAGCAGAAGATGGCGGCAATGCAGGCCGCAGGAGCTGCTCTAGAAAAATCATGGGCAGAAGCTTCTGCTTCAATGCCAGATGTATCTGGTCAAATGGATCAGCTGCAATCCGGTGTTGGCAGATTAGCTACTGCTTCTGGCCAGTTAAACAATGGGGCTGCTACTTTGAATGGTGGCATTGGTCAACTTAATTCCAGCGCAGGTCAATTAACTTCAGGTATTGGCCAACTTAATTCCAGTACAGGTCAACTGAGCTCTGGTATCGGCCAGCTTAATTCGAGTGTTGGCCAACTGAACTCTGGTGCTGGCAAGTTGGCTTCAAGCACACCTAAGATTACTAATGGTGTGGATCAAGTAAATAACGGACTTGGTCAAGGAGTAGCTTATCTCACCGGTTTAGCAAGTTCTTCAGCTGCAGATACTTTCTATATCCCACAAGAATTTATTAAAAACGATACTTTCCAAACTTCGATTAAGAATTATTTAAGTCCTGACAAGAAGTCAACTATGTTGATGATTGTCTTCAAGTCAAATCCAAGTAGTCTTAAAGCAACTAAGAAGGCGCAGGATCTAAGCTTAATGGCTAAAAAGTCTTTTGCAGGTACTCGTCTTAAGAAAGCCACAGTAGCAATGGGTGGCGAGAGTTCTAACATCGCTGACATTAAGGATATTGCCAACAGAGACTTTATTAGAACTGCTGCCATAATGCTGATTGGTATTGGTATTGCCCTGATTTTTGTAACTCGTTCACTTTTGCAACCTGTTTACATCTTGGGTACGCTTTTAATTGCTTACTTCTGTTCATTATCAATTACAGAGTGGGTAGTTAAAGCTACTTTAGGCAAAACTATGCTAACCTGGAACACGCCATTCTTCGGCTTTATCATGTTAATTGCCTTGGGTGTTGATTACAGTATCTTCTTAATGACACGTTATCGTGAACTTGAAGGCGGCAGTCCTAGTCAAAGGATGCTTAAAGCGTGTGGAATAATTGGAATAGTTGTAGTTTCAGCTGCCATTATTTTAGGTGGTACATTTGCCGCGCTAATTCCATCAGGAATTCCGACTCTGATTGAAGTTGCACTGGCAGTGATTATTGGACTGCTAATTTTAGTATTTATTATGCCAATCACTTTGTCAGCTGCAGTCAAGTTGACTTATGAAGGTGTTCATTGGCACAAAAATAAGCGTGCTAAAAATTAATTAAAAGGTTGAAATTCTCATTTAGAGGACTTCAGCCTTTTTAATGCACATTTTAACGGGTTTACAAAAGCTAATTAGTTATAGTATAATATTTTTTAATTAAATTTTAAGTAGAAAGCATGGAATACTGGAATGTCAAGACAAGTAAATAATCAATAAGCTCTAGTTGCAGTTTTAAAGCAATAACCACTTCTTTAACTCAACGTAGAGCAATTCACTTTAACAGGAAAATAATTTAGCAACTTAATATTGCAACTTATTTTATGAATTACGCGTACACATTGAGGTCTTATAGTGGAATTAATTAAAATAGATTATTTACAAATTGGCGTGGCAGCTTCTACACTGCTGACGGTCTCAAATTTGAGCATCAATTCTGTGCAAAAAATTGGTTTGATTGGTAACAATGGTGCTGGTAAAACCACTTTAATGCGAATCCTTGCGCAAGAAAAATTAACAGATATGTTTACAATTAAAGGTGGAATTACTAGAAACTGTAATTTTGCTTATGTCCCGCAACTACTTGATGCCGGTGAAAAGAGTGGCGGTCAAAGAGAAAAATTTGCTCTCAGAGAAGCAATTGCTAAGTTAAAAAGTAAGCCTAACGGCTTGCTACTTTTGGATGAACCTACTTCTAATTTGGATATTGAAGAGCAACAATGGCTAATAAAGTTATTAAGTAAAAGCAAAATTGCCTGTTTAATTATCAGCCATGACCAGAACTTTTTAAATAGCGTCTGTGATTCAGTTTGGTATATTGAAAATAAAGAAATCAATAATTTTTCAGGGACTTATGAGGAGTTTTGTTGTTTTCGCCAAGATGAGCAAAAACGAGCTGAAACCAGATATGAGCAAAAGAAAAAGCATATTGAACAGTTAAAGAAAAGTTATAATCAGCATGTTAATAAGGCTAGGACTTTTTCTCATAATAAAAAAGGACTTTCTTCATCTGATTGGCGTTCAAAGTCGCTGGGCAAGCAAAAAGCTGCAAACAATGTTATCAGAGCTAGTAAAAGCCTCGCTAACCGCATCAATAAGGAAAAAGGAGAACTAAAAAAGTCGCAAGTTCATCATGCAATTACCCTGAAAAATGGCAATAGCGCAATAACTGACCTGTCTATTTCTTCTAAAAGCAAAGCATTACGGCTAGAGAAACAACCGGTTAATGCTTATGGACAAAAGCTCTTTACCATTGAGCAACAAGTTAACCTCGATTATATGTCGAAAGTAGTTTTAACTGGACAAAATGGGGTTGGTAAATCTGTTTTTCTGGAAAAAATCAAGAACAAACAGTTGGCTGGTTTTTATAATCCTAAAATTAAAATAGGGTATTTTAACCAAAACATTATGACAAGCCAAACTGATGAAAGTTTATTTGATTCTCTTTTTGCTACCAGTATGTTTGATCATAGTTCAACTATGCAAGTTTTAGGCGATTTGCATTTACGTCAGTATGGCAAGCATAAAATAAGTGATCTTAGTGGCGGTCAGCTCGTCTGTTTCAACCTAGCTAAAATAATTACTGGTCAATATAATTTATTGCTGCTCGATGAACCGACTAATTTTTTAGATATTGCATCGATTAATGCACTGGCTGAATTTGTTATTGCCTATCCATTTGCTATGATACTGGTATCACATGATCAGGCGTTTATTAAACAACTCAAAGTTAAAAAATGGCAAATCAAAAACGGACGTTTAATAACTTCCGCAGCACAGAAAAAGAAGCCTGAAAGTAGCAATAATAATGAATTAGAATTGCTCAAATTTAAATTGGATCGCTTAATGCTTGATTCGCAGGCTTCAATTGCTCAGATAAAGCAGGTTAAAGAACAAATTCAAAAATTACAGTAAAAAAATATTGTATTAAAATAACGATAAAGACGTTTTCCTTATCGCTATTTTTGTTTTATGATTAACTTATTATAATTATTGATTAAAGGAAGTTTCTTATGACTACTTGTCCAAACTGTGGTCGTCCCGTTACTGATGCGGATGTTACCTGTCCTAATTGTCACTTTGATTTACAAAAATATCGTGAAACTTTTTTCACAGACCAGCACGAAAAAGCTCATTTTGAAGATGAAAAAACCGCTAAAAAAATTGCCAGTCGTAAAGTCTACCGGCAAGAATTTTATCCAGAAAAACAAAATTCAGTTATTGAGCTCATGCTGCAATGGATTCATGTTAACAGCATGATTGTTTTTCTGTTGGGAATTGCACTATTAATTATCACGAGTTTTTCCCGTAGTTTTGGCTGGATTTGCTTTTTTGCGCTGCTCGTTTGGCTCTACTTTGTTTGTAGTCGTGTAGAAAAGATAGAGCGCTATACTGTGGATCTACGGCTAACAGAAAAAGTAAATCAACTCGGGTCTAATATGTTTAATAGTGTGGCTGAGTCGAAAGAAAAAGTTAAAGCGAAAAGCAGATTGGCCCAGAAAGGTAGCAGACATAAAGAAAACATTCAGGTAAACAAGCATTTTACCTTTGTCCAGCTTTTAGTCGTTTTACTAGCAGTTATAAACTTGATAGTTTTATTTACCGGGTCTGGTGCATCTGTCTTAGATATGACTTACGGTCAAAAAATGTCAATTACACGAGTCACTTTCAGACTTGCTGGCAGACTTTTTTCTTCCAATGCCACATTACTTTCTGGAGTTGTGCTTTGTGTAATTTGGCTAGTCATGGTTCTGATTCCATTATTTATTATATACAATACTTTGAGGGATACTAAAAAGAATAGGACAATTGCATTTATCCTTTCTCTAATTGAAACTGTTTTTCTCATTTACCTTATTTATAGAATGTCTGACAGCACACTATCAAACCGGGGAATTTTACATAGCATCACTAGTCAACTACTCTTATATGCGGTATCAATCGGTGCGTCAACATATTTCTTGATTTTAGCCAGCGTAATGACGACGGGGCTAACAGGATACAATCTTTTACGCCACCGTTAAAGATTGACAACTAAAAAGCTGATGAATTAACGTTTAATATAAACGCTACTCATCAGCTTTTTTAATTTATGCTCTTATAATGATTATTTTGTTGGCATGGAAATTACTAAATGCTGGTTGACAAAAGCCATCAAACCTAAGTCACTAAGTTCACGACCATAGCCTGATTTCTTGACACCACCGAATGGTAACTCACCAGAACTGATCCATGTGCCGTTGATTACTGTCATACCAGTTTCAATTTGTGCAGCTACATTTTGTGCACGTTTAATGTCGGAACTGATAACGGAGGAACCTAGACCATAACTGGAATCATTAGCTAAAGCAATAGCAGCATCTTCATCTTCTACTTCATAAACGATAGCAACTGGACCAAAGAACTCTTGGTCAAAGGCAGGATTGTCATGGTCAACATTGGTTAGAATAGTTGGACGGAAGAAGGCACCATCTGAATCAATTTCAGGATATTGGTAGAACACTTTTGCTCCTGCTGCAATAGCGCCATCTACTTGTTTAGTCAGTTTTTCCTTAGCAGCTTGTGAATTCATTGGTGGCAAGGTAGTAGCTGGATCGAGCGGATCTCCTGCTTTTAAGCTAGAAAAGACCTTCTTTAATTCTTGCAATGTTTCTTCATAACGCGACTTAACAACAATAATCCGTTTGGAAGAAGTACATACCTGTCCGTCGTTATAGGTTCTGGCTGAACTAAGAGCATGCTTCAAAACCGCAGGATCAGCATCGTCAAGAATGATGAAGGCATCGTTACCTCCAAGTTCCATAGTCGATTTCTTTAGATTTTTGCCAGCATTTTCTGCAACAGAAGAGCCACCACGTTCTGAACCGGTTAGAGCTACTCCTTGAATTCTTGGATCAGCAATCATTTTGTCAAGTTGATCATAACTTGGATACATATTAATCAGACTGCCTTCGGGTGCTCCAGCCTGTTTAATGATTTTAGCAATCAAAGCTGCAGAGCCAGGAACATTATGGGCATGTTTTAGAATGATAGGATTACCAACAATAAAGTTAGGTGCAAATACTCTGATAACTTGATAAAGTGGGAAATTCCAAGGCTCACATGCCATTACAACGCCAGTAGCCTGCTTTAGGTAATATGCATCACCTAATTGAGAATCAATTGGTTCAGGTTTTAGCAATTCGGGACCCTTATCAGCAAAGTAATCACAAATAGAGGCGCAAAGATCAACTTCACCTTCAGATTCGCCAATCATTTTACCCATTTCACGGGTCATGATTTCAGCCATTTCTTTTTTATGCTCGCGCAAACCATCTGCAACTTTGTGCAATGTTGCTGTTCGAGTTTCAGGCTCTTCATGACGCCATTTTTGGGAAAGTGCGTTAGTTAAATTTAGTGCATCTTCTATTTGTTCAGCTGTCGGGTTGTCGTAGCTGGCAAAATTTTCATTAGTGTAAGGATTAATAGATTGATATGTAGCCATAATGTTATCTCCTTAAAAATATTTGTAGGATAAGCTTATCAAAAATATAAAACGTTTTCATCAATTATTATATCACATACAAAATATTTTACTAATAATTAGTAAGTAAATAATAAAAATTATTTTATTGCCTGCAGAAGATAGTTTAGTGAACATTCTAAATATTGATTAGCATAAGACATCGCGTGTTTGGTGCCAGATATTATTTTTAAGTCAACTGCGTGATTATTTTGCGCTAAATAGTTAATAAAATCGAGTAAGTATGAAATAGGTGATAGCTCATCCGCAGAATTAATCATTAACAACTGGTGTAAATTAGTGTAATCATAAGATTTAGCATCCATCTTTTTTAATGTTTCTTCATTTTCCGAGCCTGCATAAGCCAAAGTGAAATATTTATAAAAAGCATTATTGATATCATGTAAATCAGATAAGCCCAGTTCTTTGCGACCATCAATTGTAGGGGTGACATCTTGATGGTCTTCCATCCAAGCTGAATAACTAACAGGAGCCGACCAAGTCACAGTAGGGAAGCCATATTTACCTGCAATATTAAGTGCCATTGTGCCACCGCTGCTGGCGCCAATTTGGGTAATGTTGAGCTTTTTATTATTTACAAAGTCAGTTTTTAACAACCATTCAACAAAGTTAATGCTATCTTGGTGTGCAAGCGGAAAAAGATGTTGTGGTGCAAGGGAATAATTAGGTGCAAAAACTGTAAAGCCTCGGTCAGCAATTTTACTGCATAAGTCTTTGAAGCTGCTTTTGTCTCCCCGAAACCAGCCTCCTCCATGCCAAAACAACAATATATCATTCGAATTACTGTTATCTGGTTGGTAAATATCTGTTTGCAATTTTCTTTGTTTATCATAAGTAACGTCGGTGATAATTTGGGTCATTAAGTTTTCCTCCAAAAATTATATTGTTAGTATCTATTATACTTTAACTGAAAGCTGTACTTGCTTTAAAACTAGCTTCCTTTTATTTTTATAAGCGAAATATTTAAATTATTTAAATATTAGTATTTAATGAATTAAAAACTAATCACGCTGCATATTTTTTGGTAAAATGAGGCTTAACATTGGAGGTAAGTTATGCATCTGTCTGCTAAAGCTAGTCGAAGATTAATCAATATTCTAACTATTGTCAGTGGGATTATCATTATTCTTTTGTGTATTTATTGGTACAAAATAGGAATATTTACTAGTCAAGCTAAAATGAAAGCATATTTGGCTAATAAGAGAATAATCGGACCAATTATTTTTGTTTTAATCCAAATAATTCAAGTTGTTATTCCTATTATTCCTGGCGGGGTCTCACTTCTGGGCGGAGTTATCTTCTTTGGACCAGTAGCCGGCTTTATTTATAACTATGTCGGAATCTGTGTTGGCTCGATTATTAACTTCTTTTTAGCGCGTTTTTATGGCAGACCGTTTATTCTCCATATCGTTTCTGAAAAAACTCTTGATAAATATATGAAGTGGACCAAAAATCAGCGTAAATTTAACTGGTTTTTTGCGGTCTGTATTGTTGCACCAATGGCACCAGATGATGTTCTCTGTCTTTTAGCTGGTTTAACCGATATAAAGTTCTGGACTTATTTTTGGATAATTATATTGGGTAAGCCCTGGACTATTCTTGCTTATAGTTTCGCACTTAATTTCGGTATGGACTGGTTGCTCAAACTGGTTGGCCACTAATGGTCAGTCGCATTTATTTACGACCGTTTAATCTAGCCGATGCGTCAACTTTACTTAAATGGGGCCAAGATGAATATTATCAGCGTCTAGCCGGCTTTCGTCATTATCAAAATTTAGCAGAAGCTAAAGTTGCTGCAGGACAGTATGCTGCCAGAAAATATAGTTATGGCATTTGTTTGAGAAATTCACGGCAGTTAATTGGTTTAGTTGAACTATATAATAGGGGAACTAACGAAGAAGAACTGCTGCACACTAAAGAAGTTGGTTTCTTGCTTGATAAAGACTTTTCCGGTCACGGGTATATGACGGAATCTTTAAAAATACTTTTTAATTATGCATTCAAAAAGCTTGATCAGTCGGAAATCTGGGCCGGAACATACCAAAATAATGCCCGCTCACAGAATTTACTTGCTCGGTTAGGCTTTAAGCTGATTTATTCGGTCGATATGAGTAGAGTAAGTAGTCTTTTTAAATATCAAGAAAAATTTTTCCTGTTAAAAAAATCAGAATGGTTTGATATTGAACAAAAGTTTAAATTTTAAAAGCAACATTTTTACTAAAATAAATCTAAAAAACATTAAAACTTATTTGCTAAAAAATGCATAATAGCTTAAAATAATATCCAAACACGGAATCCTAAGACTGATTAAGAGAGTTCGCATAGTGGTGCAAGCGAATAGAGGTCGTTTCCAGATTCCATTTATGTGGGTAATTAATAGTTACACGGCACGCGGCATCGTTATCGCCGACTTAATGAAGTGCAGCTAAATTTAGCTGAAACTGGGTGGTACCGCGAAGCCATGTATGAGCCAATTCGTCCCAATTTGATGGGATGAGTTGGCTTTTTTTGTGGAGGTAAAAAGATGCTGGATATTAAGGTGATTCGTGAGAATCTTGATTGGGCCAAAGATAAACTTGGTAGACGTGGCGTTAAGCCGGAAGAATTGGATGAATTAGTCAAAATTGACGCTGACCGGCGTGAAGAATTGAACCGTAGCGAGCAGTTAAAAGCGGAACGTAATACTGTTTCAAAAGAGATTGCTGAAATAAAAAGGAATAAAGAAGATGCTTCTGCTGCAGTTCAAAAAATGCGTGAAGTTGGACAGGAAATTAAGGAACTTGATGATAAGGTTGCCAAATTAACTGAAAAGCAAAATTATATTTTGTTGAGACTGCCTAACTTTCCCGATGATTCTGACCCAATCGGACCTGATGAAAGTTATAATGAAGAAGTTCGTAAATGGCATGAGCCAACTAAATTAGACTTTAAGCCTAAAGCACACTGGGACATCGGTACAGATTTAGATATCTTGGATTGGGACAGAGGTGCTAAAGTTTCAGGTGCCCGTTTTGTCTATTATAAGGGTGCCGGTGCTTTACTTGAACGAGCTGTTTTTAACTTTTTCCTTGATGAAAACACTAAGGAAGGATATACAGAGATAATTCCGCCCTATTTAGTTAATGATGAATCAATGCAAGGCACAGGACAATTCCCTAAGTTCCGCGAGGATGTTTATACCATTGTTGATAATGATAATCCAGACAAACCACGGGATCTAACATTGATTCCTACCGCTGAAGTACCTCTTGTTAATTACTTCCGTGATGAAATTATTCATGGTGATAAGTTGCCGATCAATGTTACTGCATTATCGCCAGCATTTAGAAGCGAAGCTGGTTCAGCTGGACGTGATACGCGTGGTTTAATTAGAATGCATGAGTTTAGAAAAGTCGAAATGGTAAAAATTTGTAAGCAGGAAGATTCATGGGATGAATTAGAAAAGCTGACTCATAACGCTGAACATTTACTGCAAAAACTAGATTTACCATATCATGTAGTTGCTTTATCTACTGGGGATGCCAGTTTTACTAGTGCCAAAACTTATGATTTGGAAGTCTGGATGCCAGCACAAGATAAATATCGTGAAATTTCCAGTTGCTCGAACTGTACTGACTTCCAGGCTCGACGTGCACAAATTCGTTACCGCGATGAAGATGGCAAATTGCATTTAGCACATACTCTTAATGGCTCAGGTTTGGCTGTTGGTAGAACTGTTGCCGCAATTTTAGAAAACTATCAAAATGAAGACGGCACAGTTACTGTACCAGAAGTTTTGGTTCCTTATATGAACGGAATGACAAAAATTACTAAAGAAGAAACTCTAATTTAGAGAAACAATTATTTTTTGCGTGAGTTTAATAAACTTGCGCTTTTTTTGTAAAAAAAATTTTGCTGCAATATTTGAAAAAATGATCAAATTACGAATAATTAGTAAATTGGTCTAGTCATAAAAACGAAAAATTGCAGTATCAGATATTAGACAAAACTAATTTGATTACTAATTTACTTAAATAACGAACAAAATGATTGAGTTGACGAATTAAGATAAAAAGAGTAAGGTATTACTTGTGTTTGAGCGAGTTACGACAAGTAACGAGTTCAAAACAAAATCAAGCAAAAGCAGTTGACAAAAGACAATTGTTCTAGTAAGATAATAAACG
>NZ_CALYQV010000034.1 GCF_945290125.1 uncultured Lactobacillus sp. | reverse complement strand
TTTATTTTGAATAGTAAAAATTGAAATAACCAAGACGCTTTATCTTTATATAGTAAGATTTTTTATTTTATATGTAACTAAGTAATATTATAATGTCTATTTTTTGTGAGACAGTACAAGAGTACAATTATCAAGAGAAGTAATTTGAAAGCATATTCAAACTTTAAATGATAAAATGTTTAGAGCAAAAGAATACTATTTTATTGTAAATCATTAAACTTTAAAAAAATGTAAGGAGAGATCATCAGTTGGCTACAATTCGTGATGTTGCGAAAGAGGCAGGTGTGTCTTTAGGTACTGTTTCACGTTATTTGAATGGGTATACTCTAAAAAAAGCAAATATGGAAAAAATTGCTGCAGCGATTAAGAAGCTTGATTTCAAGCAAAATTATTTAGCAAAGGGTTTAAAAACAAAGAAAAGTCATGCAATCGGTGTTGTCGTAAACGCCCTAACAGATATTTTTGCTGCATCCATAGTCACTTCTTTAGAGGAACTATTGGAAAAAAATAATTATGAATTAATAATTACCGATTATAAAAACAATATAAAATTGCTAAACGAAAAACTTAAATTTCTTTACTCAAGGAATATAGATGGCATCGTTCTTTTTCATGTTGAACAAGCCGTGCCCATATTAAAAGAATTTCGGAAGAAAAAAATTCCGGTAGTAGCTGTTGATACTCCTATATCTGGTTTTGAATGCGATACAGTACTGCTGGATAATTATCATGCCTCTGTTGAAGCTGTCGAATCTCTCTATGAAATAGGTCACAGGCAGATAGGAATTATTTCGGGAGGACAACAAGGGTATGTCGGTTCTGAAAGATTACGCGGCTATGTTGCTGCAATGAAAAAATATGGTATTTTTGATCACGAATTAATAGCAAGTGGAAGTTCATTTAAAGATGCAAGCTATAATGCTACTTTAGATTTACTTAAAAATAATCACCAAATAACTGCACTATATTCTACAAATTATTATATGACAATAGGAGCTATTCAAGCGATAAATGAATTGAACCTTAGAATTCCTAATGATATTTCGTTTATTGGCTTTGATGACTATGTCATTTCTACAGTAATAAAACCACAGCTAACTGCTGTAGCACAACCAGTTACGAAAATTGGTCGAAAAATCGGAAAAATAATTTTGCAAAAAATTGCTAATCCCAGTATCTTGGCATACGAGACAGAATATTTTAAAGCCAGAATTGTTTGGCGAGATTCTGTCAAAAATAAAAACATTTAAGAAAGCGATTGCAATTAATTCATAAAAGTAATATTATTATTGTATAATTGAACCGGTTCAATTATTAAAATTTTTAATTGCATACATCAATTTGGGGTTCATTTTCGTAATATATAGTATTCTTCTTTAGAGAACATTATATTTTATTACAAAAATGAACCGGTTTAAAAAATTACTTATTTAAGTAAGGAGAAATTTTATGGATGACAAAAGTGTTATTCAGCAGAGTAAAAAACTGATGATAGCGATCATGGGTATTTCTCTGGTTTTATCTACTTCAGGAGCAATTAGTGGTACTATTCCCTTAATGGAAAAACATTTTGCTAACATGCCAACTTCTACTGTAGAGTTGATTGTCACTATTCCAAGCTTCTCAGGTATTTTTATTCCGTTGCTTGCTGGTTTTATTGAAAAAGTTACTGGTAAAAAATTATTGGCACTAATAGGATTAGGCATTACTGCAATCTGTGGTGTTATTCCGGTATTTACCGGTAATTATTGGTTGATTTTATTTTCCAGAATAATGGTTGGAGTGGGGATCTCTCTACTTACTCCGTTAAGTGTTTCATATATCACAGATATTTATGATGAAAAAAGAGCTAATGAGCTTTTAGGTTATAGGAACTCTTTTTATTAATATTGGCAGTACCGTTTTACTCTTTTTAGCTGGTTATCTGATAAAAATTGGTTGGCATTCTGCCTACTGGGTATTTGCTCTGGCTGTTATTCCTTTCGTAATGACTTTGGTCTGGATACCTAAGCGTTTTGATAATTATAGCGTTACTGTTGGCGAAGATGTCGATCAGCAAAAGATTAAGCAGACTACTAACTGGCAAATAATTGGCTATGCAATTTTGTTTGGCATTATGCAAATTAGTTATATGGGGATTAGTCTTAAAATTCCGAGCTATATTGTTAATAATCATATTGGTGACAGTAGTACTGGAAGCTTTATCTTAAGTTTACTGCCAATTGCAGCTATTGTTTCCGGACTTCTCTATAAATACATTTATCATGTCTGGCAGAAGAATACCACTGCATTTAGTGCTACAATTGCTGGCCTTGCATTAGGAGCTACACTATTTTCCCGCAATTCCTACTTAATTGGCGCTTGCATTATGATTTCAGGCTTTTTCTGGGGTATTATGAATCCTCATATGACTGAATTGTTTGCTCTTAGTTCACCAAAGGGTTCAATGACGTTGAGTACATCCATAGTTATCTTTGGAATAAATATCGGTGGAACGGTTGCCCCATTTATCTTCCAATTTTTAGGATCTATATTCCATAATTATAGCCCTGAAATGGGTCTGACCATTTCAGCACTTATTTGGATTGCTTTTGGTGTGGTATTTTTGATTGTAAATTTGATGTTAGCTAAAAAAGCTAAAGAAGATAATAAAGATGCGTAAAAGAACTGTTCACTTAGATTTTCATACTAGTCCGTATGTTAAAGTTGGTGAAAAATTTGACAGTCATGAGTTTGCCCAAACGCTAAAAAAGGCTCATGTCAACTCCATAACCTGTTTTGCCCGGGATCATCATGGGTATCTTTGGTATAATTCTAAAAACCATCCCGAAATGATTCATCCAGGACTAGTAAATCATAACTTGCTTGAAGAACAAATTAAAGCTTGTCATGAGTTAGGAATAAAAGTTCCTATTTATTCTACATGTCAATGGGATGAATATTGCATGTTAAACCACCCAGAATGGCTTTGTCGGGATCCTGAAGGCAATAGAATTAATATTAGGTATTGAAAAGCCTAATTTTAATGATGTTTTATGTTTAAATAGCAATTATCGTCATTATTTGTTCGACCATGTTAACGATGTGATAGACAGTATTGGAGCAGAGAACATTGATGGTTTCTTCTTTGATATTTTCTTCTTAGTGCCATGTGACTGCAGACATTGCAGAAAAGAAATGGCTCGTCTAGGAATCGACCACACAATTGAAAGTGAACGTGTGCGTTATTGTCATTTAATGCTAAAAGAATTTAAACGTGAAATGACTAGTTTAATTCATAAACGGATTAAGAATGCTACTATTTTTTATAACGGTTCTCATGTTGGAACTTATATTAAAACTTCACTGCGTTACTATTCACACCTTGAAATAGAGAGTCTTCCTGGTGGAAACTGGGGCTACGATAATTTCCCTCTAGTAGACAGATATGCTAGAACACTGGGTAAAGATATTATCGGTATGACTGGAAAGTTTCATACATCATGGGGTGATTTTCAATCCTTTAAAAATAAAGAAGCTTTGGAATATAAAGTTTTCCAAATGTTATCTTTTGGTGCGGGTTGTTCAATCGGTGACCAATTACATCCTAGTGGTCAATTATCTCCTGCCACTTATGAATTAATTGGCCATGTGTATAAGACTGTAGAACAATTAGAACCAGAACTTGAAAATACGAAGCCTTTAGCCGAAATTGCCGTAGTTACTCCGGAAAGTATATGGGATAACGGCATGACTCTAGATGAATCCCTTATTGGAGCCAACCGGGTACTTGATGAATTGGGATATCAATTTAATATCATAGATTTAGAAGCAGATTTTTCTCAATATAAATTGCTGATTCTGCCAGACAAAATTAAAGCCACCCCAGAAAGTTTTGCTAAACTACAAAATTATGTCAAAAATGGTGGCAAGGTGCTGTTGTCGTACCAGTCAATGGATCAGGGAGCTTATGATGAGAACCCTCTGACTGGTAATTTAATGGAAGGACATTCTTTCTGGGATCGCGATTATATTTATCCTAATTCACAAATAGGACATAATTTACCTCAAGAAGAACATGTTATGTATGAGCAGGGAATGGCTGTTGAACCAATTAGTTCAAAAGTCATTTTAGAGACACGTGAACCCTACTTTAACCGTGAAGGTAAATATTATTACGGTCATAAACATGCTCCTTCCACAGGCAAAAAGGGTGTACCAGCAGCTACTCAAAAAGGAAACTGCATTTACTTTTCACACCCTGTTTTCAAGATATATCGTGACTATGCTCCTCGGTGGGTGAAAGAAATTATCTCTGATGCTTTGAACATATTACTTCCAGATCGGTATGTTGTTAAGCCAGAAGATAAGCCAAGTCTGTCAGCACAGTTACATTACTCATCAAATGAAAACAAGTTTTTGTTACACCTATTAGATTATCCTCTAAAGAAAAATGCGGTTAATTTATATACTATTGATGAACGGACACAGTTGATAAATCAAAAATTTACAGTTTTAGTAGGAAACAGAAAAGTTAAAAAAGTCGAGCTTATAAGGCAAAATCAGGAAATTGCTTTTCAGCAAGATGATACCAAAGTTAGCTTTACGGTTCCCAGAATTGACGGCTATGAAATTGTAAAAATACAATGTTAGGAGAAGTATATGACTAAAAAAAATAATATTGAATGGTTCAAAAATGCTAAATATGGCATGATGATTCATTGGGGATTATATTCTCTTCTTGCTGGTGAATATGAAGGAAAATCTTCAAGTTATTATGCCGAATGGATTCAATCTAAATTGCAAATACCTATTGTTAAGTATCGCCAACTTGCAACGACTTTTAACCCGATTTATTTTGATGCTGATCAGATTGCAGCTTTTGCCAAAAGCTGTGGTATGAAATATCTAGTCGTTACAACTAAACACCATGATGGCTTTGCCATGTACCACTCACAAATAGATTCCTATAATGTTTATGACGCAACACCATTTCATAGGGATGTAATCGGAGAATTAGCAGAGGCTTGTCAAAAGGCAGGTTTGAAATTTGGCCTTTATTATTCGCAAGACTTAGACTGGCATGAACCTAACGGTGGTGGCTACCTTTCAAATGATATCGAATCAGCTGGTACTACTTGGGATAACAGCTGGGATTTTCCGCAGAAAAACAAGAACTTTGCTCAGTGTTTTAATGACAAAATCATCCCCCAAATTAAGGAAATAATGAGTAATTACGGTGAGATAGCTACAGCTTGGTTTGATGTACCAATGACTTTGACTGAAGCACAGAGTCAGGAAGTATACGACACGGTTAAAAAACTACAGCCAAACTGTTTGATCAATTCCCGTCTTGGTAACGGTAAATATGATTATGTTTCACTTGGTGATAATGAAATTCCAAGTGACAAAGAAGAAAACCAGCAAAATGTTGATTATAATTCAATTGAAGGATTTAAACCATCTTCTTATGGTTTATATGAGACAGCTGGTACAATTAATGATTCTTGGGGCTTTTCGTATCGCGATCAAAATTGGAAATCTCCTGCAACAATTTACCAGTATCGCAAGCACTTAAATAGCTTGGGAATCAATTATCTGTTAAATGTTGGACTTGATGGTTTAGGCAGAATTCCGTTACCTGCACAAGAAAATATTGCAGCTGCAGCTAAATTGGCCGAATAATATTAAAACTTAAATAGTAAGATGTAAATGAGCCTAATTTTCGTAATTTGAAAGTTAGGCTCATTTTTTGTTTTCTAATAATTTAAAGCATTATAACCAAAAATCACAATTTTTATTAATTTCAGATAGATAACAAAAAGAAAGACTACATTAACAATCTTTCTTTTACTTATTTTGTTTATCTAATTAGTCTTCGTAGGTACCAACCTTTTTCAGTTTACCTAGAACACTTTCACCATGAGGTGATTGTCCTATAGCAACTGTTAAATCACGGCCGGCTAGATTGCCATGGTGCTGACCATCAGTCCAGTGAGGATTGCCGGTTACATCATAAACAACACCCTTAATAGCAACATAGGCTGGATTGCCATTTTTGCCATCATATTTTGCTAAAGACTCTTTTGTAAATTTTTCCATTGGAAATATCCCCTTTCCAAATACACTTACTTATTGTCAGCTTAATTATAGTCGCAAAAAACTCACAAGTCTAACTTTTATTACAGTCTTTTTTTATAATTAAAGCGCCAGCCAGCAATGTCCCAAGGGGTAAAAGTCAGATCCAACTTACGCTGGTAAGCCTTTTCATAAGCCGCAACTTTTTGCTGATAATCACATGCCATTATCTTCTTGGAATTTTCATTGGCACTTAGTTTAACGTCTGGAAAAATTGGTGGTAAAACGTGGACTACATATTTTGTTTTATAAAAATTAGGATGATCTTTTTCTAGCTTATCGATTGTTTGAATTTCAATAAAAGTAGAAATGACTGGGACATTTTGCTTAGCAGCAAAATAGTACGCGCCCCGTTTTAATTCGCGTGGTTTGCGGTAATTCCACCACATTTCCTGTTCAGGATAGATTAAAACCCAGTTGTTTTGCTCTAAAGCATCATGAAGGTGACGAGG
Source organism: uncultured Lactobacillus sp. (assembly GCF_945290125.1). Classification (GTDB taxonomy): domain Bacteria; phylum Bacillota; class Bacilli; order Lactobacillales; family Lactobacillaceae; genus Lactobacillus; species Lactobacillus rizhaonensis. The sequence goes on along the minus strand of NZ_CALYQV010000034.1, from coordinate 15,369 downwards.
AAACTCGTTACCGACATAGCTAGGAGTTTCTATTAAGGGAATAGTGCCCACATAGTTCATTAAATAGCATAAGATTCCCGGTAATTTCAAATTAGTATCTTCAATGGCAATTTTCAATGAATGATGAGCTTTATTTGCTAAATGCTTAATAGGAAGAGAATCAATTTGATTAAAATGATTGGCAGTAATAATTGCCCCGCCTTGAGGTAAATCAGCCAGGTTTTCAAGTCCAGTAAATGTGGTCGATGATGTCAAAATATGCATCAAAGTATTGAAAAGCAAGTGACCAATTCGATCGTTTATTTTTCCCTTGACAGTTTTTTGTTCATGCCAAAAATTGTTGACTAATTCTTTACTCTCCTTAATAGATAATACAGGATCACCAACCTCGACTTTGGCATGCCAGTCCTCATTAGCAACAGCATCTTTAATATTTTGAATTACTTGTTCACGATTGTCACCGATAATCATAAACTAACAGGTCCTTGTTTTTTTACATTAGCCCAGTTATGAGGGTCATTAATGGTCTTGTCTTCTTTGGCCAACATATGATCTAATTTATGTCGGTCTTCATCACGCTGTTTATCAGTGTAATTATTTAATTCAGCTAATAAATCATTGTAAAACTTAGTTTCTTTGGCACTATTCCAAAAATAGTCTTCATATTGAACCTTTTGAAAATGCCAAGGTTTAAAGAAAAGATTGTAGTGAATTAAACTGGGATTAGCAAGGGGCTCAGTATTGTCATTTGGCATTGCATCCCATTTGGGATCTAAATGTAAAATTCTCTTGTCGCCAATTTCATTTAAGTAGTCTTGATCAGGAGCGATACAGTCAAAATGATATTTTTTAAGCAGATCCACAAAATGGTCAATAAAGTGTTCGTCGCGAAAGGCTTTGCAGTTTAAAACCAGCATTCCGGAATTGATATATTTTTTCGGATCAAGAACTAACACTTCTTTAATATACTTAACCATTTTTGTCACATATTGAATGGATGAGTCTGTACAAGCGGCAAAGAGATTGTTCCCCAGCTCAGTGTCATACAGTTTGCCAATATCATCGTTAACGATTGTGTCGCTGTCGATATAAATAGCCTTGTCGTATTGTGGAAACAGGTCAGGAATAAATAAGCGGTAAAAAATGGACATGGTGAAAAAGTCAGCCCGCAAAAAGTTTTCGGTACGATTTTGAATAGGAGCAACTATTTCATCATTAATATTAAAAAACTTAACGTGAACATTGCTAGTACCTATTTCTTGTAGATCCTGTTTATGCTGTGCAGTTAGATCCTGACTTAAAAAATAAACTGTATAATCTTTATCATCAGCGGCATTCTTAACCAAAGAATTGAGTGATACTGCCGCATATTTTGTAAAGTCATCACTGATAGCATAAAAAACTGGAATTGTCATGTTGTAATTTTTCTCCAAACGTTATTTTTTTATTAAATTGCTTTTGACATTGAGATAATTAGTCAAAATGTCGTCATATTCATGCAATTTTAGCACTTTATGTACACGTTGAACATCCCACGGCTTAACCGTCAAGGTATGAAAGACAGGCCAAAAGCGAAAACTCGTAGTAAAGTGTTGGATTACAGTATCTGGCTGCAATTTATACTGTTCATTATAACGCCTGGGAGCAATTTTCTTTTCTCGCGCATAACGGTTAAGTGCAGTTTGATCCGGCATTAAAACTGTTCTGGTTTGTAAGAGGTGCCGAACGCGAGCAAATAAGTTAGTTTTCCTGATTTCAGGCAGATTAAGCAGTAAAACGCCGGAATTAACGTAATCAAGCACTTTGTGTTCGTGCAAGTTGTGAAAAAAGAAGCGACCCCAATAATCAAGAACACCGACAAATTCAGTTCCAGTTAGATCCTGCTGGTAAAAACTGACTAAACTGCGTCTGACAATCACGTCAGCATCAAGATATAATATTTTATTTGGCAGTTGTGGTATTTCATCGGCAAAAAGTCTGAGCATAGCATAGGGAGTAAAATGAGTACTCATATTTGCTATGAGAGGTTCTCTGACAAATAAACCAGTGCAGTCCATCAATTTTAAAGTGTTTTGGGGATTTTGCTTTACTAAAAGTGATTTGATGTAATCAGCCGCTTGCTTACTAAAAGGCTGAAATTTTTTATGATAACTTTGAGTATACATTGTTAGGATGTATATATGGAGTTCTTGGGCACCACTGTTTTTCAATAATGAAAGGGTAGCGATAAGAATGCCATCTTCGGCGTTATGGTCACCGCAAAAAAGAATATTCATTGAGAACTCCTTAATTTATTTTTTGGTACGTGCAATATTCATAATTACTTTTTAAGGCACGTTTTTGCATTGCGTGATAAATTTCCTGGTGCAATTTTTCTTGTGCCTGCTTTTTACCAATGTGTAAATCCGGGTAAAAAGGACCGTCTATATATACAATTATGTTCGGCCTTTTACCCCATTTGGGTTTAGTATAAGTTGTAGTCATAGTAAAACTGGCGACGCCAAGTGTAACAGGAAAGTGCATACTGGTTGCTGGAAAAGGCCTGATTTTGGTGTAGTAAGGCCAAACGTGAGCTTCAGGATAGATGACAACTACTTTTTTAGACTTAATAACAGTAGCTACTGCCTTAATTAGTTTACCAGATTGCTGTAAGTTCTGACCCACAGGAAGCCCAAAATAAGGCAAAACGAATTTGCCTAAAACAGGGATGCCCCAGTTTGACTGTGCCCCAATAGCATAATAATTTTTGGTCGGAATAATACTAAGCGGCAAAACCACGTCACCAAAGGCTTGGGTATGGTTGCCATAGATAAAGTAGCCCTGATTTGCCGCAGCTTGCAGTTTATCTTTGCCAACTATCTTTACCCTTAAAACCAACTTAATATAGATTATACTAATTAAATGTCCTAATGGACGTACAATTTTTGCCCAAACTTTTCCACCTAAAGAATGGGGAAATATATTATAGTTATTTGGCAAATGATAATCCTGGCTCTGGCTAACTACCAAATCATCAGTTAAATGATGATAAAAGTATTTTTGCTTACCCATGAAACCCTTCTTTCGATAATGCCATTAAGTAATTCTATCATGAATCTTATGATATTAAAAAGGGTGCGATATAGGTTAGTTGTCATAATTTTTACCTTAGTTATGTATTTCTATAAGGTTATTAGGAGCGTTTATTTCCTTCATAGATAGGTAATTACTTATATAAAAATATTATCGTAAGTAATTACTTACTTGTAAAGATGGATTTAACTTTAATTTATATAAAATGAGTAGATTATCTGAAAATTTGCTGCGAAGCAAATTGAGATCAGTTTAAGAACATGCTTTTAGAAAAATTGGGTTATTGTTAGCTAATAACTACATTTATTAGATAGTTTTTTTTAACTAACTGTCTGCAGTGATATGCTTCAATTAATTGGTATAAATCTAATAATTTGAAAAGATGTTTTACACTTATTCCTAGTTATTAATTCAGCAAATTTGTAAATACATATTTATTAATGTTGTTTTCTGTTAATTGCATTATAATATAATTAGCAGGATGAGCTATTACTCTTAAATTTATATTATGTAAATACAAAAAGAAGAATGACAATGAAATATACAATAGATGATTTTGCGCGACTAATAGATCATACTAACTTACATGCGGATGCGACTGAAGAAGACATGAAAAAGCTTTGTGATGAAGCTAAAAAATATCATTTTAAGATGGTAGCAATTAATGAAGTTCAATCTGAATTTTGTGCCCAGCAATTAAAGGGGACGGATATTGATACTGGTGCTGCGATCAGTTTTCCTTTGGGACAAACTACAATAACTTGTAAATTAGCAGAAACTAAAGATGCATTACAAAATGGTGCTAATGAGATTGATTATGTTGTTAATTTAACGCAAGTACGAGCTCATAATTGGTCTTATATCGAAGATGAAATGTCTCAAATGGTTAAACTTTGCCGTGACCATCATGTACCATGTAAGGTCATTTTTGAAACCTGCTACTTGACTAAAGCTGAAATTAAGCAGCTGGCTTTGATTGCTAAAAAGGTGAAACCGGATTTTGTCAAGACTTCAACTGGTTTTGGCACTGCTGGCGCAAAAGTAGAAGATGTTAAGCTAATGAAAGAAAATGTTGGTCCTGATGTCAAAGTCAAAGCAGCGGGAGGAATACGTAATACTGATGATTTCCTGGCAATGATTGCAGCTGGGGCAGAACGTATAGGTACCAGTTCAGGCGTAAAGATTATTGAAACTCTTAAACAACGATTTGAAAAAGATGGTATCAACGCAATTGAAATTTAAATAAAAAGTCAGTGTAAAAAAAGTAACAGCTAACTCTTTACACTGGCTTTTTGCATGGTATATTATTTTTATAATGACATAATTAGTAATGTGAAAGTGATGGAATAAATTGGCAGAAAAAGAACTCCCTAAATACCAAATAATTGCCAATGATCTTTTGAATAAAATTCAAACTGGTTTTTACCCGCAAAATACAATTATTCCACCGGAAACTGCATTAGCGGATAAATATCAAGTGAGCAGGCCAACAATGCGGCAAGCAATTTCATTGTTAGTTAATCAAGATTATCTGGAGCGAAAGCGTAAGCGAGGGACACTAGTTAAAAAGGTTAAGATTGAGCAAGAATTTACCCATTTGATTGAAAGCTATAGTGCAGAAATGAGCGCTAAGGGTATCTATCCTAAAACTAATTTGCTTTACTTTGATGAAGAAAAAGCGACACCCGAAGTAAGCAAAAATTTACAGCTGCCTGAGAAAGCACCGGTTTTTAAATTAGTGCGGCTGCGCTATGCTAATGATCAACCGATTGTTTTAGTTACAACTTATGTGCCTAAACAGAGGATACCTGAGTTGATTAATTATAATTTTGCTCAGGTATCTTTATATAGTACTCTTGAAAAATACCATTTAAAAGTTACTCGGGTAGTTAGGAGGTTGGAAGTAATAGAAGCTGACGAAACTACCGCTAATTTATTAAATATAGCAGTAAATAAGCCGGTGTTCTACTTTCACACTCAAGGACTGACAAGGGATGAACGGCCAATTGAATATTCGATTGCCAATTATCGGGGAGATATTAACTCATTTATAATTGATGTTCAGCGCTAATTTTATACAATTTTGATTGAGCCCGCTCCACACTGAACAGTTACTTGGTTTTGATCGTCACCTGGGCAATAAAAGCTCCGGCCTTCTCTATTACCGTGAAAATATATTGTCCCGACATCAGCAGATAAATCATAACCAATATTAGTATTATTGTCGTCAATCATTTTAAATGATCCGCTAGAGAGTATGAATTGACTTTTTCCTTGTAAATTATCAATTTTAACCGAACCAGCAGAAAGTTTTGCTTTTAGGTTTATATTGCAGTTGCTGATTGACAAACTGCCTGTTTCTAGATTAAGCTTTGCATCTTCAGTTATTGTGACGTTGAGCAATTTTGTTGAACCGGCTTCATTTTTCAATTTAAAGTGTTGCATATTAAGGTCAGATAAAAAGACACTTCCAGCATGTTCATTTGCTTGCAGTGTGTTAAGCGGTGCACCCTCTGGAATAGTAACTATTATTTTATTTATTTTGAAAGAATAATTGAAAGTAAAACTATGAGAATTATGTCCTTTTTCACGAATAAATAAAGTTTGTTCTTTAACTTCAGCAGTTACATAGTCTTTGTCATTACCACAAATTGTTACATGATAATTTGTTCCAGAATGAATATCAATGCTAAAGGCATAAAGATCTATTATGATGTTGGTAAATGAGGATAGGTCAATTTCATGTGGTTCAGGATCTGGCTTATTTTGAAAGTCAAGTGAACCATTAAAATTAATTTTCATTGTAATTTTCTTTCTTTAATCTAGGCTTAATATTATATTTGGTAAATATTAGCACCGCAACTTGATTTAGTCAATATAGGAATAAAAATAACGCATTTTTATTCTTATATTTATTTTAATGTGACAAAAGCTTCCAACTCAAAACTTTTGGAATTTTTAATTAATAACTATATCGCCGTACCCACTTGTAATTTTAAGCAAAGGTGAACCCTTTAATTTTTTAGAAAAGTGTTTGCGATGATTATTGCCATGAAAGTCAAGATCATCATGCGAAGCCGGTTGAAAGCTAGTAACTGATCTTAGGAGACCTGCTTATTTATTGAATTTTGATTGAGCCAACCGAGCTGATAGCAGTTAATTGATTGGCACTACCTTCATGCTTGTAAAAATGCTTATCCATTCTACTGCCGTGGAAATAAATTGAGCCTAAAGTAGTAGATAAATCATAATCAGTCTGATCATCTCTGTCGTCTAAAGTTTTTAGTGATCCGGCAGCCAGTTGAAAGTGGTTTTTTCCTTGTAAACCTTTGATCTTGACAGATCCAGCAGCTAGATTTGCATTAGAATTCATCTTACAGTGATTGATGTATAAACTACCAGCGTCTAGCACCATTTCGGCTTTATTTTGGATCGTAATGTCTTGTGATTTTAAGGAACCAGCATTTGCTCTGACATCAAGTTTCTGCATATTAAATCCAGCTAGGTCAATGTTGCCAGCAAAGTCAATTATCTGGACTTCATTGAGCTCTGCAGCTTGAGGTATGGTAATAGTTATTTTAGGTTTAATTTTGCGAATATAAACTTTTTTGTTAAAATGAGGCTTTCGTGCACGAATAAAAAGGGTTTTCTCTACCACACGAATTTTTATCCGATCAGGATTAATGTCATAAGTTGATATATGAAAATCAGGGCCTACTTGAACAGAAACACCAGAAGCGGCTATTTCAACATCTATGTTGCTAAAATTTTCTAAATCAATTTCTTGTGATTCTACTTTTTCATCATGAGTTTCAAATTCTTGATCAAAGTCTCCGCCAATATGTATTTTCATGATTAATCTGTCCCTTATCTTTTTAACACTAATTTAATTTTTGCTTTATCTTATAATATCATGCGAGTTTAAGTGAAGCAATAAAAAAATAAAGTATTAGATTTATTCAACTAAAATAACCAATTAAAAAGACTGGGATAAATTTTAAGAATCAATCCCAGTCTTTTTGCTTTATGAGGTTAATCAGCTGCAAATTGTGTGGAAGTTAATTTATGAGAATATCACCGTCACCACAAGAAACTTTGAGTAGAGGCGCACCCCTTAATTTTTTAGCAAAATGTTTGTGATAGTTATTACCATGCAATATAAGTTCATCCTCTGAAGAAGTTGTCAACTGGTAACTGATCTTAGGAGGTCTGCTCATTTGGAAATCTCCTTCACTTAAATTAAAGGAGCTGTCAGCCAATAATTTGGAATCATTGACTCTTACGTCACCATCACCCAAAGTTGCCTTAATTTTAAATTGACTATTTGTAATAGTTAAATCACCTTCATTAAAGTTTAAAGTACTATTCGTTAAAATTGAATTATTAACTTTTAAATCACCGTCGACCAGGTCAAAATTAGCTTTGCGAGCTTTCACGTTTTCAGCACTGACATTACCATCTTCAAGCTGTAAGTTGAGGTCAGAAACAGTTAAGTTAGTTAAATGAATATTACCTTCAGAACATGATCCTGATATTTCTGTGATAGAGTCATCTGCCGGAACGGTAACATTTACCTGATAAGTCCCGTCCTCATAAGCATTATTGTCAGATATGGTCAGCTGGCCGTCTTCAACTTTAGCATTAATCTTTTTGACATTAGGACCGCTGATAGTAACTTGAAAGTCGTTTCCCTTAGTGATTTGGATATTGGGCTCTTCGGCGTCAATATTAATCTTAGAAAACTTATCTACATTAAAAGTACGTTTTTTGGCTACTACGTGGTGGGATTTTCTACTTCTTTGATAATGATTAAAGAAATTGCCAATATTAGTCGTCTGACCCGAATGAATATTATTAATATCTTCATTGCCACCTTTGGCATGGCCAAAAATAAATAAAATGATGCCAATAATGACGATCAAGCCGCTAATTTGGTAAAATTTTTTCATTGTTATCCTCCTTGTTTTGGCTAAGTCTTTAAGCTTTAAATGGGTGCTATTAACACATCTAAGTAAAATTTATTTACCCACTAATTAATTAGAATATCGCCATCCATGCTGGTAACCTTTAGTACGGGTTTATTTTTAACTTTTTTTGCAAAATGGTTAGAATGGTAAGAACCTTTAAACATGATTTTATCATCCGAGTGGTTTGTCAATACATAGTTGATTTTAGGGGCGTTTGACATTGAAAAGTCGCCGTCATTCAATATAACTGAACTGTTATTTAGTATTTGAGAGTCGCTAATTTTAACATCGCCGTCATTTAGTTTTAGTGAACTACGTGAAAAAGTTGACTGGTTTACTTTGAGGTCACCGTCATTTGAATTTAGGTCAAGGTTTTTCGCAGTAAGCTTATTAAGCAAAACGTCGCCATCTTCTATTGTCAAATTGATGTGGGGAACATTTAAACTGTTGATATAAAAATCGCCTTCTTCACAAAAACCAGTTATCTTTTTCACTGCGTTTTTAGCAGGAATATAAATGTCGACTGCATAATAACCATCGTTATAATGATGTTCTGGCTGATCCGAAATAGTGAGCTGATTGTTAGCGACATTGGTTTTTATTTTTTTGATGTCTGCTCCGTGACCACCTCTAACCACCACTTTAAACTTGTTAATATCCTTAAGTGAAATTCTGATATCGGGTCTGTAACAGGCTAACTTAATACTGTCGAACTTTTTCACGTAAAAAGTCTTGCTTTCATTATAATGAGCGTGTTTACCATTATAATCATGTGACGGATTATCATTTAATCTGAATACGACTAGTAGAATGAGACCAATAAGTAGTATCAGTCCAAAGATTAGACCACAGATTTTATAAAACTTTTTCATTTTTATTTATCCTCATTGGTATTTTTTTCAGAACTCGTCTGAAAGTAATTTTTCTTAAGCAGGTTTTTACCTAAGTTTCTAATAATTTGGGTACACTTGGCAATTAAAATTTGGCCTAGTTTAACAATAAACGGGAGTAACAGCAGGATAACGCCGATACAAATTAACGATTTACCTAAATAGACGCAGCCTGTTGGCCAATCACTGGTGAATAGGAGAGATAGCGACTTCAGAAAGTTTAAACCGCCACCAACAAAAAAGTTAAATAAAAATCTTATTAAAGCAAAAAATAAGCCAAAGAAAATAGCCAGTAGAAAGAAGATTCCGAATAAAATTACCAAAATAAGCGGGATGCCGATTGGTGCAGCACAAATACCCAATAATATATACCAGCTGGCCTTTAAATTTGATCGTGGAGTATCTGTTTTAGCGGGTGCTGAGTCATCTTTAGTTGAATAATCAGCTAGAATATTGATTGCCAGCTGCTTAGGGGTTCCTAATTCTGCCTCAATTGTAGAACGTCTGACGAAGTCGCCATCTAATAAAAATTCACGGTAAAATTCAACGACATCTTCACGGTCTTTTGCAGGCAAATCGACTAAGTTTTGTTCAAGTTCGGCAATATAATCATCAATTACTTTGGTCATTTTGTCCTCCTAATACTTGATTAACTCTTGCACTAAAATCTAGCCATTCATCTTGAATTGAGTTTAGCATCGTTATTCCTTCAGCAGTAATGTGGTAATAGCGTCGGTTTCGCCCCTGATAAGGTTCATCGTAAGTTGTTAAGCAGTTATCCTTTTTCAGTCTTCGTAAAACAGGATAGATAGTTGACTCGGAGATAGAAAAAATCTTTTGCACATTTTGTGTCAAAGCGTAGCCATACAGATCATCTTGTTTTAGAAAAGCTAAAACCGCACCATCTAGCAAACGAGTTGGTATTTGGATTGCCATGCTTTGCCTCCCCTAATATTATATGTTATATAATATTTTAATTTAGGCCACAGAAATTAGCAAGTACCAAGCCATAACTTTTTTATAAATATACCGAAAAATTAACAATCGACTTTTCTCAAAATGTTAGGACAAAAAATAACCGTCTCTGTGCTGGCATACTTTGGCGGTTATTAATTTAATACAGCTTTTGTTTATAAAAATTATAATAAAAAGATTGCAATATTATAAAACTTAATTTTAAATATTATTTAATAGTTATTGAGAATTTTTAAAACCAGGATTGCATGATGAATTAATAAAAAACTTAAATAAAGTTCTAAGAACAAATACTTCGAAATGTCGCTTTTTGAAAAATTTGGGCTTAAACACGCTCCTTATAAAAAATAATAAGGGAGTACAAAAGGGTTTAAGCTCACCTTATGCGAATATTTCTACTACCAATAAATTTATATTAGAGGGTTGTAAATGAAATATATTTTTAAAAAAGATCCTAAAAGAGTAATAGTTTACCTTATTTTAACCATTATTTTGGCGCTATTAATGGTTTCAAATTCGCTGGTATTAAAGTCCATTATGGACGTGGCTTCAAGCAAGGGCTTAAATAAATATGTGTCATTGGTTATCAATGTATTGTTATTTATTTTGGCTCAGTCTCTGGCATACTATTTGCAGCAGCTAAATTCACAATATCTGGCAAGAGAAGCTGTGTCGGTCTATCGTAATGTAGTTTTTGAACGCTTGTCCAAACAAAGATTGCTAACACTTAATTCAAATGAATCTGGGCAATACATTTCACTGTTAACTAGCCAAATGGATAATTTAGGGCAAAATTATTTTTATACCTTTTTTTGGGGATTATATTTACTACTACAATTTTTGGCTGCCAGTTTGCTCTCCTGGATAATAAACCCAGTGATGGCAGTATTTGCTATTATTTTAAGTATTCCAAATATTCTGATACCAATAATTTTCAAGAAAAAATTACAATTAAAAAAAGTAGCACAATTGCTGCAACTAATGACTATGTTAATAAAACGAACGACTTATTTTCTGGTTTAACAGACTGGAAGGTAAATCGTTCTGAATCTGCAGTAGTTGCAGAAGAAAACAAGATCAATAAAAAATTATTACATAGTGAAAAAGAAGGACTAAAAACAGAGAATACAGTTACAGTTCTCAATAAAACTTTTTCTGATTTTTTGTATTTTGGTACATGGCTAATTGGTACATTCTTTATTATGAAGAATAATTTATCAATAGGCCAAATTGTGGCATTTACTCAATTAGTTACGAATATTTCTTTTCCTATTTACAGTTTTTCTGATCTATTTTCCCAATGGATCGGCGGGAAAAAGGTATTTGACTCTATAGAAAAGGAAACTGACGAAGAAACCATTACCTTTGAAAACGATAAAGCCATTGCGCCCTTTTCTAGTATCGAATTAAAGGATGTAAGTGTTTCTTTTAAAGAAAAAAATATTATTGATTCACTGAGTCTTAAAATTACAGCTGGGAAAAAATATTTGATTGTTGGTAAAAGCGGTAGTGGTAAGTCTACTTTTATCAAACTTATAACCAAACAATTAGATGACTACCAGGGAGAGATTTTCTTAAATGGAATAAATATAACTCAACTTACTGATAACCAAATTTATCAAAATATCAGTTACTTACCACAAGATGGTCACGTTTTTGCGACTACATTGCGTAATAATTTAACTTTATATAAAAATTATCCGGATGAAACTATAATTAAAGTATTAAAGTTCGTAGAATTAACTAAATGGGCTAACGCCAAATCTTTGAATATGAATCTTGGAAATTCAGATACAAAAGTTTCAGGAGGAGAAGCTAAGAGAATTGAATTGGCAAGACTAATACTTCGGGAAAAAAGTGTGTTAATTTTGGATGAATTCTCTTCTGGAATAGATAAAATAACTTTGCAAAAAATAGAAAGTAAGCTTTTAAGTTTACCTGTTACATTATTATATGTAACGCACACATATGATGATGACTTAATAGCTAAAGCGGATGAGGTTATTCGATTTTAAAATGTTGTAGTAGTGCAACTTTTTAGAGGAAGCTTTATATCTTGAAGAAAACAGAAAAAACCTAATAAGCTCAAGTTATCAGGTTTTGGGCCAGCCATAATACTGGCTAGAATTTAAATTAATGATCAAAGTGGGTTACCCCACATATAGGTGGAGAAACAGGTCGAACCTTTTTCATGTTAATAAGTGAAATATAGAAATATATGTGATAGTAAATTGATTAGGTAGTATCTTTTTAATTTATGTATTTCTAGCTAATGATAATATCTCCGTCTCTTGAAACTGCTTTTAGAGAATCACTTTGTGCATTTTGGCTATTAAAGCTGTTGCCAATATTGGAATGGTGATAAATGATGTCTCCATCACTTGTTTTTAATTGTACGCTGATCTCGTGAGCAAGATGGCTTAACCTCAAATCACCATCTGCAGTTTTAACAATGTTTTTGCTAGTAAGCTGACTGCGCTCAATCTTAATATCTCCGTCTCTTGCTTCTAGGTTGAGGTTAGCGTGACATTGGTTAATTTCTACATCGCCATCACCTGTTTTGACGACTATTTGCTTAAGGATACTGCGTTTAAAACTGAGATCTCCGTCATGAACTCTACTTGATAACTGAACAACTTTTGATTGGGTGACAAAGAAGTCAGAATCTCTGCCAAAAAAGGTTAGTTGGTCTGAGACTTGAACGTTATTTAAGTATAAGTCGCCATCATGCAAGTTAAGTACAATATTATTGAGACTGAGATTTTGTAACATAATGTCACCATCGCGGTTATGTCCGCTAATTCCAGTTAACGAATCTACATTAGGAACGGTAATTTCTACACGGCTGGCATTGGTAAGCCTGTTGAACATAAGCACATGAGTTTTTTGTTCAGTGGGAAACTCTTTAACTACTAATGTCTGCTTAACTAAATCTATTTGTATTGGCCGACTACTATAATCTGCCACTACTACTTGAAATTGCTTACCTTGACGAAGCACTACATCGGTGTCCAATACTTCCAGTTTTACTTCACTAAAGTCTCCAAGAGCAATAGTACGCTCCCTGCGCGGATATCTTTTAACGCGCAAACCGTTAAAATAATTATCACTGGCATGGGGAGCATTAGCGGAAGATGTGGCTGCTGTTAAAAACTTAACATAGTCATGTTTAATCTGTTGGGCCAAGCTGTCTGGAGTTCCTAATTCTCTAATAATTTCTTCTTTTGTTTGAAAGTCGCCATCAAGTAGAAAATCACGGTAAAAATCTAATGTATATTTTTGCTCCGCGGTAGACAAAGTTGATAAATTAAGGGCTAACTTTGAGATGAAAGTTTCAAATAGTGGATTCATCATTTTTCTCCTATTACTAAAAACGTACTTTTTATTTTATTATACGCTAAAATTATGATAAAAATATTAAAATAACTTAAAATCAAAAATTATTTTGACCACAAAAATTGCCCAATGATCTGATCAACTTTGTGATTTTCATGTAATTTGCTATGCTGACCATTTGCACCCTTAATTTCAATTTCATGATACTTGCCCTTGCCTCTTAGCAGGTAACGCAAAGATTGTGCTGAAACACAACTGACATCATCATCTGAATTAGTACCGTCTTCTTTATTACCAAAAATATTTAATATAGAAACATTATTGGGAAAATTATGACGGTGCTTTAAAAAGTAATGGTATGATGGAGTCATATATTTTGGCCGCCCATTTTTGAGCAGGTAATTATTATTGGGCTCCTCATCTATGCCAATGATGCCGTTAAAGGGCGCACCGAGATTGACTTGTTTTTTTAATCGTGGCAAGTTTTTGTCTTTACCATATTTTAGCTGGTAGGCGAGTGTCATGATGTTTCCCATGGAATGAGCAACGGTATTATAGTGTTTAATGTGATATTTTTGTTTTAAGAGTAAAATCAAATTATAAAACCACTCGCGGGTAGTATAATAATTACTGTTTTTATTATCTTGTAGAATCACTTGAATAAGTGGTCGTTTAGTAGCGCGTGGCCAACTTCCTTGTAAATCAACTTTGCCGCTAGCAAAAATTCTGGCCGTTAAGACCTTGTGAGCACCATTATGCTGCTGAGCATATGCAATCATGCTTGCAGTAGATCGTGCTCCGGCACCATAGCCATGCAAATAGATGGTAGGCACTGCTGCAAAAGGCGTTTTTTTCTTGTATGCGGAACTGACTTCTTCATTCGGCTGAGGGCTTGTCTTTTTAAAAGTATGGCATAACGTGGTTGCAAGCAGCAGCACACCTAGAATACTGCCTAATCCAATTAACCATTTTTTCTTCATAGATGTTACCTGTTTTTATGATTTAATTATTAATTATATTTTATATGTATTATTCTAATATTAAAATTGTAAAAGGTTAATAATATAGTCTAAATAGTAATGCTAGCTCTAGATGTTCTTACATTGAAAGGAAAATTATTTCATGGCTCCAATTTTTATTTTAATCAGAGGGAATTCAGGCAGTGGTAAAACCGTTTTAGCTAATTATTTGCAAAAGCAGTTTGGTTACCAAAGATGTTTACTTTTGCATGAAATGTATTGCGCCTTGATCTTTTACATGTTAAGGAAAGAGTAGCAGCACCAACTGCCAGTCTAATAGACTCACTGGTAATGTGGGGCATACAGTATTATCCCATAATTATATTAGAAGGGATATTGCCCAAAAAGATTTATGGCCCAACTTTAACTAAAATAATTCATGAATTCGGTGCAGGAGCTTTTGTTTATTATTTAGATATTTCTTTTGCACAAACAGTAAAAAATAATGATAAAAAGAGCAGTCCTTTTCCACTCGCAACTCTTCAAAAATGGTGGCTTGAAGAGGATACACTTGGCGGAAAAGAGCGTAAACTGGCATAAGGCTCGATCAAGGAATCGGCAGAGGCAATTTTGACAGATATTGCAGATTATAAAATGAAAAAAGGTGACCGGAACGTCACCTAAAATTTAATTAATTAAAAAAGGCAATAAAAAAAAGCACCGACTACTTGCAGTGCTATTTTTATTATGGTGGGTGGCCAGGGGCTCGAACCCTGGACCCACGGATTAAGAGTCCGTTGCTCTGCCAACTGAGCTAGCCACCCATTATCATTTCTGTTGACAGTTAATTATGATAACAATTAATTTGCTTTTTGACAAGGCTTTTGTATAAAAAAGTATGAAGAATTCTACTTAGCCTTTGACTGACCCCAAAATTTTGGTTAGGCATCAAAGAGATGATTTTGATATTTTATAAAATTTATGATGTTTTGCAAAATTAGAGCAAGATTATCAGAATTGACAAATAAAAACTATTTGATATTATGTAAAGGTTTAACAAAAAAGACAGCAATCAAGTGATTACCGTCTTTAATAATCAATGGGTGGCCAGGGGTTCGAACCCTGGACCCACGGATTAAGAGTCCGTTGCTCTGCCAGCTGAGCTAGCCA
>NZ_CALYQV010000033.1 GCF_945290125.1 uncultured Lactobacillus sp. | reverse complement strand
GATTGAAGTTGCTCGCGCAATTTTGGAAGATAACAATAAGAGAATGGCTTTTGCAGATATTGTTAACGCTGTGCAAAAGTACTTAGGTGTGAGCGATGAAGAAATAAGGGAACGTTTGCCCCAATTCTATACTGACATGAACACCGATGGTGAATTTATTTCAATGGGTGAAAATGTGTGGGCTCTTCGTTCATGGTTCCCATATGAATCTGTAGATGAAGAGGTTAATCACCCTGAAGATGAGGATGAAGAAGATACTCGAACTCACCATAAGAAAGTTAATGCCTTTTTGGCAAGTGCTACTGGCAGCGACGATATCATTGATTATGACAATGATGATCCTGAAGATGAGGATCTGGATGCCACTGCTGATGATGAGCCTGATGACTTTGATGATGACGATGATTATGTCAATACTGATGATGACGATGACGAAGACTTACCAGATGGTATTGAAGGTCAGTTATCAGAATTAAACGATGATGACGACGAAGATGATGATGAATAATTTTCTTGACTTTGCGTCCTAAAATAGATAGTATTTTATTTGGGCACGTTATGTGCGTTTAAGCTCCCGTTAGGGAGCTTTTTTATTTTTTGATTATTCTTATTTTTTGCAAAGGAGTTTGGGCTAATGACAAAATATATCTTCGTTACTGGCGGTGTTGTTTCTTCACTGGGTAAGGGAATTACGGCTTCTAGCTTAGGTCGATTATTAAAAAACCGCGGTTTAAAGGTGACAATGCAAAAGTTTGATCCATACATTAACATTGACCCCGGAACAATGAATCCTTATCAACACGGGGAAGTGTTTGTCACTGATGATGGTACTGAGGCGGACCTTGATTTAGGACACTATGAAAGAATTGTTGACGTACGTACCAGCAAATATTCAAATGTTACTACCGGTAAAATTTATAAAGAAGTACTGGAAAAAGAGCGGCGCGGGGACTATCACGGTGCCACTGTTCAAGTCATCCCCCATATCACAGACATGATTAAGCAAAAAATTATGCGTGCAGGTCTTACTACTGATTCAGACGTTGTTATTTCAGAAATTGGCGGTACGGTTGGTGATATTGAATCTACTCCTTTTATGGAAGCTATCAGACAGATGCGCCGTGAAGTGGGTGAAGAAAATGTAATGTACATTCATTGTACGTTAGTACCTTATTTACATGCGGCACAAGAAATGAAAACTAAGCCAACCCAACATTCTGTTGCTGAACTGCGCAGCATTGGTATTCAGCCTAATATGCTGGTGTTACGTGCTGAAATGCCAATTGATCAGGAGCATAAGGATAAAATTTCCAACTTTACTGATGTGCCTGTTGACCGTATTATTGAATCAATTAACGCACCATCGCTTTTTGACTTGCCGTTAGCTTTTCAAAAACAGGGAATGGATCAAAAAGTCTGTGATTTTCTCCATATCAAGAGTCCTAAGGATGAAGCTGATATGGCTGAATGGCAAAGGCTTGATGAACGGGTTAAGAATTTGCAACACACTACCACAATTACTCTTGTTGGTAAGTATGTTGAACTTGAGGATGCATACATTTCTGTTACTGATGCGTTAAAACATGCTGGTTACGCCTACAATACTGATGTCAAAATTAATAAAGTGCAGGCAGAAGATGTGACTGAAGATAATATTGCCGACTTTATGGAAGGTTCCGATGGTTTAATCGTTCCTGGTGGCTTTGGCTCACGCGGTTTTGAGGGAATGATTACAGCAATTAAGTATGCCCGTGAAAATGATATTCCGTTTTTAGGAGTTTGCCTGGGGATGCAAATGGCGACTGTCGAATTTGCGCGTGACGTTTTAGGATATAAGGATGCTAATACCACCGAAGCAGATCCTAAGACTAAGCATAATGTAATTGACATTATGGCTGATAAGCGTGACGAAGAAAATATTGGCGGAACCTTGCGTTTAGGTCTTTACCCAGCAACCTTGAAGAAGGGAACAAAGACAGCTGCTGCGTATGATAATCAAGATGTCATTCAGGAGCGTCACCGTCACCGTTACGAGTTCAATAATGAATATCGTGAAGCATTTGAAAAAGCAGGAATGACTTTTGCCGGAGTATCACCAGATAACCACTTAGTTGAAATTATTGAATTAACTAAAAATAAATTCTTCATTGCTGCACAATATCATCCTGAATTTTTGAGTAGACCGCAAAGGCCGGAAGGACTGTATAAAGCATTTATTGGTGCTGCATGTGGTCTTCCTGAAGAAAAGCTTTAATTGGCAAAGTTGAATAATACAAAAACCAGATTTTTGGGTGAGGGAAGGCAAAGGTCTTCTCTTGTTTTTTCTGTTAAATTCCTATAACATTATTATGACTAAACGAAATAGAAAAGGATTTTTTCGCCAATGAAGCAAATGATAATTCATGGTGGAAAGCCCCTGCAAGGTGATGTCTGGATTGGTGGTGCCAAGAATTCGACGGTCGCATTAATTCCAGCATCTATATTGTCGCGTACACCGGTAACTTTGGAAGGTGTTCCAAAGATTGCAGATGTTGACAACTTAATGGATCTGCTCAGTGAAATGGATGTTGTGAGTGATTTTCACAATACAACATTGCGTATCAATCCAGAACACATTAAGATGAGCCCATTGCCAAGTGGTAAAATCAAGAGTTTGCGTGCATCTTATTATTTTATGGGTGCTCTTCTTGGCCGTTTTGGTAAGGCTGTTGTGGGCTTCCCTGGTGGAGATGATATTGGTCCCCGCCCCATAGATCAACATATTAAGGGGTTTGAAGCCTTAGGCGCATGTGTAAAAAATGAGAATGATCAAATAAAAATTACTTCTCCTGCAGAAGGGCTCCATGGTGCTACTATTCATTTAGCAATGCCTTCTGTAGGTGCAACAATGAATATAATTATGGCATCAGTAACCGCTAAAGGACAAACTATTATTGATAATGCTGCCAAAGAACCTGAAATAATTGACTTGGCTACGTTTTTAAATAATATGGGAGCAATTATCAGGGGTGCCGGAACGGATTCGATTAGAATTGAAGGAGTTAAGCAGCTGCAAGCTAAAACCCCTCATACAATAATTCCTGATCGAATTGAAGCGGGCACTTATATTTCCCTTGCCGGTTGCATTGGCAATGGCATCTTTATTCATAATATTATTGAGGAGCACCTTGATTCTTATTTAGCCAAGGTAGAAGAAATGGGTGTAGTAATTGATGCAACTGAAGATTCCCTTTATGTTTATCCTGCTGGCGATTTAAAAATGACACAAATTCGCACGTCTTCTTATCCAGGATTTGCGACAGATTTGCAGCAGCCGGTGACTCCGCTTCTGCTTTCTGCCCAGTCCGGTGAAGGCGTGATTATTGACCAGATTTATCCTAAAAGAATCGGTCACATTGAGCAGTTGCGTAAAATGGGTGCAGACATTAAAGTGGAAGATAATATTATTTTGATTCATCCAACTGCTAAACTTCATGGCACGAAGGTTTCAGCTGGTGAAATTCGTGCAGGAGCCTGCTTAATGATAGCTGGTTTGATGGCAGATGGTGAGACTGTAATTGACAATGCTGATAATATTCTCCGTGGTTATGATCGCGTGCAAGAAAAACTCCGGCTACTTGGTGCGGATGTAAAAATCCAGGATGCACCTAATAAATAATTTAATAGTAACTGAATAATAGTTGAGTGGGCTAATCATAATGATTAGCCTGTTTGTTTATATTTTAAAATTATAAAAAGTACTTTATTGTTTCTTTTGTAATAATGAGGTATAAAAATGAAAAAGGACTTTCATAAATTTTCAAAAACTGTCATAGCTGCGGCTTTGCTAAGCGTTCCTGTCGGAGCAGTTTTTTCTGTAAACAATGTTGGAGCAAAAACTGTTACAAGCGCAGAAAAACTCTTTCACTATTCTAAAAAGACTTTGTCCAAAAAGTTTGCTAAGGCAGGTTATGTTTTTAAACTAACTGATGCCACAAAGGGAGCCTTATATAAGTCTACTGGTAAACCCTATAGTACTAAAGTCATTAAAAAGATTGTCAAGAACAATGCACTTTTTAAAGTTAAAAAAGTTAGGCCAATTCATAATGGCATGTTTGTTGATTTAGTTTCAAAAGATGGTAAATATAAGGGTTCTACTACATATCTAACTGGTGTATATAACAAAAATACAGAAGATGAAAAGCTGAAACCTTTGGTGCAGGCAGAGCTGGATGTTACGACGGCTAGAGATAATAATAAGCCAACTGCAGAACTATTAGCTAATGAATTGACAGGACACGAAAAGAAAATCGCACTGACATCTATCAAAGAACTAAAAGAATTCGTTAAGTATGGGACTATGGGAGAAATACCAGTGCTATTAATTGGAAAGTATCCTGATTAATTAAAGGAATAGATCAAGTATAGAATTATGTGGTAATACCGCTACTACTGATTGAAAATTGTTCAAAGACTTAATATAGATAAGATAAATAATATAGTTTAAGTAAAATATAAAGCCTGAAGTATGATTGCTTCGGGCTTTTTTGTTAAATAATTGTTTTAAGGTGGGTTGCAGGAAGGCGCACTTTTTTATTTGAGAAAAAATTTTTTAGATTCTGATTGAGAGTTATAATAAAAAAAGTAATTAAAATGAAAGGTCAATTAAGGAGTTATAAAATGCTATTAGGTTCAATAGAAGCTGGCGGTACCAAGTTTGTATGTGCAGTCGGCAATGAAAATTATCAAATTAAAGATCAAACAACTTTTCCTACCACGACACCGAAAGAAACTTTACAGAAGACAGTAGATTACTTTAAGCAATTTGCAGTAGATGCCATTGGAATTGCGTCTTTTGGACCGATTGAGGTGCGGAAAACAGCACCTAATTATGGCTTTATCACTGATACACCCAAAAAGGGATGGAACAATACTGACTTTGTAGGCTTCTTAACTAAAACAATTAAAGTTCCAATATTTTTTACTACTGATGTTAATGGTTCGGCTTTTGGCGAATATGTAATGTCACAGTTGTCAAATGAAGATGTTGACTCTCTTGTTTACTATACAATCGGCACTGGAGTAGGTGGCGGAGCTATTATTAATGGTAAGTTGGTAGGCTCTTTAGGCCACCCTGAAATGGGTCACGTAAAAGTTAAGCGTCATCCAGATGACTTGGATTTTGCCGGAATTTGTCCTTTTCATAAAGATTGTCTGGAAGGTTTAGTTTCAGGTCCTACTTTTGAAGCTCGCCTTAATAAAGCCGGTAAAGATGTGCCTCTTACAGATCCAGTTTGGGATATTATGAGTTACTATGTAGCTCAGGCTGCCTTGCAAGTCACCTTAATTTTACGACCTGACAAAATTGTTTTTGGCGGTGGTGTTACTAGTGAAAAATTTTTAGAAAAAGTGCGGCGTGATTTTGCGACATTATTGAATAATTATGTCCACGTGCCACCATTGGAGCAATACATCACTATGCCGGAAATAAGTAATAATGGTTCTGCCACAGTCGGTGATTTTGCTTTGGCAAAACGTGTATTGAGAGAATAATCTAATAAAAAAGTTCTTAAACACAATAAGTTTAAGAACATTTTTTCTGTGATTATAAACTCTAGCAAACAGTACTTTCAAATTTGACTTTGTAGGCTGGATACCTTGACTCCTCGTATTCAAAGGGTATGCCTTTTTTGGTATAGCCTATACTGGTAAATTTTAAAATAGGTTCACTTTTGTCTATCTTTAGATAAAGATAGTCGGGTGATTCTTCCCTAACGACTTCGATTGTGCGCTTAGCTTTATTTAATTGAAGACCATTATTTTTTAGAGTAGTAAATAAAGATTTTTTACTAAAATCCTGATTTATTAAGTTGCCATCAAATTTCAATGGTATGTAAGATCTGGCAACACACATTGGTGTTTCTTTTATATAACGTATTCTTGACAGAACAAAAATAGGATCGCCTTTTTCAAGATTTAGTTTTTTAGCGATATTTTCATCTGCATATTCTACTGATTGCTGTAAAACCTTTGAAGAAGTTGGTTTTTGTTGATGTTCGGTATCTTCAAAAAAACCAATAAATGTGCTTAGTTCATGGTCTACATATTTATCTTGACCAGATACAGCTTGATTAATTATATAGCCTCTACCATAGTCTTTAGTTATCAGACCATCTTGTTCTAAAGATGTTAGGGCTTTTCTAATTGTTGGACGGCTTACTTCGTATTTTTCTGATAAACTTCTTTCAGGAGGAATTAAACCGGTTTTGTCTGCCACTTTAATGTATTGATTGAAAATCTTTTCTTTAATTTGTTTATATATCATTAATAACCACACCCAATGTGAGTATAAATTTTGGAACCTGATTCCAGCTTTTTAACTTGTAGAATTATATAACAAGCATAGCTATTCACAAAACTGTTAGTTCAAATAAACTAACTAATTTATTTAATTTTAGCAAAATTTCTTATATGTTTAAGTGTATACTTCAATAATGTCTCATAGCAAGATAACTAACTCTTGCCTATTTTAAAACTCTTTTTTAAAGATAAACTAATATAGTAAATATTAATTTTATCATATATAAGACTCGTTTAGTGATTTTCAGTTGAACAAAGAAAAAATGTGTAAAACAGCAAATAATGCGTTTTGCACATTTTTAATTAGTAATAATTCTTTACTTTAGGATATTTAGATAAACTCCTGCAATAGCCAGGACGAAAATTCCTAATATTAACCAGATTACCTTAACCTTTTTCTTTAACAAGTAATACATTAAAAATGTCAATCCAAGAGGCAGTAATCCGGGAAAGATATCATTAAGAATGTTTTGAACATTAATTGTGCCACCAGCAGTTTTAAAAATTGCAGAGATCTTAAAGTTAACTAATGAAGAGGTCATGGAGCCAATGGACATTAAACCAACAATAGAAGCGGCTAATGTAAATTTTTCAAGATAATTTCCTTCATAAGCTTTTTCCATTGCCTTGGCTCCCATGCTATAGCCTAACCTTATTCCACCATAGCGGCCAATAAAATGTAAAGTTGTATAGATTAAAAAGTAGAGAATTGGTCCTAAAATATTACCTTGAGTAGCAAGAGAAAGACCAATTCCTGCAGCAATTACTCTAAATGTTCCCCAATATAAAGTATCACCAATACCAGCGACAGGCCCCATTAATGCGGCTTTTAAAGAAGAAATTGCTTCAACGTTAAAATCCGGATCAACGGAGTTTTCTTCTTCCAATGCTAATGACATTCCCATAATAAATGTAGCTATGTGTGGAGTCGTATTAAAAAGTGCTGTATTGCGTAAAGCAGATTCATAGAGCTTATCATCGTTGCCAGTATAAATCTTTTTAAGAGCTGGCAAAATTGAAAAGGTATAGCCCATTCCCTGCATATCCGTATAAGATTCTGAACCTTGCAATGCAAAAGAGCGCCAGAATACCCTATTTAAATCCTTTACCGATAATTTCTTTTTAGCCATCAAAATCACCTCAATTTACTGTTAATTATTCTTTGCTTTATTATTTTTTTGAGTTATTAAAAGTGTAATGAGTAAAGCAAGTACTGAGACCCCAATTACTGGCATCTTTAAATACGAACTAAGAATGAAGCCAATAAAGAAGTAAGGAGCAACTTTTTTATCCATCATCATTTGTATTAGCATTGCAAAACCAACCGCAGGAAGCAAACCGGCAGCGACTGAAAAAGAAGTCATTATCTTTGTTGGTAATAAAGCTATCAAAGATTGTGCAGCTTTTGTTCCCAGTTGAAGTACTAAGAAAGTCAAGATTCCAGAAGGCAGTCTGAGAATTAATGGGAAAAAGTGCCATCTTTGCATACTCTTAAAATTATGTCTTTTAATTGCGTCTCTACCTTTTTTAATAGTATAAGAGTTTAGTGTGAATGCAAGCATGTTGAGGCCTTGAGCAACTATGGCAAATGGCATTGCTAGAGTTACCGCAACATTTGTACTGGCACCACTTTGTATTGCCAAAGCAGTTGCGATTGCGCTAGCTACTCCAACATCAGGTGGTAAAGCTGCACCAATTGTAACTATACCAATAAACATTGCTTCTAAAGCTGCACCAATGATAATGCCTTTTTGTAAATCACCTAATATAAGACCAACGACAGGGCCAATAATAATAGGACGATTCATCATTGACGCCCCAAGATATCTTTCATCAAGTTGTGAAATATAAGCCACAAGAGCTATAAGTAAGTTTTTCAGTATCATTGAAACTCATCTCTTTCGATATGTGATAAGAATTAATAAAAATCTTTCTTGGAAGTTGGTGTGCCTTGAATGTAAATCTTAAAGCCATCTTTTTTTATTTCTTCTAATGCTGATTTTTCTTCTGGTGTTACATAAATAGAACCAGAAATTTTTTCTTTATTATCACCACTTTTTAAATTACCCAAATTAACATCAAAATATTCTTTTCCTTTTATTTCTTTGACAATTTTGCTGGCATCAATTGGATTGCTAACTACTACCATAACTTTACTTTCTTTTACCTCTTGGTAAGTTTTACTAAAATCTTTAGGATCAATTATTTTAGCCTCGACCCCAGATGGTTTGGCCAAAAGCAAAGCCATTTTTTGTAATTGATCATTAGCTGCGGTCTTGTCTACTGCTATGATTATGTCAGCATTAGCTGCCTTAGACCAAGCCATTGCCACTTGCCCGTGAATAAGACGGTCATCAATTCTGAATAGTGAAATCATGTTATACTCCCTTCAATTTGTAATCGCTTACTCATATATATTACCGTTGGTAAATAATAATGTCAATAATATATTGACACATTGTAATATAAATGCTAATCTTTACTCGTAAAAATTAACCAAAGGTAATTTTCAGGAGGAATAAAATGTTTAACTTTGATAAAAATAGATTTTTGAAGACTCAAACAGGGGCAGTAAACCAGAAGGATAATATCAATACTATTATTGATGAATTATTACCTGAAATTGATAATATCTTCTTCATCGGCTCCGGTGGTGTGGGAATTTTGTTTGACTCTACTATTGAATTTGCAAGAACTAGAAGTACTTTTCCATTTCAACGAGTTTTAGCAGCTGAATTTATTGCATCTCCAAATAAAACTTTTTCAAGCAAATCATTAGTTGTTATTCCATCATTATCGGGAACAACTAAAGAGACCTTGGAACTAGTTGATTTTTGCAATAGGAAGCATATTAAAACTTTGGCTCTTGTTGGCAGTCCAAATACACCACTTGAAAAGGAAGCAACATACACTGTTTATAATGACGTTCTAGATGACACAAGTTCTGAAAGCTATTATTTGCAGGGTTTGATGATAGTTCTGAGAGTAATGCTTAAAAGGGGCGAAATTTCAACTGAAAAATATGATTCTTACTTCCAAGATTTTGCTAAATTGCCTGAAGAATTATTAAAAGTTAAGCAACAGGCAGAGCCTATGGCGAAAGAATTTTCTCAAAAATTTCAGGATACAACATATCACATTATTACAGGTGCGGGTGACTCATTTACAGAAGCATATTATTACGGTATGTGTATTTTAGAAGAAATGCAGTGGATAAAGACTAGACCAGTACAGGCTGCAGACTTTTTCCATGGAACACTGGAATTAGTTGAAAAGGGAGTTAGTGTCATTGTCTTTGAAGGAGAGGACTTTTCAAGGCCAATTGTAGATCGCGTTCGTCACTTCTTACCTGAAGTTACAGATACTATTACTGTGATCGATACGAAAGACTATCAAATGGATATTACAAATGAAACTAGAAAGATTATCTCTCCTATCGTGTTAGCCACAATTTTGGAAAGAGTCAGTGCATATCTTTCAGATCAAAGAAAACATCCTCTGACTGTTCGTAGGTATTACAAGAGAATCCCTTATTAATTTGGTTGAAGCCTCTGTTTTTAGTTTGTCGATTAATAAAGATCAAGTAAGGAGCCGATGGTAAAAATGAAAATTTTATGCATGAGTCATGGGACAATGGCACAAGGCGTTGTTCAGTCGGCCAAGATGATAGTTGGTGATGTTAAATTTCTCGATTACATCAATGCGTATGTAGATGGCAATGATGATATTGAAGATAAGATTGTAGATTACTTAAATAAAAATCGTGGGCAAACTATTATAGTGTGTACCGATATCTTTGGTGGCAGCGTTAATAATAATTGGATGAAGTATTTGAATAAAGAGAGCAATCTATATTTAATTGCTGGTTTATCTTTGCCTTTAATTATTGATTTAGTTTTAAAAATAGAACAAAAGTCTCAGGATAATATCAATAAAATTATAAAAAGATCAATTAAAAGCGCAAAGGATAGCGTTAAATTTTGTAATGAACTTAACCTGGATATTAACCGAGATGAATTTTAAAAAAGGAAGTAGAAAACAATGATTTTTGGCACAAGGGTAGACCACAGGCTTGTTCACGGTCAAGTTGCATTTTCTTGGATTTCTGCTATTGGCGCTAACTGTATTTTGGTTGCGAACGACGCAGCTACTAATAATGAAATGCAAATGACTGCATTAAAATTGGCAGCACCACAGGGAGTAAAGGTCGTAGTTAAAACTATTGCTGATTCTGTTAAACAAATAAATTCAGGTGTTACTGATAAATATCGTCTTTTCATCGTTTTAAAAACGGTTAATGATGCTTACCAATTGATAAACGGTTGCCCACAAATAAAGGAACTTAATGTTGGTGGAACTAGTAAAACTGCTGGTTCTGTCCAAATAACTACATCAGTTTTTTTAAATGATAAAGATATATCTAATCTCAAACAATTAGCACAAAAAAACATAGAAATATTTGCTCAAATGGTACCAACAGATAGAAAAATAGATTTGATTAAAAGGTTATAAATACTATAAAAGGAGGTTTGAAAAATGAACACATTGACTCAATCAATCTTGTTAGCCCTAATTACAGCTCTTGCTCCAGTTGACTGGTTAACTGGAACTAGTAACTTGTCTAGACCACTTGTTACAGGAGCGTTAACTGGATTAGTTCTGGGCGATTTAAAGACTGGAATCATCATGGGTGCAACTATTGAACTGGCATTTATGGGCGCAATTACCATTGGTGCTTCCAGGCCACCAGATGTTCCCGCTGGAGGAGTTTTGGGCACGGCTTTTGCAATATCAACAGGTAAGGGAGCTGGTTTTGCTATTACTTTAGCTTTTCCAGTTGCTGCACTGTATTTGATTATTGACAATTTATTAACGATTGTAATTTTGCCTATCTTCTTGAAGAAGGGCGATAAATATGCCGAGCAGGGTGATAGTATACATTTAAGCAGAATGAACATGTATGGCTTTATCACCGTTAAATGTATACCAAGGGCAATTTTTGTTGGACTTGCTTTTTACTTAGGTGGCCCAGTAATGACAAAGTTGCTCAATATGATCCCTGATTTTGTTCAAAATGGTATAAATGTTGCAGCTGGAATAATGCCAGCACTAGGTTTTGCTTTATTGTTGGAAATGATTTTAAAGAAAAATGTAGCAATTTACTTTGTACTCGGTTTTGCATTGTACAGTTATTTAAAAATACCAATTTTGGGAATTTCTATCTTTGCGTTCTGCCTAATGTACATTGTGCTGCATCTTGAAAATAAAATTGATGCTAATAAGTTAAATAATAATCAAGGAGGGGATGATGATAATGAGTTCTAATTCTGCTACAAAAGCTATTACGAGAAAAGATTTAAAAGGAATATTTTTACGTTCTCTCACATTAGAAGCTTCTTGGAATTTTGAAAGACAACAAAATATGGGCTATAGCTACGCTATGAATAAGGTTCTAGACAAGTTATATCCAGAAAAAAAACAACGAAGTGAGGCTCTTCAAAGGCATATGGCTTTTTTCAATTGCTCACCGCCACTTTCTACGCTGGTAATGGGAATTACTACGGCAATGGAAGAAGAAAATGCCAAAAATCCAGATAATTTTGATCCGGAATCGATTAATAACGTTAAAGCAGCTTTGATGGGTCCTTTATCAGGAATCGGAGATTCATTCTTTTGGGGCACTTTAAGAATTTTAGCCACTGGTTTAGGAACTTCTTTTGCACTAAAAGGAAGTATTTTAGGTCCAATATTATTTTTGTTAGTCTACAACATCCCCGCACTTTTAGTCCGCTGGATTGGTTTAGTCAAAGGATACGATTTAGGAGCATCAATGCTAAAGAGTGCCGAATCTTCTGGCTTGCTTGAAAAATTTGCGTATGGTGCATCAATTCTTGGTTTGATGGTTATTGGCGGAATGTCTGCAAGTATGGTAACCATCACCGTTGCCGGTAAGCTGGGCCAAGGAAATGATGCCCAAACATGGAACGCTATGATTAACGGTGTTTTACCGAATATGTTGCCTCTTGCGTGTGTGCTGTTTATTTATTGGTTATTAAAGAAAAAGGTATCAACAATTACTATACTTGTCGGAATTTTTGTGTTCGGCATTTTAATGGCTTATTTAGGAATTTTAAAGGCGTAAAAGAAAGGAAAACTGTAATGTTAAAGTTTGACGCTGAAAAGTTTGTAACTGAAGGAAAAAAGGCATATAGCTTACGGGCTGACATTGAACAAATTGCTCTGAAAGTGCAAAAAGAGGGAATTAGTAATATATTTTTCACTGCCTCTGGTGGTTCGAACGCTGTGATGCAGCCATTTAACTATTGGATGGAAAGTAAGTCATCTATTCCTAGCTATTTGCTGACAGCTGCCGACTTTTTAGCCGTAGGAAGTAAGAAACTAAACAAAAATAGTATAGTTATTCTACTTTCTAAATCAGGTGATACTAAGGAAACTGTTGCTTTGGCTAAAAAGATGGAACAAATGGATGTACGAACTATTTCAATTGTTAACAGAGATAATACGCCACTAGCACAGCACTCAACATATGCGGTTAATACTTTTGGCTATCATCCTCAAGAATTAGCTTTTTATTTCTTGATTGGCAAAATTATGCAAGCGAATAATGAATTTAATGATTATGAACAATTTGCTGATGAACTTAAATTTTTACCAGAAGATATGAATGTTGTTGCCCAAGACGTTGACAGTAAGGCAAAAGAATTTGCAGAAAAATATCAAAATGCTGACTATCAAATTTGGGTTGGCTCTGGTGACCTATGGGGAACGACATATAGTTATTCAATGTGTGTATTAGAAGAATCGCAATGGCTCAGAACCAAATCGGTTAGTTCACCAGAATTTTTCCATGGTACGTTTGAATTGGTTGATAAGGATGTTCCACTAGTACTGCTTGAATCAGAAGGAGCGACAAGACAACTAGACGAGCGAGTCGCTAACTTTGCTACAAAATATACAGACCAATTCACCAAGTTTGATATGAAAGAATTTAGTTTACCCCATATTTCAGCAAAATTTAGACCAATAGTTGAACCATCAGTAATGTGGGCCGCTTTACGCAGAGTGAGTTTACACTTGGAAGATATTAGAAAACATCCTTTAACTAAGCGTCGTTATTATCGTGTAGTAGATTATTAGATAGTGAGCTGTCTAAGATGTCAAAGAATTACGTTGTTGGGTTAGGCGATAATGTAGTAGATTATTATCAAAACCAAAATGTGAAATATCCGGGAGGCAATGCTGTTAACTTTTCAGTTTTTGCACCGAAGCAAATTGTTGATTCATACTATGTTGGTAGTCTAGCAAAAGATGATGATGGAGAATTAATCTTAAATAGTTTAAAAGAAGAAAACGTAAATACATCATTTTGCAATCGGATTAATGCCCAGACCGAAAAGACTTTTGTAAATATTGTGAATGGGGACCGTCAATTTATTGACAGCATAAGAGGTACTAGGCAGTTGCCACCACTAGATGAACCGAATTTAATAAAAATGTTGGATTCAGCAATGGTAGTTTATAGCGCCTGCCACGCAAATTCTGAAAATGTTATTGCTAAACTTCACAAAAGAGGAATTATAATCGCGTATGATTTTTCCGAAATGGCTAAATATCATACTGCTGAGTATTTAAATAAGGTAGCCCAAAATGTTGATATTGCGCAATTTTCTTTATCGGAAGCAAAAGATGATGATATGGAAAGAATATTAATGCAGTGCATTAAACTTAATACAGCTTTGGTCTTATTTACAAATGGAGGTAAGCCGCCCTTGCTGTTTGACTGTAATCACAGAAAAAAGTATGTTGGCCAAGTTCAGTATGATCCTGAGCCCATTGATACTATGGGTGCAGGAGATACTTTTTTTGCCAACCTCGTGGTTTATTTGCTCACTAAAGCTAAAAACTTAAAAAACCTTTCAGAAGGAGATATAAATGAGACCCTAACTAAAGCTGCTCTAGCAGCTGCTAAAACGATTAGGCAAAAGGGATCATTTGGACATGGCACTAAAATAACCAGATAGATCTATAAAATTCTTCTTTTATATCTTTAATAAAGTAGACATCAAATAATTGAAAAATAAATTCTGTTGTTAGATAGAGTTTGGTAAAATTATTTCTTCTAGTAAAGAAAGCATTGGGCTTTGATGTAAAATCTGAGATTAGGATATTTTATAGTTTTTAACTGCGGACTAACTGCCGATATTTAATCGGAGCTAGTCCTTTTAGTTTGATCTTAATTCTTTTCCGATTGTGATACTCATGTGGTCTCTGATCGCGTATCCTAATTCATGGTACCTATATTGAGAAACTCGAAAAAGTAAAAAGAATCTACGGCTTAATTCTTTGGAAGGTTCCTCTTATTCGGGTAAAAAAGACTTTTTGACTTCGTTCATGATAATCAGTTTTGTCCAAAATATTCCATCTTACTGACTTCAAAATAATTTTTTCTTGATTAGTATGATTTTCTGCAAAAAAGTGGCTTTGAAATATTTTTATATAAAGCAATAAAAAATTTCAATTCTATAGAGTAAATTTTTTAAAAACTCACATTTATCTTGCAAAAATAGGCAATATAAAAGGCTCAACAACGTTTGTTAACGTAATTGAGCCTTTTTAAGTTTTCTTTTTAGCTTGATTATTAAATTAGTCTAACAAGTCAAACTTAAGTGTTGCTAGATTATGGCCTTCATTGACCATGTTACCCAATAGTTCAATGGTGTTGTTGTAAACTTGATCAGCCATCTTTTGGTTGGCCTCAGTTAATAAATCTTCAGCTTCTTTGCCTGACAGACCTGCAACTTTTTTATCTGTTTCGTGTTGAATGAAGTGACATTGTGCCAATGATTTTTGCTCAAAGTCATTTTCTAGTTCACCGTAGACTTTAAAGTTAGTGTCACCCAATTGTGCTGTTAATTTGTTTAACCAAAAAATCTTGTTCAAATCGAACTTTGGACCGGTTTGGAAACTGGCTGGCGTGTCGTTGACATTCGTGTAGAATGGCACAAAGCTGTTAAAGGTATTTGGACCAAAGCAAAGCCATTGCACGCCAGCAATTTCTTCAGGGACATCATTTCTAACTTGGAGGATATGAGTTTCGAAGTTGCGGTTAAGTGCAATTGGACGGTAAGTTTTCTTTTGTTCAGAAGTACCCTGATCACCATAAGGATCAAATGGAGTATCTTGATAGTGAGAACTCTCGATAAAACAAATATCTTCAATACTAATTTTGCGTTTAGCGTGACAAATAAAAGGTTGGTCTTGATCACTTGGCTTGCCACCGAATTCTGGATCAAAGTAATTGTGAACAAACCAGGCACGAGGATTGTTGTAATGCGCATCCTTAATAGTTGAACTACCAAAGATGTGTCGCATGTTGTAACCTTCGCGGTCAGGATTTAAGTGGTATTCCTTAATTAGGTCTTCTAAGGTATCATCAGCTAAGAAGCCATCTTTACCAAAGTGGAATTCATCGATGTTTAAACGGTTAGGAGCAACAACATAGGCATCATCAGGAATGCGTCGTGCAATCCAGTGGTGGCCACCAATAGTTTCCAGATACCAAACTTCATCATGGTCGGCAAAAGCCATACCGTTCATTTCATAAGTACCGTATTTTTCCAGCAAATAACCGATCCGCTTAACGCCATCAAGAGCACTGTGGATATAAGGCAATGTTAAAGTAACAAAGTCTTCTTCTCCTAGGCCGCCCTGGGCAAGAAGTGGATCAATACCTTGTATACGTGCATTTGTGGTAATAGTTTCAGTAGCAGTCATTGCTACGTTTTCTGAGTTAATTCCGGCTGCACCCCAGATGCCGCTTTCGCCAGAGACATCAGGTGCACTGGTATAACGCAAAGGCTTTTCCGCTAAATCTTCATCATCAATCTTTTGGTGACTAATAACACTTTCATAATGCTTTGGTTGTTTTTCCGTTGTAATAAGTTCAAAACCTTCAGGAATTATTTCACGGCCACCGTCTTCACTTCTGGCAATCATAGCTGAACCGTCAATGGTGGCATTTTTACCGACAATAATAGTCGTACATTCTGCTTTTTTCATCTTATCTGTCCTTTCAAATTACTTAATCTATATTGTATTAAAAAAAACGGGTTGTTTGCAAAAAAATGAGTAAACTTAATCCTAAATTATTATTACTTTTATCAATTATTGCTTCTAACTAAATTCTAATTTATGATTGGTAAAAAATATAAAAGATGTTTTACTAAAAATGTCAAATATGTTTGATAGGAGAGTGAACTAGTGAAAAATAAAATTGCTCAATTGCGTAAAAAGCAAAGGTACTCCCAGGCTCAACTAGCCGAAACTGCTCATGTTACTCGGCAAACGATCAACGCCATTGAAAATGATAAGTATGATCCATCATTAGGATTAGCTTTTCAGTTGGTGCAAATATTAGGGGTAACGGTTTGCTGATTATTCTTATATGAAGGTGAGGATTAAAATGATTAATACTAAGAAAAACATAGTTTATGGTGCGTTTTCATACTGCTACCTTGATTGGCAAGAAAATCGGTAAATTATTTTTGTGCTATGTCGCTGTGGCATTGCCCGCATCCGTGAAATGAAAGAACTAAACTAATGACTATAGAAAAATTTTTACAAGAAAAATTGCAAGCTGACTTAACAAAGATCACGCACGAGTCACAAAACAGCACTTTTGTTGGTGATAGTGCAAAATTTGAGCAAAAAATTTTTGTCAAAGTCTTTGCACAAGAAGGAAAATTTTTAACTGAAAAAGCTGTTAACGAGCAACTAAATACTCGTGTATTAGACTCTTTTGTTGTCAAACAAACGCAACAATTTGTTTTGGTCATGAAAGATTTGGCGCCTTCTGATATTAAAGAAGAAATCAATCCTGATATGGCATTTAACATGGGCATAGAATTGCTTCACTTCCATCAAAAAGTCAAACCATTTTCTGGCGTATACCAAAATAATCAACTATTCAATAAGGCAAAACGCGACATTGATAACTTAAATAAGCCCGAAATCAAAAACAAGCTGATGAAATTGCTAGCGCTGTTTACAGCTAAAAGAGCAGATATTGAAAAAGATTTAGCAGTTCATGCAAATACTGTTTTACACGGGGATGTCGGCTTGCGCAATTATAAAATTGTTGCCGGTCATCTCAGTTTAATTGATTTTGAACGAGCGCGCATGGGAGTAAATTATCAAGACTTCATTAAGCTTTTTTACCAGGACTTAGGTTTAAATAAAGAATTGATCATTTCTTTTGTCAAAGGATATGAAAAGTGTGGTGAGGAAGTTGCAATTACTCCAGTGACACAGGCCTTTCTCATTTTTATCACTGCTATTGGAATTATGAAGTATACGGAAAAGATTGTGGATAAACCATTTGAGAAAATTGGAGAACAAATGCTTGCAACTTGCAGTTTATTTCTAAATACAGGGAGTTTGAATGAGAGCCTGACTAACATGAATGCTATTTTCCTATAAAAATAAAAAAGCATCTTCTTGCCTGAAGATGCTTTTTTGGGGTAAATAGAATTGTCTCAAGGGTAAAGACAACTTCATTTACGTGATATTTGCAGTTTGAGTATTTTGTTTCGCTTTTCTATCACCTCCTTTAAGTAAAAAGTTTAGAATTGTTGCGGACAAGCTGGTAATCACGATTCCGTTGCTTAAAAACAATTGCACAGTAGCCGGTAGATTTTTGAAAAAATGGGGATAAATGGTAACACCGAGTCCAAGTCCAATTGAGATGGCAATAATTAAGACATTGTTATTGTCACTCAAATCAACTTTGGCCAGTGTTTTGATACCTTGAACTGCAATCATAGTGAACATTACGAGCATTGCACCGCCCAACACTGGGGTAGGAATGATAGTTACCATTGCGCCAATTTTAGGTAACAAACCCATAGCCATTAGTAGACCACCGGCCCAGTAAATCGGACGTTTAGTTTTAATACCGGATAATTGCAAAAGACCAACATTTTGAGAGAAAGTAGTGTAAGGAAATGCATTGAATAAACCGCCAAAAATTTGGGCGATACCTTCTGCACGGTAGCCTTTTTTCAAGTCTTCTTCGGTCACGTCATGGTGCAAAAGATCACCAATGGCAAAGAATACTCCGGTAGACTCAACCATTGAAACTAAAGCAATAATGATCATTGTCAGGCTGGAAGACCATTCAAATTTCGGCACTCCAAAATAGAATAGTTGAGGTAAGTGGAACCAGGATGCTTCCATGACGGGAGTGAATGAAACTAAGCCCATACAGGCTGCAATTACTGTCCCAGCAACTAAGCCGATTAAAACTGAGATTGACCTGATGAATCCTTTAGTCCAAATTTCCAGTGCCAAGATAATGAACATGGTGCAAAAAGCCAGAAGGAGATTTTGACCACTGCCAAAACTTTTAGCAGCAGAATTGCCACCACCCATATTTTGAATTGCCACTGGAACAAGTGTTAAACCAATAGTGGTAATTAAAGTCCCTGTTACGACGGGAGGAAAGAATTTTTTAATTTTAGCAAAAACGCCTGAGATTAAAACTACAAAAATGCCGGCAACAATGATGGCACCATACATGTCGTTGATTGAGAATTTTTGACCAATCATTTGCAATGGGGCAACTGCTTGAATGGCACAACCTAAAATGACTGGAAAGCCAATGCCGAAATACTTGTTACGCATTAATTGTAATAGCGTAGCTAAGCCGCACATGAAAATATCAATTGAAACAAGGTAAGTCATTTGTGCAGGAGAAAATTTTAATGCATTACCAATTAATAAAGGAACCGCAACAGCACCGGAATACATTGCTAATAGGTGCTGTAAACCTAAAACAGCTGCTTTTTGTTGGCTAACTTCTTTTTCTGCCATTAGTTTTCTCCCACAAAATGTACTTGATTGTTAGCTAAACTGTCGATTTCTGCCAATGCTTCGAGGCGATAGCCGTGTTTTTTAATCCAGTCGCTGCCACCTTGGAAAGTTTTTGCGACTACGATACCGACACCAGCTACCTCAGCACCAGCTTGGTTAGCAATATTAATCATACCTTTAACTGCTTCGCCGTTTGCCAGAAAGTCATCAATAATTAACAAGCAATCATCTTTGTGCAGGAATTTTTGTTCAACACAAATTTGATTAGTGACTTTCTTGGTGTAGGAATAAACATCAGCCCAATAGACAGCATCATTAAGTGTAGCGGGCTTTTTCTTGCGGGCAAAAACCATTGGCACATGTAATTCGTAGGCTGTCATTACTCCTGGTGCAATTCCCGAAGCTTCGCAGGTTAACACCTTTGTGATGCCATTTTCCTTAAATAGTTGACTAAATTCTTCTCCGACTTTCTTTATTAGTTCGGGATCTACTTGATGATTTAAAAACGAATTAATTTTTAAAACATTACCAGGTAAAACTTCTCCGTCACTGCGAATCCGGTCTTCTAATAATTTCACTTTCTCCTCCTTCAAAACAAAAAGGACTTTTTCTGCCAAAACTATGGTAAAAAAGGCCCCTTAAACTAGTATTTTAACTACTTTAAATGCTACATTATCCATAGTTCAGAATTTACGGTTCTGAGTAGAAACTGCCGACCACATTACGGCAATATATAGATTTTTATTTTGCTATTGCAAGCATTGTAACAGAGTCACATAATATGTGCAAGATTAATTTTAAATAAAATTACGAATTATATTAAGCAAAAAGGCATAAATAATTCGTAGAATCATTTATTAGAGCCAAAAAATTATTGACCACTGCTGCATTTCTTAGTAAAGTTGATATAGTATGAATTTAATCAGTAAAGGAGCTTGGATGTCGGTGAAAAAGAATATTAGTGATTTTGATGAAATTATTGTGCTCGATTTTGGTAGTCAATATAATCAACTAATCACACGCAGGCTGCGGGACTTTGGGGTTTATTCCGAGTTGTTGCCCCATGATATTAGTATGGACCAAATAAGAAAGATTAACCCCAAGGGCATTATCTTTTCAGGAGGTCCTAACAGTATTTATGATCAAAACGCTTTGAAAGTAGATCCTGCAATTTTTAAATTGGGTATCCCAATTCTGGGTATTTGTTACGGAATGCAACTGATGGCTTCTTATTTAAACGGCAAGGTCGAAAAAGCTGCCAATTCTGAATACGGTCGTGCCGATATCGAAGTTGAAGATACTAACTCAGTTTTATTTGCTGGCCTGCCTAAAGATGAATATGTCTGGATGAGTCACGGTGATTTGGTCACAGGGGCTCCTGCTGGTTTTGAAACAGTGGCTTCAAGTAAAAATTGCCCGATTGCCGCTATTGCTAACGATCAAGCAAAAATGTATGGCATTCAATTTCATGCGGAAGTGCGGAATACCCAGTATGGTCTTGATATTTTGCGTAATTTTGCTTTTAAAGTCTGCGGTGCTAAGGCTGACTGGTCAATGTCCGATTTTATTGACCTGCAAATTGCTGAAATTAGAAAAACTGTTGGTGATAAGAAGGTAATTCTGGGTCTATCCGGTGGGGTAGACTCCAGCGTCACCGCGACTCTTTTACACAAAGCAATTGGCAATCAGCTGACAGCTATCTTTGTGGATCACGGCATGTTGCGCAAAAATGAAGGCGATGAAGTAATGGCTGCCTTGAACCGTGATTTAGGCGTTAACATTATTCGGGTAAACGCTCAAGAGCGCTTTTTGAATAAACTCAAAGGTGTCACCGACCCCGAGCAAAAGCGTAAAATCATTGGTAAAGAGTTTATTGAGGTGTTTGCGGACGAAGCAAAGAAAATTACGGATGTGGACTTTTTAGCCCAAGGCACCCTGTACACCGATGTGATTGAAAGCGGCACAAATACCGCCCAGACAATCAAGTCGCATCATAACGTTGGTGGGTTACCTAAGGATTTACACTTTAAACTAATTGAACCTTTGCGCAAGTTATTTAAAGATGAAGTACGTGAACTGGGTGAAAAATTAGGGATTCCGCATGATTTAGTTTGGCGGCAGCCATTCCCGGGACCTGGCCTTGGCATTCGCGTTATTGGCGAAGTAACGGAGGATAAACTCAAACTGGTGCGTGATAGTGACGCAATTTTGCGGGACGAAATTAAAAAAGCCGGTTTACAGGAAAAAGTATGGCAATACTTCACCGTTTTACCTGGTATCAAATCCGTGGGCGTGATGGGTGACGGTCGAACTTACGACTATACCATTGGTATTCGCGCCGTTACCTCAATTGATGGGATGACCGCTGATTTTGCTCGCTTGCCATGGGATGTTTTGCAAAAAATTTCAACGCGAATTGTCGACGAAGTACCTAACATTAACCGCGTAGTCTATGATGTTACCAGTAAGCCACCGTCAACGATTGAGTGGGAATAAAAGAAAGTATTATTGAGTGAAAAAGTTTAAAAGAAATGGGATCAACTCACTAGTTATTAAAAAAGAAGAGTTTTTACGGAAAAAAGTAAAAAGATGTTTGCAAATCATAATAATAGCAATACTGGTATACAAGGTATTTGATTTGATGAAATGAAATATATACTAATGTGTATCATAAGAGAACCTCTAGTTAATTGAAACTAGAGGTTTTGTAATGCATTTAATAAGATATAATATAGTTATTGTTAAGATATCAAAAGTGGGAGTAATAAATAATGACTGTAGAATCAAAGGCAATGGATCATATAAGAAAGGTATTGGAGCTATTTGGCAAGAAATACTTTACTAAAAGTGGAGCTTTAAAGAGAAATGCGGTAATTGAAGATCTTGATAATTATGATAAAGATCTAATG
>NZ_CALYQV010000032.1 GCF_945290125.1 uncultured Lactobacillus sp. | reverse complement strand
TTGCTTAATAATAAAATGTCTAACTTTTTAGTTGCACTTCAAAGTCTATGACAAATTTGGGGGTGTTTTTGTGATTAAAAATCATGGAGCTTAAAACAATTTCTTTGATGATGAGCTAACAGAAGGTACTTTAGTATATCTTAAAAAATGTTTTAGAGTTTTAAAAATTCTATAAATTTAATTAGGTACTACCTTTAATACTATAATCAGAAATAGATATGATCAAGGCGAATTAACTTTAAATCAGGTTTAAATTTTAGTAATATACAAATAAAAAGCACAAGTTTTAAAATCTAAATCTTGTGCTTTTATTAATTATATAAATTGTTTGCTAATGTACTTACATTAACCAAGGAATATTACGATCCTCTAAAATAAATAATTAAAAATGTTGTAATGCCTGTTGACAAAAAGCCATTATTTTCTAGTTAATTATTTAAAATCATATCATCTCAATAACTATTTTGAATCAATTTACTGATTGCTGTTTTAACATCGTTAGGAGTAGAACTTTTATCAATAATTTCTCTAAATGTAGAATTAGTCTGTAAATCGACAATAAAATCAAATAATTTTTGAATACTTAAATAGTCCTGTCGAGCAATTGCTAATAAAAAAACGTATTTTACTTCATTTTTTTCATCCCACATAATCGGCTGTGAAAGACGTGCAAAACAAACCTTGGATTTATTGGTAGCATAGCCTAAAGAGTGCGGTATTGCAATTTTACCACCAACTGC
This sequence comes from uncultured Lactobacillus sp., assembly GCF_945290125.1. Taxonomy (GTDB): domain Bacteria; phylum Bacillota; class Bacilli; order Lactobacillales; family Lactobacillaceae; genus Lactobacillus; species Lactobacillus rizhaonensis. The sequence goes on along the minus strand of NZ_CALYQV010000032.1, from coordinate 21,415 downwards.
TGTTGAGTACATTTTTTCTCTTTCATATACTTTTTCTTTGAAGTCTTTATTGACGATCTTTTTTTGCTCTAATTTTTTAATTAACATATTTAAGAGTTCATTTTTAGACAATTTCTCTTTTAATAGATAAATATTATCTTCATCAAACAACTTATCAATTGTCCGATATGGATTATTGAGAGATTTCAAATAATCTGATAATTGTAAAATATCATTGTGAAAATTTGCTAAATCTATTTGTATTACTGGAACGGCAGCATTGTTAATAGGTACCATTGAAATCAAAACATCGTTATTATTTGATTTGCCTTCTAAGTATTCATCATAAGTATAAGTACCGGTAATGTTCAAAAACGAGGCAAACTGTGTTTCCAATTTTGCCCTTACCAAAACTGCAGTTGATACTCCAGAACCACAGATCAATGCAGCATTCTTTTTTGAAGAACGACTACCTTGTCTTTCAATTGAAGCACCAATATGAAGAGTTATAAAAGACAGCTCATCGTCATCTAATTTAAGATCTAGCATGTGTTCCAAAATAGGAGCAGAATAGGCAGTTATTTCATAAGCATACGGAAAGGTCGACAAGATCACATTTAATAATGGGTTTTTACGCTTACCATTTACTTTTTTAATCTTAACTAAATTCGTCAAATGCTGAATTAAATTCACCCGCAATTCTTGATCGTTTAATAGGTTGATAGCAAATTCACTCTTAATATTTTGCAGGAAAAAGGTGACCGCTTTTGCAATACTTTCATTAGAATTAGACTTATTGGTATAAATAACACATTCAGGAAAGTTTAATGCAAAATGATATATCAAATCATCTTTTTCTTTTTGATTTAGTTTGATTCCAAATTCTATTTCAATTTTTAAAAATAATTCTTTTAAATTTTTCAGTACATCCTTTTTGATATTTGCATGTGTACTTGCTTCCAAGTGAAAGTTTAATTTGATTCGTGAAATAGTTAGTGCGAAATGTAAAATAATATTTTTAGTGTTAATGTCAGAAATATGATAACTATAATGTCTTAAAAATGCATGGATAAGTTTTTTTAACTTATCTAGATCGACATTAGCTAAAATAGTTCTTTCTTTTTCCGTGAAATCAATAATATAATTATCTGATTTTTTATTAATTAACTTTGCAATAATAAAGTTTCGTTTATCTGCTTCAGAACCTTTTACTCTATAATAATCATTTGATTTATTAACCTTAAGATTAAATTTGCTAAATTCTTTTTTGATAGTTACAAGGTATGAAAAAAAGGTATTATCACTAATGAAAAACTTTTCCACTATATCTGATAGTTTTACTCTATCATTTACCAGCAAATATTGCTCAACTGCAGCGATACGCTCCTCAGATCTAGTAACTGGCAAGTCACTTTTAGCAGCTTTGAGTAACTTAGCTCTAGTTGCTGTATCCATATTTGTTAAATAAAAACCAGCACCTCGTTTATTTTTGATAGTCACCTTAAAAATAGTTAATTCTTTATTTAAAGCTTGAATATCGGATCTTATAGTTCTAGTGCTTACATGACACTTTTGTGCTAAAAAGGAGGTTGAAACGTAGCGATTGGCAGAATCATTCAACAAAAGTTCAAGAATTTGTCCTAATCGTTTATAAGATAGTTTCAAATTATCACCTCATTTTCATTTGCACATCTTTCAGTAAATACTTGCGCTTAACCTAAATCTTTTTTACTAAAGTAATCATGTCATAAGGCGCAATTTTAAAACTTTGTGCAATAATTTTTTCTAAGCCATCAACTTCAATAAAATTTTTATCTTTAAGATATGAAACATCTTTTTCTGTGTTAGTCATATTAGACAGACGCAGTACCAAATGTTTCTTTATTGTATAAGACAAATAAAGTGCAGAAACTTCAATGTCACTATTAATATTCAGCCAATTTTCGGTTTTCTTAAGTTGAGGCAAATTTTGTACAAATTCCACATCCCACAATTTGTTATCTAGCCTATTTACGAACAGATTATGTTTCTGCATTTGGTAGCTGACTGAAGGAGAATACCATTTAGAAATAACTTGAGACAGTTTTTCTTCTTTTAATTGACTTCCACTTGGAACATATAAGCCAAAATTAAACTCATTAACACCTAATTCTTGTGCCATTGGAGTAGGCATCATCACATGACCAACGGAAGTAGTGTCACCTGAAGCTCTGCCTGGTCGCCATAATAAGTTTGGTTTTCCCAACTGACCAGTTGTAGCCATTAATGTAATAAAAAGTGAATCATCCTTTTTTTCATATTCTTTTTGTCCTTTTCCTAAAAAGTACAATCCTACCTTTGAATTATTCATACCGACACAACGATCAAAAATATAAATATTCACCGGTTTTTCAACAAATTCATCGTTCCAGTTATCAGCAATTTTTTCATTAGTTGTTTTTCTGAATCCACCCTGGATTTGTGCATGAACATTTTCTGTTTCAAGACCAGTTTTCAATCTAAGTCTTAAGCGGTGAGAAAGAGCCTGATTATCAACTATCAACTTAGCTGATATCACTGGAGAATTAGCAAAAATAGTCAAAGTTAGCTGGAAATTTACCGCTACTTTTTTCGCATTTTGACTGTTAGTTCTGTCTTCTAAATCGTATGGTACTGACCAGGAACCACTTAATTGCAGTGTCTCGATATCTTTTGCCTTAGCAACCTGAATCTTTCCCTGCCACGGAAGGCGCATTTCGTGATCATTTTTCAGTGGCGAAAAGTCATATGTGTCACCATCATTTGCTTGATCATAAACACTGATGAAATCCGTAAAAGTTTTATTTTTAGTAACTAAATTAAATTTGCCATCCAGATAATTAACTGTGGCTTCCTTATTTGCGATTGAACTGCCCTTTTGTAGCCTAAGCCTAAGCTTAGGCACTACGCTTTCACTATTCTCAAAATGAATAACCTGATATCCTAATCCCTTCATTTCGATATATAAACTAACTTTTAATTTGAAATAGCCAGATTCATCTTTAAATTCATAACCATTAGGAGTTAACTGCATAATATGAGGTCTAGATTTGACTTCTTTACAGTCCACAATGACTGCTTTATTTTGAGTTGGAAACTTAACATTAGACGAACTGGAAATAATTTCTACGACTTTCCGTCCCTTAAAACTATAAGGATCAGTATTAAAAACCAAAACGTCATGATCTGATAATGAAAGCCGTTGAGCCAACCTTTTCTTAATGTAATTTTCTAAACCATTTGCTATTTCAAAAGCCTGTTTGTAGCGCTCATTGATGTCTAGCGCCACGTTATCAGTAACACTGCCACCCATCGTATCGTGTGGTTGCGCTTTGAACAACAATTTCCATAACTTAACAACTATGCCATTTGAAATTGGAATACCTGCATATTGGGCAATTACCATTAAAGGTTCCAAACGCCGAGTTATAACTTGTTCAAGTTTAAAGTTTTTACGTTTATTTCTAGATCTGACAGAGCAAATAGTTCTATGAACTCTGGAATAAGTTGGATATCTCAGTTCTCCTTGAAATTCAGGTAATGTTCTCTGCCGTAGTTTTTGCATAAATTCTGGATATGAACTAATTAAAACATCATGTTTAGAATACTTGTTTACTTTAGTTATTGTTTTAGAAATATCATGAATAATATTCATCTGATCTATGCCAGAGGGTACAAGAACATCAGAATTGTTGCCGTGTAATGCTTCAAAATCTATTCCTTTATCCAGCCGGTTTTTAACAAAATCCTTTAAATTGCGTTTTGATTCCAGATCAATTTGACCAGTAAAATAACCGAGAGGAAAATTGGCAGCAAATACTGCTTTTCCACCTAACGCTTTCCATTTAAAATAGACGGATTCAGTTTGTCTTTTAAAATTCGTACCGCGCCATGATAGAAAGTCATGAATTCCCACTTGATTTAAAATCATCGGTAAATTAGCGTTGAAGCCAAAGGTATCTGGTAAATAACCTAATAGCATCGGTTCACCGTAATTTTGTCTGGCATCCAAAATTCCGATAATCAGATTTCTTAATAGAGATTCAGCGTTAGGGACAAGAGCGTCTGTTTGAGTATACCAAGGCCCAATGAAGAGTTGTCCACGATTAACTAATTTATGAATTCTACTTTTGGCTTCAAGATGAATCTCAACATATTCATCTACAATAGACATCTGACCATCAAGAGTAAAATTAGCCTCCGGATGTTTTTCAAGTTCGTTCAATACTTCTGTAAATAATTGATCGCTCAATACCTGTGCATCTTGCGTAGTAAAGTACCATTCACGATCCCAATGAGTGTGATTAACAAAATATGCTTTAACCATAATATCTCCTAAAATTCAAAATAAATTGTGATAAACTTAGCGTGTCCAATTTTTGGTATGATTACTTGCTTATTCTTAATTTTTAAATCTTGTAAAATATGCTCCCTTAAATCAACTAGTTGAACTATCTTAGGCTGTTTGACAAAAGTGATTTGTTCACTCACTTGGTGAAATTTGGGGTTATAAAGTCGTAAACAATATCCCAGACCAGACCTTGATCTTTCAATTGTACTTATTGTCAACTTATTTTCAGTTTTAAATAAACTAAAATCATGTTTTAAAAACTGCCTACTGGGATTAAGCGGGAAAGTTAGCCTACCATTTAAAAATTCTGCATATTCATAGACTTGCAAAGGAGATTCGTAGTCTTTAACTTCATTAGCTAAATTTGACTGATCATAACTGGATTGTCCTGTAGTCAGTGCAAATTTAAATTCCGGTTTATGATTTTATTGCGCGTTAGGCGTCGGGACTGTTTCATCCCCAGAGGCGCGACCAGGACGATATAATAAATCACTTTTGCCTAGCATGCCAAAAGTGCGGAAAAGAGTTAGCCTTATAACAGAATCTTTTTTACTAGTACACTCATATTCTCTGACCGTTTGAGGAATAATAGCTATATTTCTTTTAGCATTTGAAAGACACACAAAACTTTGCATTGTATTGATAGAAATTGGTTTTTCTTGCCATTTTTCTTGATTTTGCTCCCAATCTGCTAAGTCTTCCTCTTTTGCAAGAGGACGTTTGATTGTGCCAAATTGAATATCCGCAATACTAAAATTAGTATCAAGTTGACTAGCAAAATCAACGCAGAGTCTGTGACTCAACGGCTTAGTATTATCAACTTGAACTTTAAACTTAATCATTTTATCGGACTTGGTTAATTTAACAACCATTTTTACAGGCATTTCAGTGTCGGTTATTCCCTGACTTCTCATTTCCAAATTTTTAGGAACCATGTAATTAAACAAGATAATTAATTTATCTTGCAATTTGCCATGCGATACCTGCACCTGATGTTTTTGACTAGTCGAATAGATTATTAAATCTTTTTTTGCAGGTGAATAATTATATGAATCTCCCCCGTCACCGTTTTCTTCTAGAATTGCTTGATTTGAATAAAGTTTTTTATTCAGTTTATCTAAAATATTCAAACTGCCATCTGTGTTAACAGAAATTTGATAATACTCATTTTCAATTTTCGTATCAGCAATTGCTAATTCGTTTAACTCTATTTCCTTGTCCACAAGTGGTATTAGGTAAAATTGCTTATAACCATAAGGCGGAATTTCACCAAAATCAATATTCAAGTTGATACGGTAAACTTTTTTCGGAATATAAATATTTTCTCCTGGATTTAGTTGGATAGTGGCGCTCTTTATCAAATTAGTGTTATCTTTGATTGAATTAATTTCGTATGCTATCTCATTGTTTTCATAATCGACAATCTTAAAATTGCGACTTGGAATATACAGAATCTTATTAATTACCTCATCTCTTACAAAGGGCAATGTATTAAATACTGTCAAAGTAATCGGATGCTTTTCACTTTTAATATGTGTAGAAATGAAGCGTAAAGTAGAATCAACTAGGCTTTTAGCAGTATCTTTCACTTCCAGATACCGCATTTTTATCGCATTGTTAACCCTATCAGATACACAATTACCCATTGAATCGTGTGCCGCATTTCTACCCATTTTTTGCCACAAGCTTTTTATTGCTGCAAAAGGATAATCTAGACCAAAATAACTGCCCATAGACAAAACAGGCTGCACAACGTTAGTGAGATAATTTTGTAATTCCGTATTTAATTTTTTGATATCTGCTCGAGAAGAATAGATCGACTTGTGAACACGCATATCTTTGCCACAATCCTGCTCACCTTTAACAAGTGCCATGTCAGGCTTATCTTTTTTCACTGCGTCAATATATTCTGGCAACGATGCTACCTTAAATTGGTATTCTTTCTCATTAGCATCATTTAACTTAGTAATTAAATCTGGCAAGTCATCTCTTAATGGAGCCATATCTGAACCATTCGGAAACAAAATGTTATTTGTTGTTGCTTGTTGGACTACAGTTTTGAAGGGTTCAGTTTTCATTAATGCTGACAACTTATTTTCATCAATCACGCCTCCGATAAAATAACCACAAGCCATGCGAAACACATTGATTCGGGAACCATCTTCACCCTGCCAAATAAATTCAGAGTTTTTGGTGTCTGCGATTGAAAAGCCACGATATAAAACTACATCTTTGATGCCAAAACTAGAGTATATTTGCGGCAAACTTGACTCTTGACCAAACGAGTCTGGTACATAAGCTACATTCATGTATCTGCCTAAATCAGATGCCGAACTTATCCCGATTCTGAGGTTATTAATGATACTTTCACTAGATACCATGAATTGATCAGTTTGGGTATACCATGGTCCTAGAAAAAGCTTTTTTTCTTTAACTAATTTTTTTACACGATCAATATCTTGCGGACGCCAAGACAAATAATCTTCAATTAAAGAAGTTTGACCATCTAATAAAAAACTACCGTACTTTTCGTTTTTTTCTAAATGATCAATTACGTCTTTTATATCTTTAATTAAATATGCTTTAGCACGATCTGAGGTGAAAAACCATTCTCTATCCCAGTGAGTATGCGGAATTACAAAAACTTTTTTTATCATTCTATCTCCTAAATAAAAAACTATAGCTTAAAAGCAATATTTTCTTAAACCATAGTTTTTATTTTCTACTGAATATTTAACTCGATGTCGTCGTCACTCACTGATTCTTCGCCTGATGAATCTTTATCTGTGAAGTCGGCAATTAATGGTGCAACTATAGCTATAAATAAAGCACAAACAAAGATACCAGCAAGATAAGCAAAAATATTATCTGCAGTCAAAATCCCAGGTAACCCGCCTAAAGGAGGAATATGGGATTTCACTCCCAAAAATGCACCTGTAGCCGAGCCTAGAGCTCCACCAAGTACATTAACAATTATCAGTTGTGGGGCCTTCATCATGAATGGGATCGCACCTTCAGTAATACCAAAAGTTCCCATAATTAAGTTATTGTGTCCCATTTCCAATAATTCTGGAGAAAACCGTTTTTTAGGCCAAATGAAACTCATAAGTGCATATCCCATCGGAATAGCACAAATAGCAATGTTGGTATACAAACATGGCTGATAAATGCCTTCTATAAAGAAGAAGTTTCCTACTCCCCAGGCAGCTTTATTAACAGGTCCACCCAGGTCAACACCGATCATGCCGCCCATAATTGCAGCTAATAAAACAGCATTAGTCTTTTGTTCGACCATGTACTTAACCCAGGATGTTAAGCCATTATTAATCCAGGCTAGAGGTGGCGTTAAAACGACACCTACAAAGAGTGCCACTGAACCAACAGTTAAAAGCGGCATAACGATAAGTTCAATTGCTGAATTCCACTTATCCGGAACTTTAATCTTGCGGCACCAGCGTGCTACATAGCCGGCAATGAGTCCAGCCGCTATTGCTCCAATAAAGCCAAGCTGATTATTAGTAGCTAACTGTCCACCGATAAAGCCAGCACCTAACGCCGGTTTGTCACCGAGAGCGTAAGCAATATAGCCACCAATTACCAAATTAACTAAGCCAATGCCAATCCAACCTACCGAGTTTATTTGATAAAGAATATGGAAAAAGCCGCCGGTTTTAGCAAACTTAGATAAATTACCATAGCCAAAACACATACCAATCAATTGCGGTACACCAACAACAAGTGCACCACCGATAACGGTTGGGATCATGTATGAGATCCCACTCATGATTGCTCCTTCCCACTCTTTCAAAATTCTTTTCATACTAATTCTCCTTCTTAATTGCAGCAGCACATTTCTTCAAAACAGCTTTAGGTGCCTTAATGCAAGTGTTAATATCTACTCGAATAACTGGCTTGCCCTTAAATCTGTCCATACTAGTAATTTTTTGATCAGAAGCAATTAATACAAAATCAGCTGCATCTGCTTCTTTCTGAGAAATAGCGTTAACTGGTCCCATCATTCCTTGTTGCTCAATTTTGACATTCCAATTTAATTCCTTACCAGCTTTTTCTAAAGCCTTAGCTGCCATTGGTGTATGGGCCAAGCCTGCTGGACAAGCAGAAACTCCTACTACATTCATTTTTTATTCTCCAATCTTTTCATTAATAAATTGTGCAATCATTTCTTTAGAAGAAAGGCTGCGTAATTTTTCTTTAAAATCTTTTTCCAACAGTGCAGTTGATAAATTCGCCAGCATCTGTAAATGCTTGTCACCCGCATTTTCGGGTGGGACCATCAATGCGAAAACATCAGTGACTGGCTTTTTATCATATGTCTTCCAGTTTAAAGGCTTACTTAATCTAAAATAAAGAAAACCCGGTTTTTTGACCGCTGTTGTTTTAGCATGCGGAATTGCAAAGCCATCTTCAAGTCCTGTTGAAAATTCTTGCTCTCTTGCCAAAAAACTCTGATCTAATTTTTCTATGTCATTGGTATAGCCTGCATCATATGCCGCTTTTGCAGCATACTTTAAAAAGGAATTTACACTAGTCTGGTTGACGTCTAAAAAAACATCCTTGTTAGAAAATTTCATTTATGTCTTCACTTCTTTTCTTGTTTGAAAACCTTTTCAATAAATATATTATCTTTTAATAATTAATTTGTAAGTACCAGTATTTTCCATTTAAATTGGAAAAATCGTATTTAATGTAGTCATAATCCTGTTTAACTAGGTTTGTTTAATACAAGCTGTTTTATAATCTAAGTTTTTTCTAAAAGTTTAACTAAAAAAATAGCCCTGAAAGTTATTTGACTTTCAGGACTTAGTTTGATGATAAAAGAGCCTGCTATAATTTTTATTTAATAGTAATAGTTCCTTCTGTTGAATCAACCAAAAGAAAATTTTTCTTGGAGTTCTTTTTGATGAAGTTTTCATAGGGCTTTGAACCCTTATACCTAATTGCTTTGCCATCTGCTGTCAACTGGTAACTTAGGTTAGGCGTATTTTTAATTACTAAATTGCTAAGTTGTAAAGTAAAAGAATTTCTATTGCTAAGTTGTGAATTGTTAATTGTAATATTAGCGTTAGAAGCATCCAGAGTCATTGTTGAACGACAATTTAAAAGTCTGCACCAACCTCCATCTATTTTAACTTCTGAATTACCCAGATCAGAGTTATTGAGTGTTAATCTATGGTTGCCACCAGTTATTAAACTTGTATTTTTCGTGTCAATATTATCAATATCCAAATAACCATCCATACAACTCACAAAATTTGCATTAGCTTTCAGGTCTTTTAATCTGATGTTTCCGTGATCACTGTCGCTATTAAATTCAGTATAGTGAACATTTTGAGGAACAGTTACGTCAATTCTAGAACCAATTTTACGCCAATTGATTGCAATAGGTCTGGGCTCATAAATATCCAAACGGTTATTTGCTAATTTTACTTGTACTGCATCTGGATTAACTCCAGTAACATTAACTTGGTATTTTTTGCCCGAATGAAGAAAAACATCAGAGGAATCAGTTTGAATAAAAACTTTATTAAATTTGTGGTTTGAAGTATATGTACGTGTGAGCTTAGAATCATCAATAGCGGTCAAAGTAAAGTGGTTATGATTAGCAATTATTGGTCTTACACCGTTATTAGACCAGCCAACGAGCATCATAACAAGACCAACAATTATGGCCAATCCACATATACGATAAAACTTTCTCATAATTAATCCAATCCTCCTCACTCATCTAAACATTGGTTTTATAGTAACGCTGCTTGAAAATTTTCCGGCCAATGTGTTGAAAAAAAGCAGCACATTCTGCAGTTAGGAAGCGAATAAACTTCATAATTACTGGGAATAGCATTAAGCTGATACATATTAAAACTAAACCTCCTCCAACATAGAAAAAGCCTGAAGCCCAGTAGCCACCAAAAAGCAGTCCAAACGATCTAATCAATATAAAAACACCAGCGATGAATAAAGAGGTAATAATGATAGCTAAAGCAATAAAGATTGCGGCCAATGCAATCAATACTGCTACCATAACTATTACTGCTGCTAATGCTAATGGTATGCCGATGGGTGCAGCCAGAACTCCCAATAAAATAACCCAAATGGTTTTTAAGTTAGACTTGGAGCTGGTTTTGTGTGCCTCTTCTCTTTCAGGTATTGAAACTGAATAGTCCGCCATAATTTTGCGTGCTAATTGCTTGGGAGTCCCTAACTCAGCAATTATCTCTGATTCATTATGGTAATTGCCGTCCAGTAAAAACTCCTGATAAAATTCCACAACATCTTGCATATCAGAATTAGGCAAATTAACAAGATTTTGCTTTAACTGCAAAATATAATTATCAATAACTTTATTCATTTTCTTCTCCCATAATTTGATTTATCTTAGTGCTAAAACTATACCACTCTTTTTTAATTGTTTTTAATTCTGCTTTACCTGAAGCAGTAATTTGATAGTAATTCCTGCTTCTTCCCTGAAAAAGCCTGGTACCAACTAATAAGAATTTGTTTTCCCTTAATCTTTTCAAGACAGGATAGATGGCAGACTCAGAAATACCAAAAGTTGCTTTAGCACAGTTTGTTATTCCACGACTATAACCACTGTTTTCTTTAATAAAAGCTAAGACAACTCCATCCAGAAGACGATTTTGAATCACTATCGTCATAATTATTTCCTCCATTATTATATTATATATAATATTGTAGAGCTTAATCAAAATGCTTTCAAGCAATTAATGGAACTTTCACTGAATTATTTTTGCATTCTCAAATTTTGCGAACCTTTATCCCTTTGCTTGTTTCTTAAATTTACACATTCACTAAGGTTTTCTAGGCTAAGTTTTTATAGTAAGATTAAAAACTAATAACTATTTTTAATAGTGGAGGTTCAATCTATGTTAATGAAACCACAACATTTACAGGTTGGAGATAAGATAGCAATAGTCAGTTTATCAGCTGGTACTCTGGGAGAGATTTTGCTTCTCATGAACTTAAACAAGGAATTAAGCACATGAAGCAACTTGGTTTACAGCCTGTTTTTATGCCCCATGCTCTCAGCGGTATTAAATACATCAAAAGTCATCCTGCTAAACGCGCTGCCGATTTAAAAGCAGCATTTTTAAAACCAGACATCAAAGGAATCATTGCCGCAATTGGTGGGGATGATACCTACAAGACACTGCCTTATTTAATGGCAGATCAGGAATTTAAAACTGCTGTTTTTGAGTATCCCAAGTTGTTTAGTGGTTTTTCTGATACCACGAATAACCATTTAATGTTTTATAGGTTAGGAATGCAAACTTTTTATGGTCCAAGCTTTTTAACTGATTTTGCAGAGCTAGAAAACGAACTTTTACCTTACACCAAAAAAACTTTAAATCATTATTTTGAGAATTCGCCTGCAACCATCATTCCTGCTAGTGAAACCTGGTATGAAGAAAGAACTGATTATTCAATCAGCCAAGTTGTCAAAAAAAGGATAAACCACCAAGATACTGGTTATGAGGTGCTACGCGGTCACGGAAAAATTCTGGGAAGACTATGGGGTGGTTGTATTGATAGTCTTTACGATAACTTAGTCCCTAATCGTTATGAAGACGAACCGCCTATCGACAGTCAATATCATCTCATGCTTACAGAGGAAGAAGCTCAAGATAAAATATTATTTATAGAAACATGCGAAGAAAAACCAGCTCCTGAATTTTATCGTAAAGAAGTAGCTAAACTGGCTGAAGTGGGTATTTTAGGCAATGTGCGGGCTATTTTAGTTGGTAAACCGCAGAATAAAAAATTTTTTTCTGACTATAAAAAAGTCTTACTGGAAGAGACTGCTACCTTTAATACACCAATTATATATAATGTAAATATTGGACATGCTTATCCCCGTGCTGCTCTGCCCTACGGCGCGCTAACACAAATTGATTTTGAAAAAACAGAGATAAAAGTTATGGAATCCTGGTTTGCCTAATCTGAAATTATTTTAAAAAAATATTTGCCTTTTTTTAGTCATGGTATATTATATATATATTACAGTGATACAAAGAAAGAAGGAAAATCTATGAGTTTACTTGAAACTCGTGGTGTAACTCGCACCTATGGCAAAGGTACAACTAAGTTTGATGCCTTACGTGGAATAAATTTACAGATTAACAAAGGTGATTCGGTGGCTATCATTGGCAAAAGTGGTTCGGGTAAGTCTACCTTGATGCACATCCTGGCACTTCTTGACCACCCCACTACTGGCAGCGTCTTTTTAAATAATGAACCCACAAGTAAAATTAAGAATAAAGCATTAAATAAGCTGCGCAATCAAACATTTGGTTTTGTTTTTCAACAGTTTTTCTTAAACGCTCAAGACAGCGTATTGGAAAATGTCATGCTCCCTCTAAAAATAGCTGGAGTCACAGGCAGAGAGCGCCGTACAAAAGCTCTGGCAGCAATCAAGGCAGTTGGATTAGAAAGCAAAGTCAAAAATAAAGCCAGTGCTTTATCAGGGGGACAAAAGCAACGGGTCTGTATTGCACGTGCTTTAGTCAATGATCCCCAAATTATTTTTGCTGATGAACCAACAGGAAATTTGGATTCAGCTACCAGCGAGAATATTGAAAATATTTTATTTAAATTACATCAAGAAAAAAATATCACTTTAATAATTGTTACCCACGATCCGGATTTAGCCAAAAAGTGTGAACGTCAGATTCAGATTAAAGATGGTCAAGTGGTAGGAGGAACACAGCAATGAGATTCCATGATATTCTTAACTCGGCAGCTACAAACTTATGGCACAATAAAGGAAGAACATTCCTAACCATTATTGCTGTTTTCATTGGTTCCCTAACTATTGCCATTACTATGGGTATTAATAATGGTGTTAATGATTATTTGAAAAAGCAAGTCGGCAATGTTGGTAAAACTGAGCAAATGTCTATTTTGCCTGGGAGTTCCAGTCAAGATACGAATGAACCTCAAAAATATAATACTAAGAAGAGCAGTCAAAACGCTGATGGTATGATGGACAAAAACGACGTTAAAAAAATCAAATCAGTTAAAGGCTTAAAAGATTTTAAAGCGTTAAAGGACTGTGATGTTGACTATGTCCAAGGCCCTAATAAAACTAAATATATTATAATAGCGCAAATAACGGAAGGAATCAATTACGACCTGAAAGTTGGTCACCAAGTTGCAACTAGCGGAAAAAAGGCCCAGATTTTAATCACTAAACCAATGGTTAAATCTTATGGTTTCAAAAATGCTCAAGATGCACTCGGTAAAAAAGTTACTTTAGTGACAAAATCACCCGTTACCAAGAAAAAAGCAAAAATATCTGCTACGGTTGTTGGAGTCAGAAACGATAGTATAGTATCAAAAGGTTTTGCCATTTACAGTAATGGCTTAGGGGAAAAAATAATTGCCGCCAACCAAAAAGGTCTTCCGCATGCATTAAAAGATAAGTATGTTAGTGTCATTGCTACTCCTGTTAACAAGAGTGCCAGCAGCATTAAGAAAGTTGAGGATAATTTAACTAAAAAAGGATATTCTGGTATGACTCTTAAGGAAGCAGTCAATGAACTTTTCCTAACATTCAACGCAGTCACTGGGGTTTTAATTGTTTTTGGAGCTATCGCATTAGTAGCTGCCTGCTTTGGAGTAATTAATACCCTGTACATGTCAGTGAGAGACCGTACAAAAGAAATTGGTCTTATGAAGGCATTAGGGCTTAGCAAAGGTAAAGTATTTTCCATCTTCAGCTGCGAAGCGATCTTAATTGGTTTGTTTGGCTCTTCATTGGGATTATTACTGGCAATGGGCTTAGGTAGTGCCATAAACAATTTTGCTGCTAAGTCATTCTTAAAAGGGCTGGATGGTTTTACCTTAATTCAGTTCAACTGGTCTAGCAGCTTACTAATTATTGGCATCATCTGTCTAATTACCTTTTTAGCAGGAACACTGCCTGCCAAACGAGCAGCAAAACTAGATCCCATCACTGCTTTAAGATATGAATAAATAATTGCAACATTAAAAACGCCAGATAATATCTGACGTTTTTTGGTTTTCTTTTATTCAAATAACTACACCTTATTAGATTTTTTATTTAATCAGCATCTATAATACATTTGATTTTAGGTGCTACTAGTTTTTTCATCACTTTCATATCCACCGGCCTATATGCAGTATCTATACACTCGTCCCAATATTCTAAGTGTTTTTGATCAATATAACTATCCGAATCTTCGACTGCATTTCCTCCTTCTCCTTGCATAGAATACCAATAAAAGTATGTGTAACCATCCGCACACTCCTCTTTAAATACAGTCTCAATATACATTCTTTCTCCCGCCATTGTTGCTACAGTATCTTGATGATGTTCATTTAAAAAGTCCATCCATTCCTGTGCCTTCGCTTCTTTCCCTTTTTTAATGCGAAAACGGGTTAATTCAGTTTTTGTCATAATTCTACTTTAATCCTATCTAATCTAAACAAAAGGTACCGAACTTATGTTGATGCCTTAAATCTTTATAATAAATGGTGTAATTCGGTAAAAATAAATAATTAGCGCTTACTAAATTATGAATCCTTACGCGCTTTCTTAAGACTTAGTTTGAATAACATTTATTTGACTAAATTTCAAGAAGCCTTTAATATCAGATATTCCCACACTTTTCTGAAAACACTGTTTCAATAAATTTCAACTAACTTCATCTGAATGGTTTGAATTTACTTCCAAAATATATGAATTGAGCTTATAAATATTAGCAACTCAAACCACTCAATAACTTACTTTGGTTACAATTTTGTAGAGCACTCCCAGTTAACTATTTTACTTTCTTTACCTTCCGTTCCATTAAATCTGCAATTACGGCTGGAATAATTGCGATAAAAGCAGTCCCTCTTTCTCCCCAGATCAGTATCCCGACTGCAAGTACAATTGAAACTATTGCTAAAGCAACAGCTATTTGATGATATATTTTTTTACTCATAATAGTTCAAGCTCCTAACTACTTAAATGTGTTGGAATATACTTTTGTTGAAATTATCATTGAAACGATTGATATTACTGCAATTAAGATACAGCTTGCGATTACTAGCAAGAAAGAATTAGTATTACTAATCCAAGTGATGAACAATAGACCCCAAGTCGTTTTCTGCAAAATATAAATCACTCCCATGATAAGGACTAAGACCAGTACATTTACGATTCTGCTGCCAAACGTACCGAAAGCATAAACTGCTGGAAGTAAGAGAACTACATACATGATACCAATCAATAAGCCAACTATCGCTATCAATACATGGATTTGCAGACTAAATTGTTGGAAAATTAAAGCAGTGCCGATACTTAAAATTAAAGTTATAAAGCTAATAAATAGAATTAATGAAATACAAAAAATGTATCTAGCAAAAACTATGTTTTTTTAGGAATAGGGAAAACACCGACAAGTCTGTTCCATCCATTTTCTTGGTCAGCAACTAATAGACTAGTTGGTATTGATGCTAAACCAATCGGTCCAATGATTGAAAGAAAAATCGTTCCAGACTCTCTACAAAAAATTGTCACCAAAAGTAGTACTAAAATAATTAGCAATCTACCTATTAAACTTACCTTATTTAAAATAAGTTGCAAATCCTTATAGAGAAGTCCCTTCATCCATCCTCACTCCTTTTACTAAAAATAAAATAGTCAGCAACTTGTTCTAAATCGCTTAAGATATGTGAAGACAATAATACCGTCATTTGATTATCGCTTACATATTCTTTTAACAAAGACAAGATTTCTTTCCTTATAATTGGATCAAGCCCACTGGTTGCTTCATCAGCAATTAAGAGTCTAGGACGATGAGAAAGGGTGGCAGCAAAATTTAATTTAACAAGCATTCCTTTTGAAAAATTACTAATAGGCTTATTGGTAGGCAAATCAAAATCATCAATTAAATTGTGATAGAGTTTTTTATCCCAACATGGATAAACCTTTTCTAGCATTTTCTCAATTTGTTGAACAGAAAATGAGTTTGGAAAATAATTTTGCTCCAAAATTACACCTAAGTTAAGTTTTATCTGGTATTCATCTTTAACATAATCTAAACCAAAAATTTTTACATTGCCTATTTCACTTTTTATTTGATTTAATAGTAAATTCAAAAAAGTTGACTTACCTGACCCATTTTCACCAATTAAACCAACAATACTTCCTTCATTTATTTTTAAATTGTTAATTTGTAGTTAAAAATCTGCGTACCGCTTACTTAAATTTAGCACATCTATTACTAGTTTGGAACCCATTTTATACCTCACTAAGATTGCAACATCATATATATAACCATTAAACTACTTCAAATTAGGATTATCAAAGTCAAACAGTATATTGCTTTTTTAAAGTATTGATGTGAAAGTGTGTGAATTTAGCTAAAAAGTACCAAAAAACACTCCATGGTGTGAACCAAGAAGTGTTTTGAAACCTTGATATAATCGTGTTGATTAACGTTTACTAAATTGTGAAGCCTTACGAGCCTTCTTAAGACCTGGTTTCTTACGTTCAACCATTCTTGGATCACGAGTTAAGAAACCTGCCTTCTTCAGTGGACCACGAAAATCAGGATCTACTTCAAGAAGAGCACGAGCAATTCCTAAACGAATAGCTCCAGCTTGACCTGAGAAACCTCCGCCATTGACATTAACCTTAACATCATATTGATTTTCAGTTTCAGTTAGGGTCAATGGTTGTTTCAAATCCTTAACTAAATTAGGAAAAGGAATGTATTGATCAATATCTTTACTATTAGCGGTAATCTTGCCGCTACCTGGTACTAAACGAACACGTGCAACAGAATTCTTGCGTCGACCGGTACCTGCATATGCAACTTGTTGTGCCATTATTTAACCTCCTAGATTAATTTGTTAATGTCTAATTCTTCAGGCTTTTGTGCTTCGTGCTTGTGATCAGCACCAGCATAAACATGCATCTTCATAAATTCTTGGTGACCAAGAGTATTTTTAGGAAGCATACCCTTAACTGACAATTCAACTAATCTAACTGGATTATTAGCCAGCAAGTCTCCAGCTGGAGTGGCCTTTATGCCACCACGGTAATCAGAGTGATGGTAGTAAATCTTGTCAGTAGCTTTCTTACCTGTTAACTTTAGTTTAGCGGCATTAATTATAATGACGTTATCACCAGTGTCAACATTTGGTGTATATTGAGGCTTATTCTTACCTCTTAAAATAGTTGCTACTGCAGTTGACAGACGACCTAAAGATACATCTGTTGCGTCAATAACATACCACTTATGTTCAATTTCATTAGGTTTCGCTAATTGTGTAGTACGCAATTTAATTTCCTCCGTTTATACGTTGTTTGAATACAATAAGATTCCGGGGCCTATCGTGGACAAACATACTTTAATATAATAATTCTTTTCAACTAAAAAGTCAATATTATTCCCTGTCGAGCCTATATTTTTTAGGTATATCATCATAAAAAACATGATATAAGAATAACCCACTTGCCTGAGCAGTTTCTCTTACCTGCTCACGATCCTTTGCCATTATTACCCGGGGAATATCATTAACAGGACGTTTACCCCTACCAATTTCTAATAACATTGCTACTAAAATACGGACCATATTGTAAAGAAAACCAGAGCAGATAAAATCAAAGACAATTTCATTATTCTGCTTATCTTTTTGGATATTTACATAAAACATGGTACGAACCTTGTTCTTAATTTGGCCACCACTAGCTGCAAAGCTGGTAAAATCATGTGTTCCCAGTAAATCAAGAGATGCCTTTTTCATTTTTTCCACATCAACTGGATAAGGATAATGTCCCGTATAGAGACGCTTAAAGGGGTCGACAAATCTGTCTAAACTAACGCGATAGCGATACCACTTACCTTTAGCGCTATATCGCACATGAAAATTTTCATCTACGATGTCACATTTTTTAAAAACAATGTCGAGCGGCATGAGCGAATTTAACGCACAAATCATTCTTTCTGGTGGAATTTGTTTATCAGGATAGTTAAAATGAATTACCTGCCCCAATGCATGAACTCCTGCATCAGTACGACCTGAACCCTCAACAACCACATTCTTGCCCTTAGTCATTTTAGATAAGGCAGTTTCAATCGTTCCTTGCACAGTTCTTTGATGAGGTTGATACTGGAAGCCATGGAAAAGGTGTCCGTCATAAGCAACCGTCATTTTATATCTTGTTGTCATTAATGTGTCCTAAATATTAATAAAAGCCCTAATAGTAAAATGAAATAGCACAAGTTAATAAGATCAACATTGGACCATTTTAAGATTCTGAATTTTGTCCTACCTTGATCTCCACGATAACCACGTGATTCCATCGCAGTTGATAAATCGATCGCTGTTTCTAACGAATTAATAAATAGCGGAACCAGAAGAGGGGTAATTGCCTTTGCCCTGGTAACTAACCCGCCATTATTAAAATCTGCGCCTCGTGAACGTTGGGCATTCATAATTTTTAAAGTTTCATCAAATAAAGTTGGTACAAATCGTAAAGCTATTGACATTATTAGAGCGATTTTATCGACTGGAACATGAATTATTTTTAGCGGTTTTAATAGCCATTCAATAGCATCAGCAATTTCAAGTGGTTTAGTAGTAACAGTCATTACTGTAGAAATTAAGATGATCACTGTAAAGCGGATAAAAATATAAATAGCATTGGTTATACCATAACTAGACAATGCAAAAATTGTCCACTGCCAGTAGACAGTTCCACCAACTGAGAAAAACAACTGCAAAAAGGAAGTGAACAAAATTAACCAAATTAGGGGTTTAACTCCATCCCAAAAGACTTTTGGTTTTAGTTTAGTGGCAGCTACAGCAGCTATACTAAAAATGGTTACAATTAGATAAGAAACTGGATTATTGGCTAAAAATACGAATAAAATAAAAATGATAGTTGCCAGTAATTTTCCTCTGGGATCCATACGATAAATTATCGAGTCACCAGCTACATAACGGCCAATTAAGATTTTACTCACATTCTCACCCCTTTAAATTGGTTTCTATATCTTTTACTAAGTCAGCTATAGTTAATGGTAATTTTGCAAAATGATAGTTTTGCAATTTAGTGGCAAACAAGGAAGGCTTAGGCTCTTCTAAATGATGCTCTTGTAACCAATTGCGATCTTTAAAAATTTCTCTTGGTGTAGCTTGTTTAATCATTTTACCGTGTTCCATGACTAAAACATTTTCAGCATAATTGGCCACATCATCCATATTATGAGTAACTAAGATTACAGTATGCCCTTCTTTTTGATATTCAGAAAAAAGTGCCATCATTTGTTCACGTGCTTCAGGATCAAGTCCAGCAGCTGGTTCATCTAAGCAGAGAATTTCTGGTTCATAAGCCATGACACCAGCTATCGCTACCCTTCTCATTTGTCCGCCAGATAACTCAAAAGGTGATCGCTTGCCAATTTCTTCAGGTAAACCAACTTTTTTTAGCCAAAACCTGGCACTTGCAAAGGCTTTTTCATTATCATAACCAAAGTTTTTAGGTCCAAAAGCAATATCATCTATTACCGTATTTTCAAATAGCTGTGCTTCTGGAAATTGAAAAACCAGACTAACATGTCTTCTCAATTCTTTTAAATTTTTATTAGTGGTTTCCGGTGTGATAGTTGTGCCAGCTATTTCTATTTTCCCGGATGTAGGTCTAATTAGAGCATTAAAATGTTGCATAAGAGTCGATTTTCCGCTACCAGTATGTCCAATTATTGCATTAAAAGAACCTTCTTGCAGCTCAAAAGAAACATTATCTAAACCTTTTTTTTCAAGTGGTGTGTCGGGAGAATAAATGTAGCTTACATCTTCGAATTTAATTGACATAAATAATTGATCAACTCTTTTTCTGAATCTACACTAGCTGGGATTGCAACAGAGTCAGCCAGTAACTTTGCTTTGACTTGCTCATAAAATGTTACATCTAAACCCAAATTTTTTAACAGATCAACTTGACTAAAGACATCTTTAGTACTGCCCTCAGTAATTAATTTACCATCATTCATTACTAAGACTTGGTCAGCCATATTAGCTTCATCAATATCATGCGTAATTGAAATTACTGTCAAGTCATATTTACTCTTCATTGCTTGTACTATTGATAATATTTGGTCTCTACCTTCAGGATCAAGCATTGACGTAGCTTCATCAAGTACAATAATTTTAGGTTTAATAGCCAGTATTCCGGCAATTGCTACTCTTTGTTTTTGTCCTCCTGAAAGATTTGCTGGTTCAGCATTGGTGTATTCGCTCATCCCCACTGCCTTAATTGCTTCAGGAACAATCTTTACCATTTCTGAGTGCGAAACACCGCGATTCTCTAATCCAAATGCAACATCATCAGCTACTGTTGCTCCCACAAACTGATTGTCAGGATTTTGAAAGACAATTCCAACTTTGTTTCGAACTTCCCAAACCGTATCATCATTTAGTTTTAAGCCATCCACTTCAATTTCCGGTTTTCCTTTTTCATCAGGTACCAGTAAGCCATTAATCAGCCGGATAATTGTCGACTTGCCACTGCCATTATGGCCAATAATTGATGTCCATGATCCCCGTTTGATATTAAGACTAATGTTGTCTATAGCAGGAGTTGCTGACTCTGGATACGTAAAGCTTACATTTTTTATTTTGATAATACTGTCAGTTGTCATACTCTCACCATCCTAAAAAGTCTGATTCAATTGTACCAAAAATATTATGATTTCTGAACAAAGATTGCAATCTTTCCATTTTTATCATTACTATCTGGATGTTTTTTTAATAAATTTTAGCAATATTAAGAGGAGTAGTTTAAAATAAGTGATTTTTACTTTGTTTGCAGCAGTGTAATTCATTTTGCCTCACTAAATTAAAGCATTAAATCTGAATATGAAGTAAAAGTCAATTAAGTTTTATTTGCAAACTGTCAATCAACTAAAATTTAAAGCAAAAAAAATCACCCATGAGGAGGGATAAATTACTTCATCTAAGCTAGACTAAACTTTCGTCATCATCTTAACGCTTATTCTCACTCTCACG
>NZ_CALYQV010000031.1 GCF_945290125.1 uncultured Lactobacillus sp. | reverse complement strand
ATTCTTTATTCCTACGACTTTATTTGATAATCCAAAATATAATAATCTTAGTTCTAATGCCAAATTACTATATGGCATTTACACCAGACGCCAGCAGCTTTCACAAATGAATCAACAAAAATGGCAAGACAAAGAAGGCCAGGTATTCTTTGTCTTTAAAAACCAGGAAGTAGGAAATTATTTAGGATGGGGAAACGGCAAAGTTGTCAGGGTCAAAAAAGAATTAATTAATTATGGTCTTCTAGTTAATAAAAAAACTATGAGTGCAGATCACTTATACCTGTTGGTACCCAAAATTCGAAAACAGGACTATTACAAACCTAAGGATTCTGCACGCTATTCAGAAAATAATCAATCCGTTAAATCCCAGCAACAAGTGAAAATCTCAAATGAATTCCCTGCTAAACATCAGAATTCTAAATTTAGTCCTAATGAACATCTAAATTTAGTCAATAAAGAAACTAAATATATTAATACTAATAAAGATACTAATAAATCAGATACTTATATACAGACAAAAAATCAAACTTCAACACAAATCAAGCCCGAAACCTTAGAACTAGATAAACAAATATTTGCCGATACCCATATTGATATCCTCAAAATACTAGCGGAAGATGACGAGACAACATATGAAAATTTAAAACAGTTAACACTATTAGCCAAAAAGAAGGCTCTAAATTTCGGGCATGTAAAAAGCAGTTTATTTAATTTTGTTGATAAAGACGTAAAATTGCCTTTTTATCAATGTTTATTAACCATTCTCAAAAAATTTAAACAAAACAAAATCCGAAATTTGTCAAAATATTTGTACGTGAGTGTTAGAAATCTATTTGAGCAAATAGGTAATAAACGTGCACAAAACTTTTATAATAATACTGGTAAAAGCATAATGTGGGATAGCGAGAATTACTTTGGCAAAGATACTGTATATATTCCAGCAATTAACAAAAGTTTGGATAATCTATTTGACTATCAAGCTGTGTCAACCACTCCCGACTAAATCCTGGAATTCTTGGGTCTAGTAATACATTTTTCCTTGCTTATATTGACAAGTTATTAATTTTTTTGGAAAATTTATTAATTAAAATTTGAATCTTAGCGTTGTTAGCGCTACAATCAAGGTGTTAGAACAGATATAAAAAAAGCAAGGGTCCCAAGAGTATCTCACTACTCTTAGAATAAAGTTATCAAAACCAACTTGATAACAACCTCACTGGACGGTATTACCCGCCACCTGTTCATCAATATAATTTTGACAGGTCAATTGTAATTACATCAATAATTACTAGTAGAATCTCTTAGGGTAATATGCAAAGTCCGATTTCTAAATAAAATTTTTATTTATAAATATTTAGAAAAGTGAATGGTCGTTATCAAATTAACGACTATTCACTTTTTTTATTCGGTTCTAACAGATCAAAAGTGAAGGAGTGGTTTGAATGCGGCCAAGGAAGAAATCGCGCGTTTATTGCAGGCCTACAAATCCAATTGACCTTGGGCGAGTCATCAAGGAAGCTCATTATGTCAAGACTTGGAGTGGGCAAACATTTTTAAACGCTAGAAACGGTAGGTTTATTAACGCGCGTAATTGCCAAACAATTAATGGCACACCACTTTTTCGCCAGATCAAGTCGGCCTACCATACTAGTGGTCGTATCTTTGCCAAAAGAAGTCGTATGGGAGCACCGCTTTTGAGGGTAATTTTAACACGCCAAACAAGATTTTGAATTGCTGGCTAAGCTGAACATCATGGTGTGTTAAAATTTCAGAACTTTACCCTTATTTGTCCTTTGAAAATTTAGCCGAAAGGTAGTTACCGTGTACTAGATGGGTAAGAGCATCTAGTTTAGCTCCGTAGTTACAATCAAATTGCCAGGAAATGTGATTTGATCATGGCCGGGCACATGCAGGCTAGGATAGCAAGCATATTTTAAAATGCGCTCTTACATGTAACTGTTAGTTACGAGGTCTGGAATTCATCCTATAACCTTGACGGGTTGTTCCATAGGCTCTAAATGGCCAGCCAGTTGGTAGTTAGCTATAAACTATGATTTGCCGGTTGGCAGTTAATCCATAAACTGCACTTTGTAGTCAGATAACAATGCTATAAGTTATCAATTTCCTTACTTAGGTTTTACCCAATGATGAGAGGGGTGATTACCTATATTCAAATTCAATTTCCCAAAATTTAAAAGAAATATCAAGACTTTATTTTCTTATTTACTGCCTTGGATTGGGTTTTCCATAATTTTATTCTTATTTGCTTTAGTTTCAGAAGCAATCGAAAAAAATGCTGGAGCCAATCCCTTTTATTGTAAAACAATTGGGGACTATTTGTTAATAATAGAGTGGCTTCTTAGTGGGATTATACCGATTTTATGTGTTTTTTTGGCAAAAAAAGAACCATATCAGACTATTAGCAAAATGGGCTTAATCGCGTTTTTTGCTTTTATTCCCACTTTAGTACCCTTACCACTAATGTGGAAATACTTTGGCAAGTATATCACCCAACAGGATGTTAACAAAGTGATTTCCAACACTATTTTAACGTATATAGTCTTTATAGTAGCTTTGATAGTTGGCTATTTTATTACTTTAATTTTGAGTAGAAAAATCATCATGAGAAATAATTGGTGGATGCTAATATTAGCGATTCCATATATTATATTTTACTGGATAATTACATCAAAATATAGCCAATTTCGCAGTTTTGTTTCATCAAGCAATTACCAAAGTAATAAGGTTGCTTCCATGATCAATAATTCTCAGATCCCTAATATTATGCTTATGAATGAATTTTGGTATGAAATCGTAACACTTATTATTATAGTATTAGCAATCGAACTGGGGGTAATAGTATTTGCCTTTCTTCAAAAAAAAATTAACAAAAAGAAAGAGGAGTGCTAAATCTCTTTACAAATATCAAACACCGAAAGATGTCAAAGAATCATATATCATGCCAATTTTATTATTTTTAGGGATTTTTTTTATTGTTTTGTCCTTAGTGCTAGATAGAAGCGTTACTAGTAATTATCAGAAAAAAGTAATGGCATCAGCTATGAAATATAACGAAGAACTAGCCATTTACAATGGCGATAAAAATAGCAAGGGGACATTAACCCTCGGACATACGATTCTTAGTAAAGATGGTAAAACTTTAGCTGCTGAAATCAAATATGATCAGACGGCACATGAAAATTTATCATCTTTTGGTTCCAGATACCGCTTAAGATTAATCAAACGCCGTGACAACCAAAAAAATTATCAACTTAGTTATGGTTTATTCGGAACTGACGGGTCAGGTGTTTTACAGATTCATAGTAACAGTGGTTTTAACAATCAGTCAATTATTGTGATGATTATTGACGCTGGCCAATTAGTTTCCTCAGATGCACTAGGTACAGATACTCAAGTGAAGGATACTGATATCGATAAATCCATCACTGCACAATTATCCGATAACTCAGGAGGGGATTCAAGTGCTGATCTGCATGATAACTCGAAGAAGTTACCACCAATCTATTATGTTCGTCTCAATGCGCTAAATGCTAAAAGATCTACTAGAAACTGGACTAATGATAGTCAATTGGTAAGAGATTTATTCGTTAATGATAACCTAAAGAAGTACAAAAAAGTACAGAAAAAAAACGAAAAGAAACTTCACAATGGATACCGTACACTCCAGGAAATGGATACCCGCTTACAGGAAAATCCCAAAGATGAAACTGCACAACAAAATCGTGAGGATCTAAAAGGCAATATTACTTCCCTAAAACAAGAAATCAAAAAGGATCGTAACAACTACAAATTGTTGAAAAATAGCAGCTTTTCAGACAAAATACTCGATCCTAAACAAACAAAGTATCATTTATTTAAGGTACACGACTTGAGGCAAATAGATGAGCAAAAAGAACAGTAAAAAGGGGTGAGCAGCAGTGAGTGCAACTCAAATTAATAATAAAGATCCAGAAGAAGAGATGCGACAATACTTTTCTTCTTTTTTTTCGCGTTTTCCCAGCTTTTCTTTAGCTAAAGTGAGTCAGTTAGCTAAAACTATAAAAGATAGTAAAGAAAATATAGAGTATCCCAACTATAGTCCGCCAAGTGTGGAGGATATTGATACTCCTATTGATTCAGCCAATAGGGAAGTAACCAGTTTTACAGATTCGGTCCAAGCTGTAGAGCATCCAATTTATCACGATGAGCGCCTTTAAAAACCATGTTACAAGTACCAGAAAATATCAATAAGCGTTACAACCATGCACTAAGTATTATGAAACCAGGTCAGGGAACATTAGTTGGCAATCAAGAACAATTAGGTATGCTGACAGATGCTCTTTTACGATTGGAAACACCTAGTGCCATTCTTTTGGGTGAACAAGGCGTTGGAAAAACAGCATTAGTAGAGCAATGGCTCTTTGAACATCAGGATTGGGTTTGTATTTCTCTAAATATCGAAGTATTGGGAGCATTAGGCACCGACTTAATGGTTGCTAGAATTTCTACTTTGCTAGCAGATATGCAGAATATTAGAGACGTAATAATCAAAGACAAACCTCAGAAAAAAATGTTTTTGTTTATTGATGAAATTCATAAATTGTATCGCTATGGGCTTTCTAAGGGCTCATCAGCAGCTATGAATGCTCTGAAGGAAGGCTTGGCTAGAGGGACATTCCCGGTGATCGCGGCAACGACAGATTATGAATATCGAAAAATGGTGACTGATGATCCTGCTTTTGATAGAAGATTTTCTAAAATTGTCATGCAACCGCCAAATAATGATGTAGTGCTAATGATTCTAAAAAAACGAATAATAGAATGGACAAAAGCTAAAAAATATGTTCCACGCATAAACGAGAAAATTCTAAAAGAGTTAATAGCTTTGACCAATGCCTATATTCGCGATCAAGTTAATCCTGCTAAATCCTTAGCCATTCTGGAAGGAGCCGTTGCTCATGAAACGAGGATTCATTTAGAGAGGCAGAAAGACACTGCAATAACTCATGCTACTTTGACTTACGTCTTCCACAGCCAAGGATATAATATCGATTCACCTGTAACAGCCAAAACCGTCAAACAAGAGATAGAGAAAAGAATAAAAGGTCAGCCCTTAGCAATTCGGTATATATCTGATAATATTAATTCCACTTTTTACACAAAGCGCGATCGTAGAAAACCTATGATGACGCTTTTTTTAGTGGGATCGACTGGTGTTGGTAAAACTGAAACAGCCAAGGCCTTCTCACAGGCTTTTTTTGGTACGGATAATGCTTTATTAACTCTGAATGGAGGTGATTATAGCAAGGCGAGTGATGCAGCCTTAGCGCAGCATTTCATTGGTGACCAGATGGCAGTAAATAAACAAAAAGTTATTTTGCTCGATGAAATTGAAAAGTCACATCGGCAAGTTTTGTTTGGCTATATGCGCATGATTGATGAAGGTATTGTCCGCGATAGTAATGGAATAGAGCGATCTATCAATAACACCATAATTATTGCTACTTCCAATTTAGCCGGCGATATTTTTCAGCAGTTAAAAGAGAACATGCACTTAGATAGCCAAAGAAATCCAGACATCTTGACTGACAAGCTGATGGAACTCTGGTGGCAAAGAGAAGCTGACGTTCGAGATAGCTTAACTTCTAGCGGTGATATTGGCATCAATAATCAAATTAAGCCCGAATTTTTAGAGCGATTCCAATTATTAATTCCTTATCTTCCCTTGGCCAAAGTTACTAAAGCTGAAATTGCTCGAATGAAGTTAGAACAATTCGTTCGAGAAGAATCGGAATTAGGATATCACTTTTTACTTCCAGCACGGCTTACAGAGCAAGATTGGCAGAAAATGTTACCCAAAAGTCCTTATGGAAATATTGATCGTGTTTCGGTCATGATTGCTGAAGATGTGGTTAACGCTAATGCCTCTAAAACTGGGGCTCGAGCAATCAACAGATTTATTGATAATTCTGTGAAACCTAAAGCCGCACAGGCAATCGCTGATTTAAAAGAACAAGGTCAGCCTACTAATGGTAATTTTTATATTTATACCAATGGTCAAGCCATTTTTGAATCAAATAGTCGAATGCGTGCAGATGTAAAGATAACTTATGTTCCTATGAGTCAAATTAGAGAGACTGAAAGGAGGTGAGACTAATTGAAGAAGAGATTGCCAACAAAGCTAAAAAAAATTTTGAATAACCGCCTGGTAGTTCTACTTGTTACTGTAGTTATTTTTGCGGCTGGTTGTTTTCTAACGCATACCTATGCTGATGAATTTTCTAGTTATCAATTTGGATCAGTATATCAATATTATATGTTAGATAATCGAGCAGAGGCGATCAAGAACCAAGCTAAATCGCCAACTAATGATAAAGTTCCACTGATTGGTCAAATTGGAACCGGAGGAATTGTTGGGTCATTTAGTTATGACGATATTGTTTCTTCCGCGCCTAAAGATGTAAAAGATGCCAAACAAATGGCCAAAGATTTTGCATCAATGATGGCGACCTATTCTACGTTTAATTACATCACGAATGATATTTACGGATTTGATAGCGTGTCTACTCATGCTAAAAGAGCATTTGTAGGTTTAATCCTATCTCCTTGTGCCATTTTAAATGATTTATTTGGGCTGCTGTATTCTGGAATATTAGCTATTGCGGTAAAGTTTAATATTTTTACCTTTCTTTCGAATATAGTTGCCCATACAAAATTTGCTTCTAGTTTAGAAACAGCTTTAGGAATGTCCGCGAGAGATCTCAAAATACTATCGAACATTGTTTTAGGAGTATTTTGTATTTTCTTTTTAATTTCGTTAGTGAGGGTTTTATACGGGGTTACTCGAAGAAATAATTATCGTGCTACTTCTCGGCTAAAAGGTCAAATTATAACGTTTATAGTGTTACCTCTTTCTGTAGGTTTAGCTGGTAGCATGATTAGCATGATACCAGAATTAACTCCTGATAATTTACTACAATCAGGCACGGGATTCCAAAGATACTTTGTTGATGACCGTTCTTGGGCTGATAATTTTAACTTTGCGCCACGCGGAAGTGGTAGCAAGAATAGTGATATCCACCCCTCTCATCATAATTCATATGTAGATCTGAAATTTGATCCTTATACCTCAGATGGTGCTGAACGTATCAAAGATATCAACCAATACAGTTCTTTGATGGGTAATGGATCAGTTATAAAAGGAACCAATAAAGATTTCACAAAATTAAATCTGTTTTCGCTTTTCTCGGATACTTCTACTCTGTATGTTTATGCGTCAGGGAAAACTTTTTCTGCTTCTGATTATATTAACTATAAGGGAACACAGGATGCGGAGACTCAACTTCTAGGTGGCGGCAATACTGCTAAAACGGTTGGTGCTTATTACAACTACGCTAATAATATGAACAGTAATAATACGTTACTAGATGTGAAACATGCATACACGGGTTCAGGTAATAAAGCAGACGGTTTAAGTCCTGATGGACCCTTTAAGAAAGCTATAAAAGATTATGATGTTGGTAGCGATGAGAAGCATAAACTCAATACTTCACCGTCAGAAGCTTGGAGAGACCGTTATATCTATGGCGTGAAAAATTTTGGTGATTTAGGCAGTTATTACGGTGTAAATCCTTCTGAAGAAATGCTGCATACTACCGTTGGCGCCGGTGAACGCGGTAATTCCTTATCCGATCAAACCATGTTCTTAGCCTTATCAACAATTTTTGATGAAACTGGGGGTCGCTATTATATAGATGCTCCAGCCAGGGGGGTAAGTAAATATAAGCCTTCCTTTGATTCTAACCGTAGTAAGTATTACGTAGTGTCGATGGTTGGAAATGGTGCCTCAGTCATTGGAATGTTTGGTCAGCCTTTGATTCATTTGATTGTGCTCTGGTCAATTGTAGCTGCTTTATTGGCAATAGGCTTAATTGATATGAACATTAGACCTTTAGCTGCTTTTGTCAAAGCTGCCTTGACTGGTCAAATTGAATACCTGGGTATGTTCTTGATTTATTTAGCGGGCTTTGTTGGTAATATATTCTGTTTTACTTTCATGGCAGGATTTATAGACAAGTTCTTTACAGCTGTTAGTGGGGCAATCCTAGCAGTTTCCAAGTTAGCAACATGGGTTCCTACTAATCCTTATAATTCCATGTCTTACAACGGCTTGCGCATTGAAATAGCGGCAGCTTTTAGCATAATTACTTTTTGCTTCTTTATCAAAAACAAGAAGTTTCAAAGTAGATTTATTAGCTTATTCACACTAGTTTGGGAGTGGGCTAAAAATGCAGCCGATAGATTGGAATTACAAGCTAACCCACATGGTATTAACAACCATAAATTGATGCAGGAGCGTATTTATAGCTTAGATGGACACTTAAAGAAGGCTTTGCCGCAAAAATTACAGCATCATATTAAGGATAATGTGTCTAAGTATATAAAGCCACATTCTCCAAAGCATAGTTCACGCAATGAGACTGGTAATCTTGCTAACACACCAATAGATCCAAAAATAATTGAACGAAATGGTTCCATTTCTAGAGTAGAAAATTCTATTGGCAGAATAGGCAGTGAGCCTCAGGCAAATAAAAAAGTCGTTAACGCTGTAAGAAAGAGCAGTAATGCTATGAATAACTTGCAGAATAATTTTGATTTGCAAAACTTGCAAGAGTCTCAGCAACAGCTTGAACAATTGCGTTCACAAATGCAAAAGCAAGGTTATTCTAAAGATGCCATTAAACAAATAGATGATTCCATAGCTGATCTGCAAAGAATAGGTCAAGAACAAGGATTAATCACAAACTCCCCACAGCATTATCAGAATAATCAGGCAGATCATGTGCCATTAAAGAATCCTCAAGATTTAGAAAAATCTGGTATGAAACCAACCGATCTGAATTCTGCTAACGAAAATATGAAAGAAGCAGGTACTGAAAATCTTAATAAGATCCAGCAAAGTAAAAGCAAAAATGGTAGCCTTGCTTCCAAGGAGATCCCTGCTTCTCATACAGATTTTAATCCCAGGAATGATACTTTGAAGATTAAAAATCCGAAAACAGTTATTCAGCCCGTGGATACTCGATTTGTTGATAACAAGAAATCTGGTTTAAATCAATTTACAAAGCCAGTTCCACAACGGGATGTAAATACGCCTAATAGTTTATCTGATAATCATTCCACTGTCAGTTCATCAAAACAACCTACTTCAAGAGTAAGCGGTGATAATGCTGCTTTCAATAATGATCAGTCAGAATCTAAGTCTGGTAAAAAAGAAAGTAACTTTTATCAAACCATTAATAAGTCATACAACACTAATCCTAAAGCGCATGCTGTAAGTGCTGATTCATTGGCTTCGCAAGGAAACATTAATTCTTCAAATAATCGTTATCAAGCTCCTGGTGATCCTAATAGAACAGGTCATCTTTCTAAAGATACAAGTAAAATGGGGATTCAGCAAGATAGATTGAATTCAAATAGAGACGTCAAGAATGCTTATGATTTACCAAATCATTCTTGGTCATCTCCGCGGTCAGGTTCAGCACCAATTACTAACAATTCTGTTGTAAATAATATTAATAATGCCAATTCTGTAACTCACAACACTAGTAAGATTATTAATAATAACCAGTTGAAAAATTTGAGTAACAGTTTAGGTAAAGCAGCAACAGACCCAAGTATCAAACAAATTTTAGGCAAACTTCAGAAAATTGATAATAAGGAAGAATTCAATAATCTTTCTGGTCAATTGAGAAGAAGCGTTAATGGATTAGACGAGCAAGTCAAATCTAGTGTTAACGGGAAGCTGTTGGCAGATAATCTGCACAGCATTAGTAGAAAAATCAAATAAGTAAATAAGTGAGGTTAAAATCATGAATACTTTAGTTACTAAACTATCAAACAGTCAGGGACTTTACCTGACTGGTGATGTTATTGATGACTGGCTGAATAATATTATTCACTGGGGATTAGAAAAAGCTTTAACTATTGGGGGTGGTGTCCTATTTTTTGCTGGCTTAGCTGATATTGTTGCTGGTTTATGGGGCAATAGAAAAAATTATTCCAGAGCTGCTATCGGTGTATGTATCACTATTTTCGGTGGTTTCTTATTCATTGTTGGTGCGGCATCTTGGATCAAAAAAGCACAAACTTTGGGAGACGCAGTTCCTAAGTAGAAAGGTTAAATAAATGGATAAAACTAGTTCACTAGCGCTCGAATTAGTTGATATCCCTGATGAATTCGTAAATCTGCTAAGAGAAGCCATTTCTAAAAGAAAAGGTACTGAATTGATTACAATCGATCAGCACCTTTTTTTATTTCCAGTAAATGACCAAATTGAAAATATTATTGAAGAAGCTTCTTTTCATTACTCGCATGACGTAGGTGCTTATCAATTACGTATAGTTCAATTCAATAATGATAAAACATCATTTGAGATTGCTAGTAAATTTATTTCTTCCAATCCTTCAGTAATTGTGGAAGATGACGGCTTGATTATTATTGATGATCTGGTTAATTTATTGAAAGTTATTAATAAGCACCAAGAAGAAAATACGGATGATGAGGATAGTATAAGCACACCATCACAGGATAATAACGAAGATAATGATCATTCTTCTACTGATGAGGAGGCATTTGCTCAAGATGACGCACAAATTGACAAAGAATTTGAACAGATTACTTCGTCACAACAGCAGCCATCAACTGATAATCAAGAACAAGAAGGTGAATCCGCCGGTTTTCAGGATAATGCGGAGTTAAACGAGATATTTAATGATACGAGTGCTGAGCAAGATCAAGATGAGCAGGAAGCTTCTGAGGAAACAAATTCAGCTAATTCCGTTTCTATTTCAAGTAACGATCAGGATATTTCTGAGGGGAAAAATCCGTCTGATTCTTCTGATTTAGATAATAAGCCAAAAGAATTAAGTCAACAATCATCTCTAAATTATAATGAAGCTCAAAATAACGGATTGACTAATTTAGGGGAATCTGAGTCTTATGAGCAACCTACCGATGTATTAAAAGACTATGATAACGATAATGCACGTATCTATGAGGTCGCTCGTCACATATTAGATAGTGAAACGGAGCCCATTAGTTTAGCCGGATTGAATATTCCTAGTAATTTAGAATCTGAAGCAATTAACGTTACTAATGAGGATTATCAGCAACGTATTAATTTACTAAATCAGATATGTAATTCCTTATCAAATAATTATCATGCCAATTGGAAAAATGTAGAAAATGAAAAGATTCAAGCAGCCCAAAAGGCTAATCAGCAGAATAACGAAAAGATAAGAACTAATTCATTAAAACAAAAGCAGCTAGAACAAGATCAGATACAGAATGATTATGCTAAAGCTAAAGAACAATTTGTTAAAAGCAAAATTCCTAAATTAGAAGCACAATTTGATTCTGAAAATCAGGATATGTTAGCTGCTCAAATTGAAAAATCATCATCGGATATTGACCAGAAAACAACAGAAAGGATTAAAGAACAACAAGACAATTTAGACACTTACATTAATACTTTACGGAATTTATGCCTAAAGCATACTGTTCGTATTGCAGATGTATCAGATTTCGTCAAAGATTATCAACATCAACAAAAAAAGTTGTTATCAGATTTTGCAGAAAAGGTAGCTCAGGCTAATTCTACAATTTCCGATCTAAATCAACGACTACAAGAAAAGGATGATCAAATTGCAAACCTAAAAAATACACAAGAAGAAAGAGTGCAAACTGCAATAGACAAAGCGTTAATAAAGGAGCAGAAAAAACAATCCACTGAAAATCAGCGAAAATTCATCAAATATCAAAAAGAGCTTGATAGTTTCGAAAAGAGGTTAAAAGATCAAGAATCGATCATTGAACAGCAGAAAAAATTAATTGATCAAACTAACAATGTAAATGCTAATGCCTCTAATAAGAATGTACCTGCATCACCAATTACTGTACCTAATACGGAAAACAAGAGTTGGAAATATTCTTTTATAGGATTGCTAGCTATATTGGTTTGTGTTTGCTTAATTTTCTTTTTTAGACCGAATAATCAACAACCGGCAAGTATTCAGCAGCCCCCGGTTCAGAGTAGCATAACGACCTCGAATCAACATAATTTTAAAAAAGGCGATACTTTCACTTATACCAATGAAAAAAATAAAAAAATTAAAATTCATGTTGATGATAAGCACTCCGGACACTATAGAGACAAACAAGGGAAGGTTCATACTGTGACCTTTTAGAAGTTACCAAGTTTTGGGAGGTGATTTATTTGAACGAAGTGCAAGAAGTAACGGAAATACCCTCTAGCAAGAATACTTTGCAAAGTAAACAAAATCAAAATCCTAAAACAGATGCGCATAGAAATGATAATTCTAAGTCGCGACAATCTTCTTATATTATGCAGGAGTATCCAGCCGCAGGAGATGATATAGAAAATAGTGTCTATATTTCTATTGCTGGTATTCTGTTGTTGGTTGTAACTCTGTTCTACTCATTAAGGCGGGCGAAAATATGACCGAACAAGATAATACTAATAATCAAATTTACCATGCTCCGGGTAATCGCTTTAATTTAAGGTCGCAATCTTGGCGAATGATCAAAAGAATTTCCGGACTATCACATATGGGATCGATCACGGATTTTTTGGTAACAACATGGCTGGGTATTTTAGTAGGTCTTGGTATTTTAGGCATAGGCTTATATGGCACGGTTTTTATAATTAAGCAAAATGATATGCAGACTTTGTGGCAAAATTTAGGTATAGCTTCTATTTACACGTTAGGGGTATTTTTCATTGCTTTCAATGCTTTATTAACTAATCCTTCTCATGGCTTACAAATTATAGTTAGTATGAAATTTTTGATACACAAACTAATTTATCGGAAATTAATGGGTTTTACTAAATTGAAAAATTTTCGGATTTGGCCAGGAGATGAATCTCAATCTATTATTGAACAAAATATTGATGGTAAAAGCCAATATATATCAATTTTTAGAACACGAGGAATAGTTAGTCCTGTTTCCTTCGAAGAAGAAAAAGCCATGGCCTCTACTTTAAATAAGCAAATGTTAACGAATCTGGAAGATGATACGTTAGTCATTAAGATGATTTCCATTGAAGACGCGGAAATCAAGCCAAAACCAATTCCTCCCAACGCGACCCCAGCCATGGTCAAGAAAATCAATGAGCAGTATCTAGTAACCACGAAAAAAAAGGATAACCGACAATTACAAACGACCTTATTTTTGGTTGCACCAACACCAGCGATTTTGAATAGTCGGATCCAGACCACAATACGAGCGATGGAAGCTGGGTTAGTCATGAACTATTCCTTGTTATGCGGTGAAGAAGCCAAGAAAGCAATTGCTAAGATCTTGAAATAGGGGGGAACAATGTTTAGAAGAAAGAGGAAAATTTCTAGCAATAATAAGCAAACTAAATTCCAAGAAGATTTTGGATTTACTAATGGTTTTGGTTATAAGGATACTGATCCTTATCTTTTCTTTAAAGGCAAGCACTTAGTAGCGTCTGTTTTTGATGTCTTGTTTGATTATGGAACTCATAATCCAGAAGAAATAGGGTGGATCTGTAAGGTTATTCCGTCTGAGAATATTCATCATTGCAAACTATTATTTTTGGAAAGAGAAAAAGGGGTTCCCAAACCCAAGCAAAAAGATATTATCCAAAAGAAGATGGCTTCCAATTTGTATAGTGTTAATAACACTGCTGAAACAGATATGGAACAGCTCGCAAATAATGGTAAGAGAGCAGATGATATAAAAATTTCCGCTATTTTAGCTGGAAGAAAGGACACTATCATTGACAGCGACATATTGATGATTATTGTGTCAGATTCTCCGAAACACATTGAAGAAGGTTTAGCTCTAATCAGAAATTCTTATCATAACAACAATATTAATGGTATTACTCTGGTAAGAGAGGTAGGCAGACAATATTTAGAATTTAGAGATCTATTGTCTAAGGTTTCAGCTGATAGTTTCCATAATACTGATATGTCTACGGTAGCTGCTGATAGATTATTCTATCCCTCCAGTGGTTTTTCCGATGAATATGGAGTTGCAGTAGGTATTGATATCGATTCCTTAATTTATAATAATGCTGCGATTATTGATTTTACTGGGATTAAGAATGCCATTGTCTGTACTGGAGAAATTAATCCCATAATTTCAATTGGTGGTTTCGAAGGTGCAGCAGCCGTGAAAGATGGAGGAAGTGCAATTGCTCAAGTTATCAGTGATAGCACTTATCTCAGTGGCAGAGGTCGGGTACATCATATTATTATGGCTGGATATCCCTACAATAAAGAAGATAGCTTGTATTTTGATATGGGTAAGAAAACGATTAATCCGATGGAAGTTTTCGGAACTCCCGAAACTGTTGTTCAAGATGCAAACGATAATTTTGATAAAGTAACCGAAATGTTAATACTGGTGATGGAAAATAGTAATAGTAATATTGATGATACCTATATTAGAGCCAAACTAGAAGCAATGCTGGAAGATTGGTTCATTTTCACGGCCGGAGGACAAGGGCTGTATACGACAGATCCTAATAATGAGCCCAAAAAAGCACAAATGATTTTGGCTACTGATAATCACGATAACTATCCCACTACTTCAGACTTTTTAATTAAGCTACGTGATAATGTTGCTCGAGCTAGTGATCCTGAGAGTAAAAGGGAGGCCACCTTAATGCACGAAGCTGTGAAAACTGCTATTCATCAATATCCCAATCTATTTTCAGGGCATACTAATTTACCGAATCAGTATGATAAAAGCGTTCGTAATATTTATTATGACATTCAGGTTTATAGACACACTCCTAAAATTGCTGGAGTCGCCTTTTTAAATACTTTAGCTTATGTAGTCAATCGTGCCCGTCAAAATGACACAATCGTAATTCATGGTCTAGATCAACTAGAAGTTCCTTTAGAAAGTATAATTCCTTATAAAAAGATTATCAGACGCAAGAATATTGGTTTAATAACCACTTTTGAAGATAAAAATAGTTCAATTAACCCTAATAGTTATGAATCTTTTACAGGTACCATGAACAATCAGGATATGATCGTTATTGGTGGTGTTTCGGATAAGGATGATGATGAAAACCACAAATATTTTAATATCAATTTCATTAATCGCTCCTGGAACAAAGAAATACCCCAAAATGTGGTCCAAGCGTTAAATTTAGAGCAGCAGGGAGTGTTCTTTTGGTACCGCAAGTCTGACCAGCAAAGTGCCCTCATAAGAACGCATTTGTTGCTATAAAGGAAAGTGTGAAAATGAAATATAAAAAAATAGGTAGGAGACCGTCTAGAATTATGTCGAGTCTCTTTTTGTTTGCCTTGATTTTGCCAGTAATTAGTCCTAATAAAACCTATGCTAGCTTTGAAGGCTATGTGGCTAAAGATGATTGCGATTCTGCAAATTCTCAGCAAGCACCTTCTGGAGCCAAGCTTTCCGGAGTGCAAGGCGATTGGCTAACAAAAGGGACTATCGCTAACAACAATGCTCAACAAATATTTAATTATTTGACACAAACCATAGGTTTTTCTGGAGCTGGAGCAGCGGGAGCATTAGCTGTTGCCAAAAGAGAAAGTAATTTTGACCCGCAAGCTCTTAATCCTGGTGGTGGCGTAGCTGGCTGGTTTCAATGGTCTGGCTTTACCAATACTGTAAACGGCTCTAGGATTACGGCTGAAGGTTCCATTAAGGCGGGTGATAAAGGCACTTTAACAGCCGAGAACGAGTTAAAACTGATCGCTTTTGAACTTAACGGCGGCTGGAAAAATGCCAAAATCGTTGTTGGGAATGATATTGATCCAGTGCAAGCTGCTAAAGATTGGTCACTTTACTATGAAGGGGTTAGCTTATCAGATGGTCAAAGTAAGATTGGTCAAATTACTCAAGATGCTCAAGCAGCGTATGTTGCATTTGGTGGTGCCAATATTCCCGCGAATAGCGCTTTGTTAGGAGCAGCAGGAGCGGCTAATGCCGGCGCGAAAGCAAAAAATCCAGATAATGAAAACTGTTCTGAGTCCACTGATTCTAGTGATGTTTTGCAGATAGCTAAAAGTCTGTTAGGTTATTTCCATTATGGACAATCTCACGGAGTTTCTTACATTGGATCAGTAGAAAATCCAGATCGTGATGGCATCACTGATTGTTCTGGGTTCGTTTGGCTGGTCTTAAAAAAAGCTGGTTATAAGGTGCCCGAAAATATGGGTTGGTTTACCGGATCTATGGAAGCAGACGCTAAAGGCGCTCATCATTGGTTAACGGAAATACCAGCTAGTGAAGCTAAAGCTGGTGATGTTGTAATTGTTAATACTGGTGGGGGTTCAGGTAATAATGGACATACAGCAATTTTAGAAGAGAATTGGAAATCGCAATCACCGTCGGAAAATACTACTAAAGTTATTCAAATGGGCGGTAAAGGCGGCAGCGGAGGAGTTAATGAGGCAACATTTAAAGAATCATTTCTTAGCTTATTAAGCGGTAATTACACATTAACCTTCGCACGGCCGCAAAAGTGAGGCTAAAAGTATGAAAACTATAATTAAAGATGTCGTTTTCCTAACTCTAACAACGGTTATAGTGATGAGTTTAATAGAAGGTATAAACGCGGCTCAGAATAATAATTTCAAAAAAGTGCAAGCCAGAACAGCGCAAACTATTAAGCTGAATAAGAAACAAATAAGATATTATCGACAAAAAGATCAACAATTATCTAAACAATATTTTTATGAGCAAATATCCAAAAGAAATTATGATATTGTGGAGCGCAAGAAAAGTTTAAATGACCGTTTGAACAAGGCTTTTACGCTAACTTTTTCACAGACCAAAAATAAAAAAGATTATGATCAATTAGCCGCTAAATTAAGTCCGCTTGTAGGTACTAAATTTGCCGCTGAATTAAAAAGCAAAGTTAAACCTGCCGTGCAACCAGATGGGACAGAACGAACGTCATTTGATCATTTAGATAGACTAGAGATTGCTTATGGTCACCTGAATGAATCTACTCAGAGGGTACCAGTATTAATATTTGCTGCTTACAGTTCGCCAACTATTAATGGTACCTCTACCGGGGTTGTTACTAAGGGAACAGATCAGGTAAAGAAATCATCCGGTATTTATAAAATATCTTATGATCCCACAACTGATAAAATTGTCACTTTTGACTTTAGAGAAGGTGCTATTAGTCATGAGTAATGAAGCAAAAATATGGGAAATGATTTGTCGTGATTTGGTAATAATTGGTTATGTGACGGTTATTCTTTTAGGATTTTTCACTATTAAGCATAATATTCAGCAGGGAGCCCAAGATGTTAGCCATGTACAATACCTAGAGAAAGAATCCGATTCCAAGTTGCAGCAAGAAAAAAATAAGTATCACCAAAACTATCAAAAATATAAAAATCTAGCGGCACAAAAAGCTTATTTAAACAAAGATCAAAAAGTCAAAGATTATTATGGTGATCTTAATGAGGATAAGTTGCTGAAACAACGTTCTCAAAAGTTTTTCACTATCTATTTGAGTTGGTCTAATTCTCATGACTACCAGCAACGATCTCACAAACTAAATAAAATTATCACTCCACAGTTGGCTCAAGACAAAAATATTTTCGATGATGGTAAAGATGTTACCGGCAATAATATCATTAAAAATTTAGGCTTACATTCGCGTTTAAATGATCTGACTATTTACAGTAATAGTCAAATGCCACCTGGTAAGGAAATTGCTTTAGTAAAGGTAGTGCAGGAATCTTGGCGAAAGGGTGCGAATCCAGGTCTAAGTAATAGTCTTTATTTATTACGAATCAATTCTGACCAGCTTATAGATCAGGTTGTCAAGCTGCAATAAGGAAGTGGCAAATTTGAAGAGTAGTAGGCTTTACCTTTTATATTTTGGAATGGGCTTGCTGTTACTGCTTTTATTATCATTATTATTTCAGGGTAATAAACAGCACACTAGCAGCACTTATAGCAGTATCGCGACAGCACCTACTAAAGCCTTTCAGGTACTAAATAAACCTAGTGGCGACCAGAAAACTTTAATGTTTATCTTATATAAAGATGATTGTCCGTACTGCCAAAAAATCGAAAAACCTGTAGTTGACAAAATACAAAAAGCGAAGGGGGAAAGGAACATTTCCCCTTTTTTGGTGCTTAATTTAAACAAATGTTCGCGGCAGCAAAAGACTAAATTATCCCAAAAAATCTTAGATTTAGCGCCTAATCAAAGATTATTAACTCCAACATTTGCGATTATCAAAAATAAAGGTGGTGGCCAATGGCAAGTTACAAAAATTTATTCAGGTACAGATCTTTCCAAAATTAAAAACATAATAGGAGATAGTTAATGGTTGAAGACGTAATAATTGTTTTAATCAGCTTTTTTTTAGTCGCGGGTCTGTGTACTTACTATTATGCTGATATCAAATTTCAGAATAATCCTTATAAATGGGTTGTTTTTGCGATCATCTGTTTGCTGGTGGTAATTATAGAAATTTTGATGATGATTTACCGCTCTACTGCAAAAAATATTTTATTTATCGGAAATATTATTCAGATTTTAGATAGCGCGGCCTTATTGTTAGTGAATCATTTGTCCAAGGGAATTGTGTATTTTGCCTTTGCCATCTTTTTCTTAGTTTGGGCGGCAACAATAGCCATATATTTCCATGTTCATCGCAAAAACCTGAAAAAATTCGAAGAACAAAAACAGCTAGATGAAGAAAAGAAAAAAGAGCAACAGCAAGCTGTGCCACCTCCAACTACTGATGAGAAGACCAATGAAGCAAAAACCTCAAAGAAATTAACAACGGTAAATCTTGATTCTGAGGGTTTGAATTCTGATGATTCAAGCAATAAGGCGGAAGACAAAGTTAATAAGACCAATGACGTGGCCGCTAATTTGCAGGAACCAGTTAAAGACATTGATTTAATGGGATTGGAGCTGAAAGATTTTGATATTAGCAATTTTGAGGGCTTAAAACAAGCATTTAATGCTTCGAAGCAAGGGCTCCAATTAACAAAACAAGGAGATGATTATATTGCGGTTTATTGTAATTCTAAGGGCTTGCAACAAATCAAAAAAATACTATCGAAAAATAGCATTGACGCTTCCCCATTAAAAGCCCAAGCCGAGATAGTAACCTTTAATCAAGAAAAAATTAAGGTTATGCCCATCACTGATTATTTGCAACGATTTAAGAGGTCGGGGAGTCGGGGAAATGATTAATTTTAACTTAGTTTTTCAGTGGATATTGCCTTTATCATTTGCTTTCATGTCTTACTACGGAATAACGCGATTATGTAGAAGAGTATATGAATATACTGACTTAGATAAATTATGGTCATTTTTAATTAAAGCCGGCCTAATAGCTGGAGCAGTTACTTTAATTCTTTACTGTGTCATTACCGCGCCGTGGTATGAACAAGCTAAATATTTACTTTTTTCTGGTTCTAACAAAGTACAGCAGACAGCTATTTGGCAAACATTACTAAACTATCTGAAAGTATTTCTCATTTGGCTGTTATATTGGTTGGCAATTTATCTGCGGGCTATCTTAATCGTTTGGCTGCCCTGCTTTTACATTACAGTGCAGAGTTTAGTTTGGCGGGTTAGTTTTAACCGTACAGCGAACATCATTGTCCAGCTCATAATTTTATCGCCTTGGCTGATGTTGAAATATTTGTTAGGCTATCAAACTCCTTTTTTTGATTTTTTCCAAAAACGTTTATTTGCAGCCAAGCTCAAAGAGAATCTCAATGATAGTTACTTCGATGCGTTATCGGGATATGACGATCGCGGCAATAAGTTCGAAAATGGAGCTGGAGGAACGATTCAAACTCAGAGAATTAAGAAAACAGCCTTGGCGATTAGACAATCTCACGTTGTCGTGAAAACTATGAATGGTCTACGTTACGCGGAAATTTTTGTTCGTAAAAGTCGAGAGACTGACACGGATCATTTAATTGCACAGGTTTTGCAAGGGCTGGGCTCCAGATTAACAGCTGCTAGTATTCGTTTTCCCGAAGATGCCACTTTTTCAGCTGATAAGGGTGGCTTTTTGTTTGATAGCAGTGTTCCTTATAATGCGGCTGATGAATTAGGAACTTGGCCAGATAATTTTAGTAATCCTTGTGCTCCATCTAATCAATTAAAAAATCATGGGAGAGGTTTTTTAGGAACTTATTTCACCAATTGCTTAAATATGTTGCGGTACTTGAAACATTTCACACCAGCGGCTTTTTTACAGAAGATGCAAGCAAAAGACGCTAAGAGGTTTTACCGTGATCCAACGATAGATCGTTCCAAATATTTGGTCGAGCATAACTTAGATTTATCAGTAATTAAGACACCTCTAGATCCGAAAACGGGGGCTACTATTAAACAGCAGAAACAGCTAGCCTATCACAAGGCTATGCAGCTAGAACCCGATTTAAATCAAGTTTTAAATAGCTTTAAAATCAACGGTACTTTTGACAATGTCATGGTTGGTGGTAATACCGCCATTTATTCTTATACCTTGCCCCGTTCCCCTCATTTGCCAACTAATTTCGATAATCTCGCTAAAGGCATTTCCAATATGTTAAAAATGCCTGATATTCCTATTGTATTGGTAAGTGCTGGCGTTCTGAAAATTTCTTTAGTGACTGGTGTTAACATTCCAGTTGATTTTCGGGAAATGATTAAAAAACGGCCTTCAGGGGTATCTGAGGTAATATCCGGATTAATTGGTGTTGATGCCATGGGTAAACCCATTGAATTTAGTTTAGGTAATCAAATTCCGCATATGATTCTATTTGGTAAAACTGGTTCTGGTAAAACTGTAACCTTAATGAATATGATTTATTCAGTCATGGATAGTAAAAATCCGGAAGAAGTAAAAATAATTTATATCGACGGAAAAGGAAATTCTTTTGAACTTATGCGCACAGATAACCCAGAAAATCCAGATTATCATCCTAATCCTTACACGTACGCCCAACCAGCTGGTGCTGGGGATATTGAATATGTCAGGGCACTATTTAATCATGTAGTTAAATTAACCCAGGCGCGAATTGAACTCTTTAAAAAATTCAACATCAGCAAAATTGAAGAATACAATAAGAGATTTCCTGACAAAAGACTTTGTACAATTTTAGTTATTTGTGATGAATTATCAACAATTATTGATCAAGATGCGCAGCTGAAAAGTTCTGAAGTGGCAGAGAATAATGTTACTGATAAAATCGAATATCTAGCTAAAATGTCTCGCTCAGTCGGTATCCGATTGATTTTAGCTAATCAAACAGCTAGAAAAGAAAAGATACCTGGCCGAATCACTGCTAATATTTCTGGTCGCGTTAGTTTAGGAGTTACTGAACCAGTGGAAAGTGATATTGCGCTACCGGATACCGGTATTAAGGCGCATTACATCACGCAAGCTGGAGAATTTTACAGTTTGATGAAAGGAACCAATCATCCGGAGCATGGCAATAGTCCTTTTTTGGAAGATGACGAAATGTATGCCTTAAACGATAAATTAGAAGCAAAATTTGGTCATCATGATTATGTCTATACACGTGACCAAATTATTGCTGAATTTAGGAAAAGTAAAGGAGAGGAAGATGATAATGCAGTGTATGCAGTGCCCAA
Source organism: uncultured Lactobacillus sp. (assembly GCF_945290125.1). GTDB lineage: Bacteria > Bacillota > Bacilli > Lactobacillales > Lactobacillaceae > Lactobacillus > Lactobacillus rizhaonensis. The sequence goes on along the minus strand of NZ_CALYQV010000031.1, from coordinate 2,350 downwards.
TGATTTACCAGATCAAAATAGTTCAGTTCCGGATTTATTAACTGCCATTAAAAATAACCCCCAATGGGCTATTGTGAATAGGAAAAGCCCCATTTTTGCTGAAAATAAAGATTTGCATGCTGGAACTAAAAGAGATATGCATCATAAAGAAGAATTGATTCAGGAGGCCATGGAACAGGCGCAAGACTTGATTAATGCCCAAAAAGCGGAAATGATTTCGAATACCAGAAAGCATGCTGGAAAATTCCTAGCACGGGGTAAAAATAAAGGAGTCATTTGATATGTCGCATAGTCACAGTAAAGGTAAAGTCAGCTTTGATAAAGCTTGGCACAAAATCAGCCGAACCCTCAAACACATCAAACATGATGGTGCTACTGAAGTCTACGAAGTCACTTCCTACCCCTTAAATAATTTAGATAATTTACAAAGATTAGTGAAAGAATTACCTATTCGAAGCGTGGGATGGCAGCATACAGATGCTTGGCATACAGCAACGATATATATTCCCAAGGGGACAGGTTTTTGGTACAGCCGTAATATTTTAGACTTAATCGATGGTGGATTTGGCAATAAGGATAAATTTAAAGAACTTTGGGAAGAAAAAAATGGTGATTCTTATTACGGATATTTTCCCAAAATTCCGACCAGCACTACTAATAATATTAGATTACAACAAAGCAGTTACATCGTTTGTGATAAAGCACAGCCACCAAATCCACAAAGCAAAATTCCTGGAGAAATATCTGATGGTTTTGTCGATCGTACTCATCTAATTAGTTCGCGCGTCACGGGTATTGAAAATCATAAAGGATTGCTGATTGATTTTGATGGCTGGCTAAATAAGAACCCACTAAATAGATTTGAGACCTGGGCTTTGCAACGAACCTTCCGGCAGGACATCATTTGGTATGTGCAAATATGGAAGTCAAATGACGGGCTCCATTGGAAATATATTATGTATGACAACAATTTCGATAAACTAAAAGAACTTGAGTGTGTAGATGATCGCTGGAGCTATCTTTGGTTCTATGATCCTGGGCAAGACCGGTTTAGTCGTAAAGCCTTATATACAAAGTGAAAAAGAAGGATGAAATAAACAAATGTTTAATGAAGCAATGATTACACAAAGAATGAGGGGAATATTAATCCCCAAAATTGAGCAAGCTTTTGAGGTTTTTATATCGGAAAATCATTTAACTAAAGTTAAGATTTATCCTGAAGATATACCAGGGAAATTATTAGAATCCTATCTGCCGGCAGCCGTGAAAGAATTTCAAAAGGTAAATCAGGATGTCGAGAATTCTAGTGCTGATGAGATTGACGATCGCATAGCGGATTATGTTTTATATGAATGTGATATTGGCTTTTTATTAAGCAAAATTCAATTTATTTTTGATGAAGAGGCTACATTGCAAGGTGTCAGAGACACAATGATAGAGATGCTTCAAAACACATCACCCTACGATCAAGTTCATCGTGATTACTGGGTAAGAAGGGTGAATAAGGTGAGACACGTCCATGATTTAGCAAAATATGCTGATCGTGATCATCTAGATGCTTTTGTAGAAGAGAAAGCAGCTGACTGGAAAGAAAACTTGCAGGAGGAATAATGCGATTTCATAACTTATATCAATATTGGCAAAATTTAGCCCCGAAGAAGCAAAGATTGATTAAAATCGGTTTTTTGATTGCTTCTATTGTAGTGAGTGTTTTATTCATATTAGTAACTGCTTTTAATATAGACAATAAAAATATTATAAATTCTTATGCTCATGACAGTGTGAAATCAACAATTCAAGAAAAAAAATTAAAATGGAAGCCTAAAGTTTATCAATCTGATATTGATAACGTGCATATGATTACCCCTTATGAGCTACAGAATTACCGTAAGACAGCTTTAAAAAGGCGATATGGTGACAATTACGCTGGCTATGTAAGTGTTCCACAGATTGGCTTATATTTGCCAATTTTAAACGGTGTAAATATGTATACTTTAGCATTGGGTGCGGCTGCATATTACCCTAATGAAGTACAAATCGGCGGAGCTGGGAATTATGTACTGGCAGGTCATAATATGAACACATCCTTAAATGTCTTGTTCAGTCGTGTTCCCAATATTAGAGTTGCTAAAAATTCTATGATCGTTCTTACAGATAAGAAAAAAAATTACTATTATCATGTTACAGATAAGAAGCTAGTAAGACCTTATCAACCAGTTATTCGGGGAACTATTACACCTACAAAAAAATCAGTCTTATATAGTGATAAAAACAAAAAACAAGTAACTTTATTTACCTGTAATTATAACGGTACTAGGCGATGGGTAATTATTGGACAGTATGATTATGA
>NZ_CALYQV010000030.1 GCF_945290125.1 uncultured Lactobacillus sp. | reverse complement strand
TAAATTTTAGCATAATAGTAACAGGCTTGATAATAGGAATTAGTATTTTTATTTATTTAAGCATAAAAAGTCTTTATTTTTGCACTTTTTCTTTCATATATCCGTCAAACTTTCACACAAGAAATTCAATACGTATGCTAAAATGGTTTTTAGGTGAAAAATTATGATAATTGCACAAGGACACGATTTAGAAAAACAATTCGGTGCCAACACATTATTTAAAAATGTCAATTTTTCAATTGACGCAAATGCCAGAATTGGTCTGATTGGACCTAACGGGGTTGGTAAAACAACCCTGCTTAAAATTATGACTGGCGAGGAAGAAGCCACACATGGTGACTTCACAATTAATAAAAACATAGATGTCGGCTATATTGCTCAGGAAAATGGTCTAAATGAAAGTAAAACTATTTGGGAAGAAATGCTCAGCGTTTTTACTTCCTTAATTAATATGAGTAAAAAAATCACAAGTTTACAGCAAGACATTGCCGCAAACCCCAAACAAAATGATTTGTTAAAACAATATGATCAACTGCAATTCAACTTTGAGCAGCAAGGAGGGTATACCTATCAGGCTGATATCAAAAGTATTTTGAATGGCTTTAACTTTCCTGAAGAAACTTGGTCCAAAAAGATCGCAAGTCTTTCCGGAGGAGAAAAAACAAGACTTTCATTTGTTAAATTGCTACTGCGCAAACCTGCTCTGCTATTACTTGATGAACCTACCAACTACCTTGACTTAGACACTTTGGACTGGTTGGAAAGTTATCTTAAAAACTATTCTGGTGCTATTTTAGTTGTTTCCCACGACCAGTATTTTTTAGACAATTTAGCCACACAGATTTTTGAATTGCAATTTGGCAAATTAACTGACTTTAAAGGCAATTATTCCGCATACGTTGCTGAACGGCAGCTGCGTGATCGGCAGCAAGAAGAAGCGTATGAAAAGCAGCAAGATCAAATCAAAAAAGACGAAGAATTTATTCAAAAAAATATTGTCAGAGCCAAAACTACTAAACGAGCACAAAGCCGCCGCAAGCAATTGGAAAAAATGGATAAGATTACTCCCCCAAAGCACAAAAATAAAGTGCGCATTAATTTCCAAAGCGAAAGGCCTTCAGGTAAAGAAGTGTTAATTTTACGTGATTTAACAATTGGCTATCCGACAAAAACAATGTTGCATGATATTTCTCTCCAAATAAATAAAGGCGACCGCGTAGCCGTTATTGGTCAAAATGGTATTGGTAAGTCAACTTTACTAAAAACCGTTATGAAAGAATTAAAGCCGAAAAAAGGTTTAATTAAATATGGTGCTTCGCTAGATATCGGCTATTATGATCAGGAAATACAAGGACTTGATCCAACTAAAACGGTGATTGACACCGTTTGGGACCGTCATAAAACAATGCCTGAAAAAGATGTTCGTTCTATTTTAGCCAGTTTCTTGTTTACGGCAAAGGATATTGATAAAACTGTCGGGCAACTTTCAGGTGGTCAAAAGGCCAGATTAACATTAACGGTTTTGTCACTAGAGCATAACAACTTTCTGCTGATGGATGAGCCTACTAACCATTTAGATCTTGAGGCCAAAGAAGTATTAGAAAAAGCTTTACAGGATTTTGATGGTACTTTATTGTTTGTGTCACATGATCGCTATTTCATTAATCAATTAGCCAATAAAATTGTTGAGATCAAAGATGGTAGTGCTCATGTTTATGAGGGTGATTATAGCTATTATTTAGATGAAAAAAACAAGAAAAATATTGTTACAGAGGACCAGTCGGCAACAAACAATACGGCAGCAAAAGTAGACGAAAATAAAAATAAACTTTCTTATCAAGAGCAAAAATTGCGCAATTCACAAAAGCGCAAGTTACAAAGAGAAGTTGAAAATACTGAAAATAAGATTGAACACCTGGAAAAAGAGCAGGAAGATATTCAGTCTCAAATGGCTGATCCTGAAATTGCTACTAACTTCGACAAATTAGGTCCTTTGCAGGAACAGCTCACTGAAGTGCAAAAACAACTTGCTGAGGCAAATGATGCTTGGGAAAAGGCACTGACTGAACTTGATAGCTTTGACTAAAATAATATATCAAGTAAGCACAACAAAAATAGGAACAAATCAGTCTTTTTATTTGCTGTTTCTTTATTTTTTAACTTGCAGTAATTGCCTCGCTAACTATATAATAAATTTTTTATTTGCAAAACTTGATAAATTTCTGGCTCTATAAAGAATAAATTGGAAAGGTGTACATGGGAAAATCACGCATTACTCTTTAATTATCAATTAGTTAAGGAGAAATAAAAATGAAATATATAGCTGACTAAAATATTGCTTTAGACCAACTCATCAATTTATACACAAGCGTTGATTGGAGTTCTTATACGCAAAAACCTCGGCAACTACAAAAGGCAATTGCAAATTCGCTTTTTGCTATTGGCGCTTATGATCAGAACCAATTAGTTGGATTAATCAAAGTAGTTGGTGATGGTCTGACCATCACTTATATCCAAGATTTACTGGTTAATCCTGCTTATCAAAGGCGAAGAATTGGTACGAAATTAATCAATAGCGTGCTAAAGAAATATGATTCTGTTAGACAAAAAGTTTTGTTGACAGAAAATACCGTTAAAACGCGCATGTTTTATGAAAGTTGTGATTTTAATCCGTGTGACAAATACAACTTGACTGCTTTCTACAAAGATTTTTAAGAGATAATAAAGAGTCTGGGAAAAAACTATCTTTTCCCAGACTCTTTTGAAATGAGTTTTCCATTTTGTAATGACGAGTATGTTATTACTTGTTAAATATTTTTACACTTAGTTTTAAAAGACTTTTGAGTAAGCATTATTTAAATAAACAAATGAACGATCTAAAGTCATGATAATACTAAATTAAAAGTAAAAACGTTGATTTAAGAAATATAAAATTTTATTCTTTATATTTTATATGACTGGACAGTGAAATCATAATAGTAATTATTAAAATTGAACAGCACAGTGTTAAAAGCCCTGTCGTATAGTTCAACTGCACATTTTGATAATTAATTCCTAAATTGCCTGATACTATGTCAACTGCGTTCAGGTAAGTCATTGGGAGCCAAGCGCAAATCTTACGCAGCGGCTCAACGACCATAGTTGCAATGTTAAGTCCCGGGACAAGTAAAATAGCGATAAGTAATGCTGGTAATTTATCACGAAAAATTCGGGCAAGTAATTGAACTAAGACAACCTCGAAGATCAAGGTAAGTGCCTGCAATACAATTACTTTAATAATAAAACTGCCAGTAGATACACGTTCAATAAGAGGCCTACCACCTGTATATTGACCAACGATATAAGGAAAGGATAAACTACCTGTACCAGAAATAAGGGAAGCTACAATAAATAATACTAAATTAATCGCTAAAAAACTACCAAGAGTCAGGACTATTCCTGCTATGGTATTCGAAATCATTAAATTATTTTTTTCAAGCGGTAATAACTGCGCTGTATCTAACTTTTGGTGGTAAGAATCAGTTAAAAGCAAAGTTAGTAAAAACAGAGCAACAAGAGTAAATACGTAAGGTAAATATTGCTGATTTAATTGGAGTAAGAACTGCCAGCCTGTTACTGGCATATCCTGACTTTCATAAGGCAAAGGCTCATGGCGTAAATAGTTAAAGAATTGCAGTTTTTTCTCTATATTTATTTTTGAATTAAGGCCTGCTAAATCTTGGCCATTTGATGCAATAGTTTGTTCTTGCTTTTTTTGGTGCCACATAATCGTGTATGCCTTACGCCAGTTGCCTTTATTTGCTGCATTTAAAACTTGTTTATCTTGCTTAACTACATCTTGGTTTTGCCTAATAGGAGCTTTAGTATCATGGTAAACTTCAGTTTTCGATTTTTGTTTATCGTGTTTAAGTAATCTTTGCTGCCGGTTAATTTCTTTTTGGCGGTATGCAATCTCTGATTTAGACAACGCCTGCAAGGAAAATTGGGGATTAGTGCGTATATTCATGAATAAGACAATACCCATTATTAAGACTAGAATTGCTAAGCAAACTGGGGTTAGCTTATTCTTAAATACTTTTTTAAGCTGAAAAGCCAGATAGGACATTATGCCAGTCTCCCATTTCTATGTGTAACAGTTGTAAGGCGATCAATTAAAAGTACCAACAACAATAATAATATAGAACTTAGTATTAAGGTAAACACACCATTTGAAAAGTTAATAGCAGAATTGTTCATTGTATAGGCTGTTTGATTTGAAACAATGTTTAAAACTCCTAAGTAAGTACCAGGAAGCCACTGTGCAATCTTCTCCAGCGGAATAATAAAAATTGTAACAAAATGACCGCCTAATAAAAGCAATAGCGAAACTAACAGAGTCGGTAACTGGTTATGAAAAATTTTAGCAATCAGCTGCACAAACAAAACCATAAATATGAAATTTAAGAGCTGCAGTATAACAGCTTGGGGCAACAATTTGGCAGTCGGAACAATTCCTGGCACCAAGTGGCCGCTAACCAGATGGTGAATGATGTAAGGATAGTCACTACGACCAGTACCAAAAATGCTCGCTGCTCCACCAAAAACTAATAGGTTTAGTAAAAGAAAAATAAAGCTAACAACTGATAGCCCAACAATATTATTAGTCAGGGTACTTTGAAAGCGATTAATTGGCAAGACACTGGAAATGTCAAGACCATTTTTATAAGAACCAGTAAATAAATAAGTCAAAATAAAAATCATTACCAAACTAAATAAGACGGGCCAATAGTTTGCATTCAAATCTAACAGAAATTGTATCCCGGTGACTGCGCTGTCGCTTTCATAAGGCATAGGGTGAACTATGAGATACTTTAAACGCAGTATTATACTTTTATGTCCATCTTTTTCATCTGAACTTAGATCTGTCAATTTGCCTTTTTGTTCCCTTTTTAATTTGATCTCATAAACTCGTTTCCAGTAATTGTGATTAATATTATCTACAAAGGTTTGATCTTTTTTTAATTCCTTTTCAATTTGTTTGATATCTTTTTCAGTGGCCTTATATGATTTTCCATGCGGTGAATATCGTTTGAGTGCTTGACGATCCGCTTTTAAGGCTTCCCTTTTCACAGCAATCTGGCCTTGAGCATCTCCTTTTAAAGAACCGGTAGCAGTGAGTTGTGCAGACTTCATGTATAGTAAGCCAAAAGAAATTAATAATAAAATAACCAGTGAAATAATTGTTAGATTGTGTTTAATAACCTTTTTAAGTTGCAATGAAAAATATGAGCTCATTGATCTACCTCGTGCATCATTTGTTTTTGTAAAACGAGCCGGTGTAAGTTATTCACTTTAATCTCGCTGCTATAGTGAGAGGTTAGAATAATACATTTATTACGCTGAACTACCTCATCATTTAGTCGTTTATAAAGAATTGCGCGGCTTTCTTCATCAAGACCGTTAGTAATCTCGTCCATCAAGTAATATTCGGCGCCACTAACTAAGTACATGGCCACGATCAATTTTTGTTTCATTCCAAGCGAATACTTTTTAATTGGGACTTTGACATACTCACGTACACCCAGCAAATCAAGCTCTTGATTAAGGTCGACATTAGAATGCCATTGTTTTTTCACAAATTTTAAGTAATCAAGGCTAGTTAAATTGACGTTGAACCATTCATTGCTTTCAAAGAAAAAAAGCTTACGCTTATTTTTGGCATATGGTTTTCCATCTAATAAGACTTTACCAGAAGAAACTGGAATTAAATCCGTAACAGCACGCAAGAAACTTGTTTTACCAGAACCATTTTCTGCAGCAATTTGATAAAATTGACCGGGTGCAAATTGATAAGAAAAATCGTGCAGGATTGGCTGCCTGGTTTTGAGCGATAGGTTTTGGACTATTAACATCATTGTCTCCTTTTTTGAATGGTAAATTAATTTAAAAATGATAGGGTTATTATATTTAGTCTACCATAATTTTATTGTTTTTTGATTAGAAGTTTAAACGTATCCCTATTTATTGGTAGAAACTTGTTTTTATTTGAGTTTTATTAATAGTCTATTCGTATAAAATTCATAATCAAAGTGATTATCAAATTTTGTATTTTTGAACTCTTTAAAACATGCTAATAGCTAGGATCATCAATGAATGTAGTAAACTAACCATTTAATTTCCTCCCCTACCTGTTTGACTTTATTGTAATCTGTTAAGAAAACTAAATTAAAAAATGTCACATATGACTTTTAAAGCATATGTGACATTTTTTATTTTTTAATACTACTATCTAAAAGTTCTTGCAATCCGATACTGTAGCTATTCACCAACTGTCATTTTGTATACTCCGATCATTTAGTAATTGATACATAAATTTAATGTTTAAAATAGTTGAATTCAAAACACATAATGATAAAAAAGAGTCTGGAAAAAAACTATTTTCAGAACAAAAAAAGACGTTGAACTCAACGCCTTTTTCCGTATGGATTTTGTCTTGATCCTGATATTATTTATTTTATTGCAGCATTTCTGACGCGTAAGGTAATTCTAATGATGCATCAGCATCTAAAGTTAGATCAGCAAATTTTCCTTCCTGATATAAATTGTATGCCGCTGCACCAATCATTGCGGCATTATCTCCGCATAATTTTAACTCAGGCAAAATGACTTTTAGTCGCATATTTTGTGGTAAATTTTTTATTTCTTGGTTCATTCTGTCACGTAAACCATGGTTAGCGGCCACACCACCACCCATAATAAAGGTTTGGGGCTGATACTGCTTAATCGCCCTAATTGTTTTAGTTGCTAAAACATCAATCACTGCAGCCTGAAAGCTGGCGGCTAAGTCGTATTTATTTAATTTTTGGTTAATTTGTTCGGCATGATGATAAGTATTAATAAACGCACTCTTTAAACCAGAAAAAGAAAAATCGTAGTCCTCTTCTTTGATCATTGCACGAGGAAAATCAAAGGTATCCTTTCCCTGGTGAGCCCATTCATCAATAGTTTTACCGGCAGGATAATTAACCCCAAGCACACGTCCGATTTTGTCATAAGCCTCACCTGCCGCGTCATCCCTAGTATCACCAACTATTTCAAAATGAGTCGGGTCTTTAAGTAAAACAATTTCAGTGTGACCACCAGAAACTTGCAGTGCAAGAGCTGGATAAGTAATCTCTTCTTTTAATTGTGCTGCCATAATGTGGCCCATAATATGATCTACACCAATTAGGGGGATGCCTGTAGCCATTGAAGCAGCTTTAGCTGCACTAACACCAATTAACAGGGCTCCAACCAGACCTGGTCCATAAGTTACGGCAATAGCATCGATATCATTCCATGTTACTTTTGCTTCACTTAAAGCTTCCTTGGTAATTTGCGTAATCACTTCAATGTGGTGGCGACTAGCTACTTCGGGAACGACTCCTCCAAAACGCTGGTGACTTTTAATTTGAGTTGCCACTATCAAGCTTTCAACTTCTCTGCCATTTTTGACAACAGATGTCGAAGTCTCATCACAAGAACTTTCAAAAGCTAAAATCCGGATATCTTTTTTATGTACCACTTCTATTTCCTTTCTTTCAATCATCTACCAATTTAAGTACCATGTTAAACGCATTTTGCCGGGAGTCCTGATAATAATTGGGCCAAACGAAAGTTGTAACAAAACCCAATTTTTGATATAACTTTTGGGCATTCAAGTTATCTTCTCTTACTTCCAGGCTAACTTCCTCACAACTTTTTCCTTGGGCAACTTCAATTACTTTTCTAATTAAATAAGTACCTATACCTCTTTTTTGCCAAGCTGAATCAACCATTACATTGGTAATGTGCGCTTTTTTAATATCAATGCGGACACCAATTAGCCCAACCACTAATTGCGACTGCAATACAAGTATATAAAGTGAATTCTTTTTGCCTAATTCAGTTTGAAAAATTGCTCTACTCCAAGGCTCCTCTCCTTGATATAAACTTTGCTCAAGTAACAAGATCGCAGAAATATCCTCAATTTGCGCCTGTCTAATATTCAGTATAGAGTGATTGATAATGAATTTTTCAGGTATAAAGTCAACAGACTTTTTCTTTGGTGCTACAAACAAAAAAGGCCAGAAATACTTAAACTTCTTCCACATAGTTACTGTCAGGTTTATATGCTTCTCCGGTCTTTTTATGCCAATCAATTTCAGCCTGTGTGCGCCGCAAATAGTTTGGCAACAACTGGTCTGGATCATCGGGTTGAGCATTCAAAGTCAGCTTGCCTATTAAGCCGCCATGAACAACATTTTGTTTTTCAGTGCCAAAACTAAAGGGGATATTTGTCTTTTTGATAGCCTCTTTTTGTTTTTCAAAGCCAGTACCAACATAAATAACATTTTCCAGATTGTTATTTGCACAATATTCTGCTACTGCGCTTAAAAGTGTGTCAATATGATAGTGCCCATCAGGTATTACACATTCAGGACCCAAATCATCTTCCTTATTGACATAAGCACCCGCAAAGTAATTGTCATTACGAGCATCAATCCCAGCCACTATTAAAGTGTCTTTTTCTGCACAACTAGCTGCCAATGCTTGTAAGGTAGAAATGCCTGCTACATCTTTATGTAAAATGCTGGCAAACATTTTTACTGTCGTAACGCCAATCCGTAAACCAGTATATGAACCTGGTCCAATTGCAACGGCAAAACGATCGATTTCTGCCAAACTTAGATCATTTTCTTTTAAAATTTCGTCAATTAATGGATCTAAATGTCCGCTGTGATTACGTTGGTCAAATTCATTCTTTTCCGTAATTATTTTAGCACCATCATTTAAAGCCACACTTAAATTATTTGTCGCGGTCGACATACTCAAAATTTTCATTCTAAAATATTTTTACTCTTTTCGAAAATTACCTGTTAATCCTAACTCTTGAAATTGCGTTTAAAACAAAATAATTGACAATCATTTCCACCCAGGGGGTGATGGCTTCCTTCGGAATTCTTTGAATAAGCGCGACAGAGTAGTCAATACCATATAAAAGATGAACCCAAAGTGTATTTAAACCTATATTAACAACAACTGTCACTAATAGAGTTGCCAAAATAATCCGCCAAATTTTGACTGGCTTTTGATAAAAGACCAGGCCATAAATAAACGGACCAATCATTGCACTGAGGGTAAAGCCGATAAAAAAGCCTCCTTGATTACCAAATAGAGCTGATGAAACCAAATCACTGATTCCACCGCCAATACTGCCCCAAACAGGTCCAAAAAGGTATCCTAGCATCACGCTTCCGATGAAACCCAAACTTACATGAACAACAGCTGATCCGACTGTAAAACGACTAAGAATAATCTTCATTGCGACAATAATTCCTAAGAGTACAAGATCACGCAATTCGACCTTAAACATTTCTTTAATAGTCATTTGCAGCACTTTCTTTCTTTAATTAAATTATCTTAGAACACAAAAAATAATTATATTATATTTTGCGCCAAGTTAGTTCACAAACAGCTTTATCATTTTTGTCCTCATCCGCAATCGCATGAAATGATTTTATAGTATCACCATCTTTGATTAAGTTTACGCATGCATAAGGCGTTTGCGCATAGCGGACTTCAAGGTTAAATTTAATATCAATAGTTTTGACGATATGATTTTTTAAAAAATCGCGGTCAAGTGTATCAAGAAACCAATTAAAATAGTGGCCATTAGTCATATGATGGTTAGTATCCAAATCATCATAGCGTACTCGATACTGCCTTTTTTTATCGTAATTTTTCTGAACCCGCAACCTGGGAAAACGAGGCAGCTTTTTCAAGAGTGGTATTCCCAATTCAGCCATCATTTCCTTATCAGTTGATACTAATTTGCGAGTCTTTAAATCAAATAAAACCCATTCACTCTTTACTGTTATTAGCTCATTGCTATTCTGATCGGTAAATACATAATTTCTATATTCCAAAAAACGGTTATAGCCAAATGGTTCAGTCGTAAGTATAATTTCTTCATTTGGATGGGGCAGACGTGTAACTTCAATATGGTACTGCGTTACAACCCAACCTAATCCCCTTTTGGTCAAGGCGTTAGTACTACCATTACCTGAATCTAATTGATGCTCTGAGACGCTCATCATCAAGTCAATCATTGCAGGCAATTTTAAATTTTTATTTTCATCACACTCATAATAATTTACAATATGCTTTTCACTGTATTTCATAATTTCACCTGCTTTTGATGATAACGTTCATATAATTCATTTTTGGAGACGTGATTTTCCTGAGCAGTCTCCTTAATTGCCATTTTTTTACTTTTTCCTTTGGCAACTAATTGATCTACTAATGTAAAGAGCTCGGTCCAGGATAACTGTTTTGCTTGTTTGGTATTTGGTGAAACCAAAATCACAAATTCACCTCTTGGCGCATTTTGTTCAAAATAAGTAGTTACTTCACTGATTGTACCACGAATAAACTCCTCATGAATCTTAGTCAGTTCCCTAGCGACAACAATTTGACGCTCAGAATCCAGAATCTCGGACATATTATTAAGTGTTTTCACCAACCTATGTGGTGCTTCATAAAAAACAGATGTTGCGTGCGCTTTATTCATTTGTTCAAAAAAGGATTTTTGCTCAGTCTTTTTGCGCGGTAAAAAGCCATAATAGGTAAATGGTTGAGCATCAAAGCCAGAAGCAATCAAGGCAGTAGTAAAGGCGGAAGCACCTGGCAAAGGGACAACTGGAATATTATTTTTGATACACTCTTGAACCAAGATATATCCCGGATCAGAAATTACGGGCATTCCAGCGTCACTAATTTCTGCGATAACTGCACCCTCAGTCATTAATTTAATTAATTCGGGCGCTCTTTCTTTTGAATTATACTTATGAAAAGAAAGCATATGATTATGGACCCCAATTTTTTCAAGCAGGATGCCACTAGTCCTGGTATCTTCAGCTGCAATATAATCAGCTTCCTGTAAAACTTTTTTTGCTCTAATCGTAATGTCTTCCAAATTACCAATCGGAGTTGGTACTAGATAAAGCTTACCATTTTCTTGGGCATAACTACTTTGCCTCTGCATTTGATCAGTCCTTTAATGTTTCTTCTTCTTTTCACCGAAATTATCAAGAATATCCAGGCAAAACATGCAGTCTGTATTAGGATCACGGTGAGAGCCATAGTACATATTGCAAATATGATAACCTGAGCTGTATATTTGCCGCAAAGATTCAAGGCCACTTTGAGTTTTTACGGTACCATTGTGGGCATTATTCATTTTGTCCATTTTTTCACGCAACAATTGATTTTCTACTTTTAATTCAGTATTTTCTTTTAATGTCTCTAAAATACTATTCTCTAAACTTTCGATTGTTTTGGTCATGTTAACCATCGAATCGTGAAGCTGCTCCAACTTTGAATATGAATCCACCACGAACACCTACCGTTTCCACTGCAAAGCAAGAAAATCAAGTAAATTACGAAAACTAACATTGCTGTACTGCATCTTATCAATTTCAAGCAAATACTTTAGCATTCTTGCTCCATCATCTTGATGATTATTTTCTAATTCCTCTTGCGCCCATTTCTTAAGCAAAAAGAGAATATAATTTTGTTCGCTTTTGCTTCTTGCTATTTCAGCCAACTGGTGCGCGCTGACAAGTGCTAATGAGTTATGTTCAATCATTTCTTGATAAAAATATTTAGTATCTTTATCTAATTTAGCTGTATCTTCCAGCTCGCTAACTTCACTAGGACTAAAGCCATTTGCTAATAATTCCGCACTTTTGCCATTCTCTTTTTCATTATTCGTAAAATTAATAATCTGAGTACGTGAACGAATCGTTGGCAAAATTTGATCAGTATTATTGGTAATTAAAATAGTAACAACGGGTGCAATAGGTTCTTCCAGCAAATTGAGCAAAGCATTAGCTGCAGGCAAAGTTAATTTTTGTGCTTCATTAATAAAAAAGAAACGTACATTGCTTTGAACCGGACTTTTAGCCAATTCTTCTTTTAAAATTCGCACTTTATCAATGCCCAAAGTTTGCTTGCCTTCGGGTTTTACCAGCAAAACATCAGGGTGATTGCCTGAAATAATCTGCCGGCAGTTTTGACAAGTACCATCTGGTTTTTTACTGCCACTACAATTAAAGAGACAAGCTAACCAATAGGCCGTATTTAAAGCCTGAATTTCATTAGCGTCAACGAATAAGTAACTGTGCGCCAGTTTATTTTGTTCGAGTGCCTGACGTAAAAGTTCAGTTTGCTTCTGGCCCGCTTCCTTAATATTGACAGACATTAGAATTGCTTAAATTCTTCAACCGACAAGACAAAGCAAGTAGCCCCACCAACTGTAATTTTTACCGGTTGACTACTAATATCAAAACCTGTCATTACAATATTTGGATTCATATATTCTTCACGTGATTTGGATTCATCCTTGATAATACGCAAAACTTGTTTAACATGTTTATCATCTATACCGATAAGAAAAGTCGTATTACCCTCACTAAGAAATCCACCAGTTGTAGCAAGTTTAGTTGCACGAATACTTTCTTTAACAAAGGTACGCTGCAAGCGGTTTGCATCTTCTTTTTGAACAATTGCAACTATTAACTTCATTTTAATCAGTCCTTTAATAAATCTGCTGGTAATCGGTTTGCAATTATTTTAACACAATCCTCTACAACTAAATTGAGTGGTTTATTTGCATCAACTACCTGTATTCTTTGGGGATGAGCCCGATTTACTTCTTGATAACCCTGGTAAACTTTTTGATGAAAAATTAATTTTTCTTGTTCCAAACGGTCTTCTTGACCAGCTCGCTCTTTAGCAATTCTGTCTAAGCCCACTTGCGGTTTAACATCTAAAAATATAGTCAGATCCGGTTCAATTTTACTGGTAGCAAAATCATTGATTTGTTTCACAGCAGCAATACCCAAGTCTCGCCCAGCTCCTTGATAAGCAAGTGAACTATCAACAAAACGATCAGAAAAAACCACCTTACCAGCTTTAAGAGCCGGTATCACAGTTTCAAACATGTGTTGGCTACGTGAAGCTGCATAAAGCAATGCTTCAGTTTTAGCAGACATTTCTTCATTAACAGGATCCAAAATTAATTGCCGGATTTTTTCTGCAATTTTAGAACCTCCGGGTTCCCGCGTTACTAGATATTGTGTCTTCAACCTGGGACCAATTTGAGCTACAACCTGCTTTAAAACCGTACTTTTTCCTGACCCATCTGGCCCTTCGAAACTGATAAAATAACTTTTCATAAAACTCTCCATGTTTCTATTTTACAAGAGTTCTCTTTATATGAACACCCCAACGTACTTTTAATTTTCGCGCAAAATAAAAAGTCCTTTCACGAAGGACTTTTTATTCTGAAATCGCATTGGAAAAACCACTAAATCTTGTATGGCGATGTCGAGCTTCATTATATAAAAAAGAATACTTTGCTCTTAAAATTTTACCTGATACTACATTGTCTTCAGACATATCAAGTGTTGTTGGATCAAGATTTTTTTGAACAGCAATCTGTTCCTGCAAGTCTTCAATTGTGGCCATTAATAATTCGTCACCCATTTTTTTAACTTTATTACGTGCCATTAGATTGAAGTTCTCCCCTGTACCGCTCTTTTTAAAGTAATCGAATTAGCATATTCAATATCACTGCCAACAGCCAAACCAGCAGCCAGACGTGTTACTTTAATTCCAGCAGGTTTAATTAGTTTACTAATATACATCGCTGTTGATTCACCTTCGGGAGTTGAATTCAAAGCTAAAATAACCTCTTTTACATCATCCTGTTTTTGCAGACGGACTATCAGTGACTTAATGTTAATTTCCTCTGGCCCAATACCATCCATTGGTGACAAAACACCATGCAGGACATGATATAGACCACTATACTCACCCATGTCTTCAAAAGCCATTACATCTTTTGGCTGCTCAACAACCATAATAGTCGACTGGTCTCGTTCAGGATTACTGCAGATTGCACAGGGATCCTTTTCCGTAATATTGCCACAAATAGAACAACGATGAAGTTTTTCTTTTACCTCTTTTAGTGCTGTACTAAAGCCATGAACATCTTCATCTGGCATATCAAGAGTATAAAAAGCAAGCCTCGTTGCTGTTTTTTCACCAATACCAGGTAATTTCATATAAGAATCAATTAAATGCGCGATTGGTGCTGGATATTGCAATTAAATCATACCCTTCGTATACTTACCTAAACTTTGCTGTGTAGCTTGATCAATTTCTTGAAGGCCTTTGTTAACGGCATCAATAACTAAATCTTGCAGCATATCTGGATCATCTGGGTCGATTGCATCCTTTTTAATAGTAATATTTTTTAATTTACGATCACCACTAAAAGTAGCTACAACTAAATCATCTGCAGACTTGCCCACAAATTCCTGTGCGGTAATATTTTCTTGTTCCTGAGCCATTTGCTCTTGCAATTTTTTGGCCTGTTTCATCATTTGTTGCATATTCATACTGCCCATGGCACCAAAATTTGGTCTTTTACTCATTATTTTTTCTCCTTAAATTCTAGTCTTTAACATTTACTGTGTCACCAAATAACTCTTTGGCTTTATCCACTATCTGATTATCTGACCCACTTTGTTCAGATTCTGAATCTTTTTGTTTTTGCTTATCAAGTAATTCTTTACCATGTTTCTGTATAAATTCTTTACGTACCCTGGCCCAATCTTCATCAGGTACTAGCACTATTTCATAACCATGCTTAGTAAATTTAGCAATTTCTTCAGTCAAAATATCTAATAAATTACCATCTTCACTAGCTTTTTCAAACCAAAGGGTATATTTACATTTCATTACTACTTGATTGGCACTAGCAGCAACTGGCTCAAGTACATCTAACAAAGCTCTTTGCGAAACACCCAAAACAGATTGCAAATCGGGCCAAACATTTTTAATAGTAGTGAGATCATCCTTCGTGGCATTTTCTAACACATGGTAAACTTGCTTACGATTTTGTTCATTGGTCTTTTTTCTGCTTTTACTTGCTTTTTTAGGTTTGGCAACAGACTTTGTTTTAGAACCTTCCGCACTATTTTTAGCAAATCGGTTGCTTACAGAATTATCAAGATGAAAAATCTGATCGCTGTTTCTAGTTTGTTTTTTACTTAAACTGTAAACTTTTTTGGTTAAAGCTGTAACCTGCTTTTTTAATGTTGCTATTTCTTCTGTCAGATCTTTGTTAGCATTTTGAGAATTGGCAGACTCTGATATAACATTCTTAGAGTCCGCCGTACTTGCTTTTTTCCCAGCACATTCAACTACAAATACTTCCAAAGGAATTTGCTGCTGGTTAGTATAGCGTAAATCATTTAATGCGGTATTAGCCGCAGAAATCAACTGAAAATAGCGTTCAGGAGCAACTTCTTTAATTTGTTCAATAAAATCGTTGCTTAAAAAGAAGTGTTGGCTGCTGTCATTGGTTTTAATAACCATTAAGGCATTAGTCGCCATTTCAATAAGTTCATCCAAAATATTTTTCGAACTGGCACCATTTGTAAGTTCTGTTTGTGCTAAAGATAGAGCTTTAGTTGCATCTTCATTCAATATTGCTAATAAAATTTGTTCAATTTTTTCTTTAGCGGCAAATCCAGTTATTTCAAGAGCCGAATCATACTCAACTTTGTTTTTATCAAAACTTAATAGTTGATCCAAGATACTCAAAGCATCCCTCATACCACCATCAGCTACCTGAGCAATCACCGCTAAAGCCTTATCTTCATAACTGATCTTTTCTTGCTCCAGTATATACTTCATCCGCTTTTCTAGGTCAGTTTGTGAGATACGCTTGAA
This sequence comes from uncultured Lactobacillus sp., assembly GCF_945290125.1. Taxonomy (GTDB): domain Bacteria; phylum Bacillota; class Bacilli; order Lactobacillales; family Lactobacillaceae; genus Lactobacillus; species Lactobacillus rizhaonensis. The sequence goes on along the minus strand of NZ_CALYQV010000030.1, from coordinate 9,739 downwards.
ATTATAACGCTGCGTCCGTGAAATAATTGTTGCTGGTACTTTTTGCAGTTCGGTAGTAGCCAAGATGAAAACAACGTGCTCTGGAGGTTCTTCAAGGGTTTTAAGCAAAGCATTAAATGCTCCCATTGACAACATATGAACCTCATCAATGATATATACCTTGTATTTACCTTGAGTTGGTGCATATTTTACTTTATCTCTGATATCGCGTATTTCATCAACACCATTATTGGAAGCCGCATCAATCTCCATAATATCCGCCATTGCACCTTTATCAGCTGCCAAACAATTAGCACATTTATTACATGGCTCACCGTCCTGCAAGTTGATACAGTTCAAAGCTTTGGCAAAGATTTTGGCACAGGAAGTTTTCCCGGTACCACGTGGCCCAGCAAATAAAAAGGCATGGGAGATTGTACCGCGCTTGATTGCATTTTTCAAAGTATCCGTAATATCATTTTGACCAATTACACTAGCAAAAGTGCGAGGTCTCCATTTGCGGTATAACGCTTGATAAGCCATTGATCAGTCTTCCCTAGTAAAAAACTCTTAACTCTTGCGAAAGAGTTAAGAGTTTGTAATTATCTAATAAAAGGCACATGCCCGAGCAACCTTAGTGCTGCTACCTTCCGGTCCTGACACGCTTTGGAGGTCAAACATTGCCCATAAGATATATTAACTTATTTTACAGTATTTTTCCACTAATTTGCGAAATTTTTACCAGAGTCTTTTGCTGCTTTTTGCTTTTGTCTTATCTCTTTGAAAAATTTTTTCAGCATTTGACTGGCTTCTTCACGGTATAATCCACGAATCACATGGGGATGGTGGTTAAATTTAGCTATTTCAAAAAGGTTAACCACACTGCCAGCTGCACCAGCTTTAGGATCAAGTGCACCAAAAAAGACATTTTTAATGCGGCAATTAATAATTGCGCCTGCACACATCGGGCATGGCTCTAAGGTGACAAAAAGGCTACAGTCAATTAAACGCCAGGTACCGAGCTTTGAACAAGCTTGCCTGATTGCAATCATTTCAGCATGTTGTGTCGCGTCTTGGTCTAATTCACGCCTGTTAAATCCTTCTCCAATAATTTGCCCATCTGGAGCAACTATTACTGCGCCAATTGGAACTTCCCCCAAGCTTTGCGCTTTTTCAGCCTGTTTAAAAGCTAGTTGCATCAGATTCTTTTTGTCAGCGCTTGAAAATGACATTAATTATTCACCGCCTGCAATACATAGTAGCCTTTATCCCTTTTTAATATCACACAGTTGCCAAAAGTTTTAATTAGCAATTTGCGCGCACTGGGTTCTCCCTGCTTCTTCTGAATCACGACTAATAAAACACCATTTTGAACAAGATGACCCTTGGCACCATTTAAGATATTTGAAACGATGCTCTTTCCGGCTCGAATAGGCGGATTAGTCACTATTAAACCAAATTTTGGTTCATCAAAAACTTTATCGTAAACATTTGACTTATAAATATTGACATTCTTTATTCCATTAATTGCAGCGTTATCTTTAGCCAGAACCAGTCCCCGCTGGTTAATATCAACCATATCTACAGTTTGATCGGGCCAAAATTTGGCTGCAAAAAGTCCAATAGGACCATAACCAGTTCCGATATCCAGAATATTATTTTGAGGGAAAACAATATTTGCCATTTCCTTAATTAATACACCTGAACCGTAATCTACCCGCGTTTTTGAAAAAACCCCTGCATCAGTAGTAAATTTAAGATCAATTCCATTAACTTGATAGTCAATGACGCGTTCATTATGCTCGGAAGTAGGATTTTCAGTGAAATACATTTGATTTTCTTTATCAATCATAATTTGCTCATTTCTTAAAACCTTATCTTATTAATTTTAGCGGACAATAGTATTTTTGCAAACAAAATAAAAATCTAACTATGTCAGAAAACTAATTCAAAAACATAATTAGATTTTTCATTTTTATAATTAAAGCTTTTATTTGAGTTAAGTAATTAATAAATTACACCAACTGATGAGTAAATTTGTTTACTGTCATTTTCTGCTATTGCACCCAGACCAATTGTTTTAGCACTAGGATCGAGTAAAATGTCACGGTGACCCCAATTAGATTCAGCATCATTATAGATATATTCATAAATCATATTGTCAGCAACTAGCGCACTACTTGCATTTTTTGTAGCATCAAGCAGACTATTATCTGAGTGATTCACGTCTACACCCCAAGGAAACATTGCTAAACATTCCGCTGTATTGTGACGCTTAACTCCTGCTTTATTAAAGAAATCATTCAAAATGAAATTGCCAGCAGCATCTACGTGTGCAAAATTATCAGGCAATAATTTTGTCCTTTCCTGAACTATTTCATCAAGATTAGCATCTTCACTAACAGCATTAAGTCCACGTTGAGCTCTTTCTTCATTCAATTTTTTTAAAAATTCTTGTCTAAATTCACTAAGAGAAAAGCTTTCAATTTTTGCATTCTTTTTAGCAGTCTGAGTTGTACCTGTATTGGTTGAGTTTGGTGGTGTTACTTTATCTTGGGTATTAGATGGATTTGTTGGCAAGTTCTGCGGTTTTTTAGCTTTCGTTTTTAAAGTAGTAACATCTTTAGCCAAAATCAGTCTATTTTTAGTCACAAAATAAAACTTCTTACCTCTTATTTTTTTGGCTTTTTTGATAACAGTTAATTTTCTGCCTTTTTTCAAAACTATTTTCTTTAACTTGCGCCCTTTATTGTTATATAAATTTGCTTTCCTTTTGACCTTCACCCTTTTTACTGCTGGCGTCTTTAAAACAATACTGCCCGATACTGACTTAGCTTCAGTAACTCTTGAGTCAACAAATAACCCACTTGCAATACTTGTGATTGCTACTACCGCAGCCACAAGTTTATGAAAATTAGTCTTTTTCATTTACTTCTCCTTTTGTTTATTAGTGCCTTTTAGAAAAACTGACTTTGAAATAATTACACCACTGTGAAATAGCTTTAGCTCCAAAATAGCTGTTAACTACCTTTTAAAGTTTCTCTCTACAGTTTTTTATTTGGGTACATTATTAATTTTAATAATAGCACTACCAACTTTATAAATAAATAACTATCTTTTTTATTATCCTATAAGATGATATTTGTAGTTATAATACTTAAAAGTATAGTAATAAGTAATATAAAAAGGACGTACCTGCTTATCGCAAATACGTCCTTTATTAGCTTGGCTAGCCAGACTACAATTATTTAACTGTAACTGTAGCGCCAACTTCTTCAAGCTTAGATTTAATGTCATTAGCTTCGTCTTCAGAAACGCCTTCCTTAACGTTCTTAGGAGCGCCATCAACAAGATCTTTTGAGTCCTTAAGGCCAAGTCCAGTAATATCACGGACAGCCTTAATAACCTTAACCTTTTCTTGACCAGCTTCTGTCAATTCAACATCAAATGATGTCTTAGCAGCAGCTTCGCCACCAGCAGCACCTGCAGCAGCAACTGGAGCAGCAGCAGAAACACCAAATTCATCTTCAATAGCCTTTACCAGGTCATTTAATTCAAGAATTGAAGCACCTTTTAAGTCTTCAATAATCTTTTCAGTATCTAAAGCCATACTTATTTTATCCTCCAAAATTTTTAGATATAAATTACATTAATTATTCTGCAGATTCATCTTTTGAATCAGCAACAGCTTTAACAGCATATGCGAAATTGCGTACTGGAGCTTGTAATACAGAAACAAGCATTGACAGTAAGCCTTCGCGTCCAGGAATGGCAGCAAGCTCCTTGATTTCTTCTTTAGAAGTCAATTTACCTTCTAACATACCACCCTTGATGTCGATAACATCATAATTATCTTCGTACTTAGAAACAATACGTGCTGGTTCAGTAATATCTTCAGCATTATCAGTATAAATTACAGCAGTAGGACCAACAAAAGTCTCTTCAAGACCTTCAATACCAGCCTTAGCAGCAGCACGTCTTAAGTAAGTATTCTTAACAACCTTCATGTTAACGTCGTTTTCACGAAGTTCCTTACGCATGTTAGTAACTTCTTCAACAGTTAAGCCAAGGTAATCAATTACCAAGATTGCTTTTGCAGCTTTAAGTTCTTCAGCAAACGCATCAACGAACTTCTCTTTTTCAGCAATAGCAGCTTTACTCACTCGATTTCACCTCCATCAAATTAATAATAAATTCCATCAGGCCCAAATAAAAACTCCATGCCAAGAAAGACATGGAGCTTTAAACTCTTCATTATCTTCTGGCCTCGGCGGGAAATTAAGGCGTCATGCCACCCGAGTCTTAGGTAGAATTTACTTTATTAAATATAACAGGATTATATTCTAAATGCAAGTTATTATTTTTCTTTCGGATCAGGCTTAATTAATTCGAATAATTCACCCGAAGTTTTATAAATAACCCAACTTGCCAAATTGACAATGTGATCGCTAATTCTTTCAAGCAATCTAATGATCACAAAATAACTAGCAGAAGCCACCGCAGCATCAGGTTCTTGTTCAACACCGTCAATAATCATTTGTCTGGCGTTTTTATAATCCTTATAAACTTTGGCATGACCAAGTACCATTTGTCTGGCATCTTTTTCATTTTCCTGAACATAAGCTGTTAATACTTGTACCAGCATTTCACGCACCTGATGTGTCATGTTGGAAATTACTTTTTCAACATCTGGAAGACGTGGATTACCTTTAACTCTGACAGTTTCAATAGCAATGCTATTAGCATTTTCTCCTATTCTTTCTAAGTCCGTTGTAGCTTTTAAAATGCTGATAACAACTCGGAAGTCAGTAGCAACGGGCTGCTGTAAGGCCATTAATTCCAAAGCCTTCTTTTCTATTTTAACAGCCTCTTTGGCAACTTCCTTATCTTCCACAATCATTTGTTGCGCTGCTTTTTTATCATGTTCGACGAAAGAACGCGTACCTCTATCGATCAGGTCATTAACTAAAACTCCCATCTCCATAAACCGAGCATTCAATTTCTTCAATTCGTCTAAAAATATTTCGTGCATAATCCACCTCCAAATTTAGCCAAAACGGCCATTAAGATAATTGTTTGTAATTTCTTTCTTAGGTGACAAGAACATTTCCTGTGTCGAACCAGACTCGATCAACTCACCATTCATCAGAAAAGCCACCTGATCAGAAACCCGACTCGCTTGTTGCAAGTTATGTGTCACCATAATGAAAGTATATTTTTGTTTTAATGCCATTAACGTTTCTTCAATTTCAGAACTTGATATTGGGTCTAAAGCAGAAGTTGGTTCATCAAGCAAAACAACTTCCGGTCTGATTGCCAGCGCCCTGGCTATGCAGATACGTTGTTGTTGTCCACCTGAAAAAGCAAGGGCATTGCGCTGCAGGTTGTCTTTTGTTTCGTTCCAAATTGCAGCTTGCTTCAAACTTTCTTCAACTCTCTGCTCAATCAGTTCCTTATCTTTGACCCCTGCTATACGCAAGCCATAAGCAACGTTATCAAAAACTGAAAACGGAAACGGCGTTGGTTGCTGGAATACCATACCCACTTTCTTACGCAAAGCAACTAAGTCGATATGAGAATGATAGATATCCTTGCCTTCTAACAAAATTTCACCGGTAATTTTAATATCATCAATATCGTCATTCATACGATTTAGGCAACGCAAGAAGGTTGATTTGCCACAACCAGAAGGCCCAATCAAGGCGGTCAATTTTTGTGCAGGGAATGCTAAACTAATTCCATGTAAAGCTTCAAAATTGCCGTATTTAAGTTTAACATTCTTTGCCTCCATTACATTTGTCATTAATAACGCCACCTTTTATCCAAAACTACCTTGAATATACTTTTCAGTGATTTCACCTTGAGGATTAGTAAAAATATTGGTTGTAGTATCATATTCTAGCGCATGTCCCAGATGGAAGAATGCTGTATACTCACTAATTCTTGAAGCCTGCTGCATATTGTGAGTTACCATAACCATGGTATATTTTTTACGCAGTTGCTTCAGCGTATCTTCAAGCTTGGCAGTAGACACCGGATCCAAGGCACTGGCCGGTTCATCCAAAAGTAAAATTTCTGGTTTTAAAGCAATGGCTCGGGCAATACACAATCTTTGCTGTTGGCCCCCTGAAAGTGCTAAAGCACTTTGGTCAAGTTTGTCTTTGACTTCATCCCACAAAGCCGCAGCCCTAAGACTCTCCTCAACTATCTGATCTAGTTTCTTTTTGTTCTGTTGCCCGTTTGCTTTCAACGCGTAAGTGATGTTTTCTCTAATCGATTTAGGAAAAGGATTTGGTTTTTGAAAGACCATACCAATTGCTTTACGTAATTCATAGACATTAATTTTACTTTGATTAACATCAAGGTTATGAAACATAATGCTGCCATCAACACGGGCTACCCGATCATTCATACGGTTAAGTGATCGCAAAAAAGTTGATTTTCCTGATCCGGAAGCTCCTATTAAAGCAGTAATTGTATTTTTCTTAAAGCCCAAACTGACATCAAACAACTTCTGGACAGTACCACCATAAAAAACACTCAAATTATTCGTTGATATTGCACATTCATCCTCAGCAAAGGTCTTAATGTAGCTTTTTTGATTTTGCCAATTTTCCATAAGAACTCTCCTACTTTATCTTTGCAGCGGTTAGCCGTTTATAGATCCAGTTGCCAAGTGCTCGTGCACCAAAGTTAAAGATGATGACCACAATTACTAAAAGTGCTGAAGTTGCAGCAGATACCACATTTACATCAGGTATTATACCTTCAGTATTTACTTTCCAAATGTGTACAGCTAATGTCTCAGCGGGACGCATAATATTCAAAAAACTAGTAGGACTAAACATATTCCAGTTTGAATAATCTACGGTAGAGCCACTCTGCCCAGTAGTGTAAATTAAAGCAGCAGCCTCGCCAAAAACTCTTCCAGCGCTTAAAATCACACCAGTAATTATTCCGGGTAGGGCAGCTGGTAAGACAATACCGTGAATGGTTTTCCAATTTGACAACCCCAAAGCCCAGCCAGCTTCTCTTTGGGTCTGAGGAACACCTTTAATTGCTTCTTCGATATTGCTGGTCAAAGTAGGTAAATTGAAAAAGGTTAATGCTAGAGCACCAGCAAGGATGGAAAAGCCAAAACCAAATTGAACTACAAACAGAAGATAACCAAAAAGTCCGACAACAATTGATGGTAATGAACTCAAAATTTCAATAGTAGTTCTAATTAATTGCGTAAACCAGTTGTCTGGGGCATATTCTGCTAAATAAATAGCGGCTCCCAAGGCGATTGGCAGGGAAATAATCAACGTCAGAAGTAAAAGGTAGAGAGAATTAAACAGTTGGTCTCTGATTCCTCCGCCTGCTTCAAAGGATGATGAAGCTGAACTTAAGAAATGCCAAGATAAGTGTGGTATCCCCGAAATCAAAATATTACCTAGAATTCCCACCAGAAGCAGTATAACAACTCCAACTAAAAAATAAATTACGCCAGTAGCAATTCGATTTGTTTTTTTTGCATTCATAATACTACTAACTCTTCTTTCCAATTAAATGTACTAAGAAATTGAACACCAATGACATAATTAATAACAAAAGTGCCAATGACCATAACGCATTATTAGGTAAAGTTCCCATAACAGTATTACCCATTTGACTTGTCAATTGACTGGTTAAAGTAGCTGCCGGACTTACCAAGTTATAAGGCATTAGGACCGCATTCCCGATCGCCATTTGAACGGCCAAGGCTTCCCCAAAAGCACGAGCCATACCAAAGATAATAGCTGTCATAATTCGGGAACATGCAGCTCTTAGAACGACATGGTATATAGTCTGCCATTTTGTCGCACCCAATGCGGAGGAAGATTTGCGCAAATCCTTTGGAATAGCTTTAAACGCATCAACTGTTAAAGAAGTAATCGTAGGTAAAACCATTACAAAAAGTATTAATGTAGCTGTTAAAATGCCAAAACCTGTCCCGCCAAAAATAGTTCTGACAGCTGGGACAACTACCATTAAACCTATAAAGCCATAAACTACGGATGGTATTCCTACTAGTAATTCCATTACTGATTGCAATAATTGTACCCTTTTGCCAGACTCATATTCAGTCATAAATAATGCTACGGCAATGGAAAAAGGTGTCGCAATTAACGCTGCCAATAATGTTACCGCAAACGAAGTTACAATCATTGCAGCTGCACCAACATGATTCTTACCAGCACCGGGATTCCAGTCAGTAGAAAATAGAAAATGAAAAATATTTACTTTATTATCAATAAAAGTAGCCAAACCATGCATCCCAACAAAGCCAATAATTGCCACTATTAACATGCCAATTAATATAATTGCTAAAAATGTTAATCCTCTGCCCCACCATTCTTGTCGTGTTTCTTTCGATGGCTTGGTCAGACGATCAACATCAATATTTTTAGGATCAATGCCTTTAAACTTAACATGAGGTACTTTTTGTTCGGCAATTGCATTTTCAACAACTTGCTGTAAGTCTTGTTCTTTTTTTGCCATTTTATTTACCTATCTTCGTAACCTTATTTTGACTATTACGCGTTACTCTCATTTCGTGAACACTTATATAGCCAATTTTGGGAACCAAATCTTTTTGTACTTTTTCGCTTAGTACATATTTGATAAAAGCTGCTGTTGCCTTATTTGGCTTACCTTTTGTATACATATGCTCATAGGACCAAAGCGGCCACTTATTTGTAGGAATATTTTTATTTTCGGGCTGAACATGATTTATACTTATTTTTTGAATATTTTGGTCATTTGCGTAGGGAAAAGAAATATAAGAAATAGTACCAGGTGTTGAATTAACAATCTTTTTAACCGTACCATTAGAATCTTGCTCTTGCGAATTTACCGCGTCTTTTCCTTTTAAAATCAAATCTTCAAATGTAGCTCTTGTACCACTGCCACGTGAACGATTAATCACAATGATTGACTGATTTTTGCCACCTACTTGACGCCAGTTTGTAATTTTACCGGTAAAAATATCAGAAAGCTGCTCAGGAGATAAATTTTTAACCCCAACGCCCTTATTAGCAATTGGAACGATGCCAACTACAGCTACTGGAAAATCTTCTAGTTTTTTGGCGTCTATACCTTTTTGTGTTTCCGCAAAAACATCTGAGGTTCCAACTTGTACAGCTCCGGCTTGTACTTGACTTAAACCAGTTCCTGAGCCTCCACCTTGAACCACAATATTGCTGCTAAGGTGAGCCAAGTGATAATCGTTGCCTGCTTGTTCTATTAAAGGTTGTAAGGCACTGGAGCCAACTATAGTAATTTTTTCCCGGTTTTGACTGCAACCAGTTAAAAAAAGGGGCATGAATAAGATTAATGCCAGCAGTGCACTTAAATTACTTTTTTTCATAATAATCCCTCAATTAGACAAATAAATTCAGCTCTAGTTTATCAAAACTTTTACCGTAGACCAATCATAAATACTTGCAAAGAGATAAAAAAGCAACTTGCCAAACTGGCAAAGTTGCTTTAGTTAACTATTTAATTTTAGTCCAAATTTAATGGATCAAGTTTAATTCCAGGGCCAAAAGTAGCAGCCACAGCTACGCTCTTAATGTATTGACCCTTAGCTGCTGATGGACGAGCACGTAAAATAACGTCACGCAGCGCATCAAAGTTCTCAATTAATTGTTCATCAGTAAATGAAACTTTACCGATAGCAGCGTGAATAGCAGCTTGACGGTCAACACGGTATTCAACCTGACCAGCCTTAACATTC
>NZ_CALYQV010000029.1 GCF_945290125.1 uncultured Lactobacillus sp. | reverse complement strand
TAATTAAATATAGAACTAACTATTTTTGGGCACACGCACTAAATTATCTCTCACTAAACATTCTGCAATTTCTACTGTGTTGCTGGCGGCGCCTCTTAATAAGTTATCAGCTACGATCCACATATTAAATGCACCAGGATTTTCTTGATCTGGACGAATACGGCCAACGAAAGTTTCCTTTTTACCGGCAGCTAAAAGTGGTTGGGGATAGATCTGATTTTCAGGGTCATCCTGTAAAACAAGGCCAGGAGTTTTTACAATTTCCTGCTTTATTTCTGCAGTCGTTGCCTTTTCATCCTTCAGCACAAAATAAACCGTTTCACCATGACCAATTTCAACCGGTACGCGGACACAAGTAGCAGTGACTTTAATCTTCTTTGAGTCCTGATCATTAAACAAAATCTTTTTGGTTTCATGAATCATTTTCCATTCTTCGTGCGTGTACCCATCATCTTCAAAAACATCAATTTGGGGTAACAAGTTAAACGCCATAGGATAATGCTTTTTAGCAGAGGCGGTGGGTAGGATCTTAGCTGTTGTCTTTTGCTTATTCAACCTGTCCTGAGCTTGCTGAAGCAGCTCATCCCAAGCTGCTTTACCGGCTCCAGACACAGCCTGATAAGTCGAAACAATAATTTGCTTAATTCCCCATTTAACGTGCAGCGGGTAAAGTGCAGCCACCATTTGAATAGTTGAACAGTTAGGGTTGGCAATAATGCCATGGTGATTTACCAATTGTTCATCATTAACTCCCGGAACAATCAAGGGCACCTCATCAGCCATACGGAAAGCACTAGTGTTGTCCACACATACCGCTCCTCTTTTGACTGCTTCAGGCAACAGCCTTTTTGACACAGCTCCGCCAGCAGATGATAAAACCAAGTCCACTTCCTTAAATGAATCAGGTTGTGCTTCTTCTACTATGATTTCTTGATTCTTAAATTTTAGTTTTTTACCTGCTGACCGTTTAGAAGCCAGTAGTTTGATTTGTTTGACTGGAATTTTAGACTTTTCTAGTTCACTAATTAAACGCTGACCTACTGCACCTGTGGCACCCAGAATTGCAACTGCGTATTTTCTCATCAATTATCACCTTTTTCTGCTAAAAATTTTTGGATGCGGTTCATTGCTGTATGCAAGTTTTCATCGCTGGCAGCGTAGGAAAACCGAATATAACCTTCGCCGCCAGGACCAAAAGCATTTCCAGGCGTTCCCCCAACTTTAGCCTTGTGAGCTAAGTCCAGTGCAAAAGTCTCATCATCTTGACCATAACTTGCCGGTATTTTAGCAAAAACATAGAATGCTCCTTCACTGGTATGGGTTTCAAGACCCATATTGTTTAACGCACTAACAATATAGTCACGTCTTTTTTGATAAATTGGGCGTGCCTTAGCTGGATCCTGATCACCATTTTCCAAAGCCTCGGTTGCCGCTGCTTGTGCAGGATTAGATGGGGCAGTAACCAAAAATGCGTGCATCTTCGCAATCAAACTAATTAAAGCAGCTGGTCCAGTCACATAGCCTAAACGGTAACCGGTCATCGCATGAGACTTGGACAAGCCATTAATTAATAAAGTACGTTCGGGTAAATAATGCGCAATCGAAACATGATTAAAGTCATAAGTCAATTCACTATAAATTTCATCGGAAATAATATAAAGATGATGCTTTTTAATGATCGGTGCTATCTGTTCTAAAACAGAACTAGGACATTCCCTGCCGGTGGGATTAGTAGGATAGTTAAATAAAATTGCTTTAGCATGAGGGTGCTCATCTAAAGTCTTTTCCAGTGCCTGCGGAGTTAAAACAAAATTCGTATCTGCCGTATTGATGGCGACCAATTCAGCTTTAGTGTATTGAATTAGCGAAAAATAAAGAGCATAAGATGGAGTAGGCACAATAATTTGATCACCTGGTTGAAATAGTGCCAACATGGTTGCAGCTATGGCCTCTGTCGCACCGACCGTGACTATAATTTCACTTTCAGGATTATAGGTTAAGCCTTGCTTGCGCTTTAAATAATTGCTGATAGCCTGACGCAGCCTAAGTGTTCCTTTTTGGGCCGAGTAATGCGAATCATTATCTAATATACTTTGGGCTGCAACTTTTTTAACATGTTCAGGTGTATTTAAATCGGGTTCTCCTAAAGTTAGTTTAATTAAATCAGGAATACCATCAACTTTTTGGGCAAAAGCACGGATACCAGAAGGAGGAATTTTTTCCAATGGTGTATGAGTAATTGAAGTTAAATCAGTAGCTAATTGGGGCATTTTGTTCTCCTTGTAATTATAAAATCTGGTCTAAACCGACCACTAAATCCGTTAAATCCATTACCCGACTCATGGCTACTTTAACGCCCTGCATAAATGAAGAACGGGAAAATGAGTCTTGCCTGATTGTTAAAGCTTCGCCGGAACCACCAAAAAGCACCTGCTCGTGGGCTATATAACCAGGTAAACGAACGGAGTGAACAGGAACTCCATCATAATCAGCACCGCGAGCTTTAGAATCACTTGTTGTTTTGAAACAATTTTCTGAATTGCGGTTTTCTGCAATCACTTTGGCAGTCGCAATAGCAGTAGCACTAGGGGCATCCTTTTTATCAGCATGATGCATTTCAATGACCTCTGCATCAGGAAAATACCGCGCCGCTTCTTGTGCAAACTTCATTAATAAGACAGCCGACAAGCCAAAATTTGGAGCAATAAGGCCACCAATTTTTTCCTTTTTTGCCAGTTCTTGTAACTGTTTTGTTTGTTCAGAAGTTAAACCACTTGTTCCCACAATTGGGTGCATATGGTGCTTTAAAGCAAATTTAGTATTTTCATAAACTGCTTGTGGAGTCGTAAAATCAATCCAAATATCAGCAGCAATATTTACAGCGGCCAAATTATCAAAGCGGGCAACAGCAGGCTTAAAATCTGAGCTCTCAGATGCAGTAGGTGCCAAAACTGCTACCAATTGACAGTCAGGTAAATTTTCAACCAACTGGACAGTTTGCCTGCCCATGGATCCCGTGGCACCAGCTATCAAAATTTTTTTCATTATTCTACTCCTAGTTCTAACGGCAATTTATGTAATAAAGCCGATTCAGTTAAACCTAAATGAATAGCTAATTGCCGTTTTTCTGTTTCATTTAAATCTACAATAGGTAGCCGGCAGCCACCAGCTGGCAATCCTTGGGCATTTAAGACGGCTTTAACTGGCGATGGTGAAGGATACATGAATAAGGCTTGCATCTTCGACATTAGTCGTCTTTGCAATTTCCCTGCTGCAGCTACCTTACCCTGATCTAAATCATCATACATTTCACGCATGGCTGAGCCATAAACATGAGAAGCTACCGAAATTACTCCTTTTGCCCCTAAAACTTTAGCTGTTAAAGACTGCAAATCTTCGCCCGTATACACCAAGAAATCTTTTGCTGCGTGTTCAACAATATATTCTAAGTCTTCTAAGTCAGCACATTGCTTAACACCAGCAATTTTAGGATTATGCGATAACTCAACCAAAGTTTCTTTAGTAATCTTAATTCCTGTTCGACCCGGAATGTTATATATAATGATCGGTATTGGCGAACTTTCAGCCACCTTTTCATAATGGGCTGTAATTCCCCTTTGATCTGGCTTGTTATAGTAAGGTGCTACTACTAGTGCCATATCAATACCGGGAATTTGGCCCACCTCTTGAGTAAATGCAAATGTCTGTGCAGTATTATTGCTGCCTGTACCTGCAACCACTGGCACACGCCCAGCAATTATTTGAGCAAATTTAGTATATAATTCAATTTTTTCATCATGGGTCATTGTTGCTGTTTCACCAGTAGTACCGCCAATGACAAAACCAGTACTACCCGTATTGAGTAAATGCTTAGTTAATCGTTTCAGGCCAGGATAGTCAACTTTATCTTCCTTATTAAAGGGCGTAATTATCGCTGTCATTAAATCTGCCTTGTCAAAATTAGTCATGTCTTTTCTCCTTTTGAGCTACATGTGACTCAGTAAAAAACCTACCACTGCTTTAATTCCTACTTCTATGGCTTCTTCATGCGGGTTGAAGGTTGCAGAATGAAGTTGCGAATCATTATCCACTCCCAACCAGAACATGGTGCCGGGAATTTGTGCTAGTAAATAGCCAAAGTCCTCTCCAGTCATAGCTGGTTGCATCTCTTGGTAATTAATTTGAGCATTTTCCTTCATATATTTAATAAATTTGCTTGTGATTTGGGGATCATTTTCAACCGGCCAATAACCACCTTGATTAAGCTGCAAATCAACTTTAGCATTATAGCTGTGTGCTATTCCTTGAGTTACATCTCGCAGACGCTGATCAATTTTTTTAATCATTTTTTGGGATAATCCCCGAATGGTTCCTTCTAAGTGAGCATGGCCTGCGATAGCATTTCTAACTGTACCAGCTCTAACTTTTCCTATTGTAATAACACCACCTGCAATAGGATCAATACTGCGAGAAATAATTGTCTGAATTTGCTCTATTAAAGCAGCCGCAGCCACTACCATATCATTAGCTTGCTGAGGATATGCTGCATGACCATCCTTACCATATAAATCAATATTGATTTCAGTTGTACCTGCAAATAAAGTCCCCAAACGGCAGCCAATTGTGCCGGTAGGTAAATCGGGAGTATCATGCAAAGCAAAGAATTCATCTGGGCGCCACTTACCAGTAAAAATTCCTGTCTCATAGGCTTTTTTACCACCACTCTCACTTTCTTCAGCTGGCTGGAAAAAGAACAGCAAATTGTCTTGCGGTTGGTGATCGCAAAAATAATCTAGAATTCCCAGGGCTACTGTCATATGGATATCATGACCACAAGCATGCATTTGACCTTGATTGTGGGAAGCAAACGACAGGCCGGTCTGTTCTTGAACCGGTAAGCCATCTATATCTGCGCGATAGCCAATCGTTTTTTGCGGTTTGCTTCCCCGAACCAGAACCAATATAGCTGTAGGCAGTTCAGAACATGTGCGAATTTCAATATATTTTTGATTAAAATTACCAATAACCTGCAATAAATATTTTTGTGTTTGGTATTCGTGCAGAGCTAATTCTGGAATCTGATGCAAGTCGCGGCGAATTTTAATTAGTTGTGCAGAAGTTAACATTAATTAATTCACAGCTTTCTTAATCCTGGCTCAATTCCTGTTTTAGAGGCAGTTTTTTGATCACGCATTTTAATAATTTTTGCCGGTACCCCGGCAACGACACTATTTGCTGGCACATCCTTAGTTACTACTGCCCCAGCAGCTACTACGGCATGATCACCAACTTGAACTCCTTCTAAAACTACAGCATTGGCACCAATTAAAACATCCTTGCCAATTTTCACAGGTTGCGCCGAAGCCGGTTCTACGACTCCAGCTATCACTGCACCTGCCCCGACATGACTGTTAGGGCCAACAATTGCTCTGCCACCTAAAACAGCATTCATATCAATCATGGCATTTTCCCCTATTTCAGCACCGATATTAATGACTGCCCCCATCATGATTACCGCATTTTTGCCTATATCAACGTTTTCACGAATTAGTGCCCCTGGCTCAATTCTGGCAGAAATGTTCTTTAGATCCAACAACGGAATGGCGGAATTGCGACTAGTATTTTCCACTTGATAATCAGCAAATTTGTCAGAGTTTTTTTCTATAAAAGGCCCCAAGACTTGCCAGTCTCCAAAAACAACCCCAGTATGATTTTCAATAAAAGTTTTGCAGTCTTCTGGCCAATTTAACTGAGACAAATTTCCTTTGACATAAACTTTAACTGGTGTTTTTTTGGTTGAATTAGCAATAAAATCAATGATTTCGGTTGCCGTCATTTTTTTCATATTTATAATTTATCCTTCCATTTGATAAAAGCGATCATGAATAACTATATCCGCATAAGTTTCACGTGTAACTACTACTTGTGCTTGTCCATTTTCTGCAAAAACAACTGCTGGCCTGGGAACACGATTATAATTAGATGCCATACTATAGCCATAAGCACCAGTTGCCAAAACCGCAATTACATCTCCCAGCTTGCTTTTAGGCAATGCCAATTTGTTAATAATAATGTCGCCAGATTCACAGTAGCGACCCGCAAGCTTAACTGTTTCTTCAGGCTTTGCTTGAGGATTTTCTGCTAACAGTGCCTCATATTCTGCCTGATAAAGTGCCGGTCTGATATTATCACCCATACCGCCATCGACTGCCACGTAAGGCAAAAGCCCTGGTACATCTTTACGTGAACCAACTGTATACAAGTTATAGCCGGCCTCGCCGACAATCGAACGTCCTGGTTCAATCCAAATTGCAGGCATTTTTAAATGATCTTCCTGTACACACTTTTTGACTGTCTGTACGATTTGACCAACAAAGGTATGAGCAGTTACTGAATTATCCTGCTTGGTATACCTGATGCCGAAACCGCCTCCCAAATTTAACACCTGAGGTTGATAATCATGTTTTTGTTTCCAATTGTTCACTAGCTTCATCAACTTCTCTACTTCAAGTTTAAAACCTTCTGTTGCTAAAATTTGTGAACCGATATGTGCGTGCAGTCCAATTAATTCCATTTGTGCGTCAGCTCTAACTTGTAAAAATGCCTGTTCAGCCTGACCTGAACGAATGTCAAAGCCAAATTTGCTGTCCTCTTGACCTGTTTGGTCATATTCATGAGTATGAGCAGAAACTCCTGGAGTTACTCTCAACATTACCTGCACGTGAGTATTAGTTTGGTTTAAAATCCGTGTTAATAGCTTAATCTCAGTAAAATTATCTAAAATAATAACGCCCACATGATTTTGAATAACCATTAACAACTCATCTGGTGTTTTATTATTACCGTGAAAACTGACTTTTTCTGCTGGGAAACCAGCTTTAAGTGCAGTATATAATTCTCCACCAGAAACAACGTCAATGTGTCCTCCCAGTTTATTGATTATCTGGTAAATTGCAATCGTAGCAAAAGCCTTACTGGCATAGCTAATTGCATAATCTACCTGCTCTTTTTCAAAAGCAGTTTGGAAAGCCTGAAATTGCCGTTTGATTTTCTGAACATCATAAACAACTAAGGGGGTACCAAACTTCTTTGCTAGTTCCAAAGCGTCTACTCCCCCAATTGTCAAATGACCCTGGGTATTAGTTTGATAATAATCATTAGCAGCCATTTAAGTCTCTCCCTTTTTGTTAAATAAAAAGGCTCTTTTGTTGTACCTAACAAAAGAGTCCTTCAAGTTATTATCTGGTATCAATTTTGTCGATAGCGCTCCGCGAATATAAAATTGCGACAGTCCGTAACCTGTTAGATTACGTCCCAGCTTATTAATTACCGCAATAATTAAAGCTTCGGCAACCGCCCCTTTGACTGGCTTCCTGGTTTTTTGCAGAAACTCCACCAGCTACTCTTGTTGGTTGCAACCTCTTCGATTTATTAAAATATTATTATTAATTAATATGATTGTCAACCATTTCCACCGACAATTGCTTTTTAATTTTTTAAATAAAAATATTATTTTTCAAATTTATTTATTTTTTATCTTGTCCAATGCCATTGACACCAATACTTTTAGCGCAAATTTTAATGCAATAATATGACCCAAAACAGCCACTTTACTGAATAACAACTTTCTTTTGCAGTTGAAGATTAAAATTTTAATGTTAAAATCCAATACTAATTACTTAAATTAAATTTAATTGTGAAAGGTATTAACATGAAAGTCGTTAAATTTGGTGGTAGTTCTCTAGCTGACGGAGAACATTTTCAAAAAGTTTTAAACATTATTAATGCTGATCCAGCACGTAAAGTGATCGTGACTTCTGCTCCCGGCAAAAGGTCTAAAAACGACACTAAAGTAACGGATCTATTAATTACATATGCAGAAAATGTACTTAATAATCAAGATTATAGTGCAACGGTAAAGGCAATTTGGACCAGGTATCAGAATATTG
The DNA here is from genome assembly GCF_945290125.1 of uncultured Lactobacillus sp. GTDB lineage: Bacteria > Bacillota > Bacilli > Lactobacillales > Lactobacillaceae > Lactobacillus > Lactobacillus rizhaonensis. The sequence continues at coordinate 18,215 of NZ_CALYQV010000029.1, read as the reverse complement.
CAGATTACTTTCAAATATCCGAGCAATTAGTAAAGCAATTGTTACAAGAATTACTCAATCTTCCTCAACTCTCTTATCCAAACACAGATTTTTTAATGGCGGGTTTTAAAGCACATGGTGAAAAACTTAGTGCACAGCTTTTAACTTTAATTCTGCAAAAGCGCCATATAGCCGCTCGCTTTTTGGATCCCGCAGAAGCTGGCTTTATGGTTACTAGTAATGCTAACGATGCTCAAGTTCTACCAGAAACTTACGAAAATTTACAAAAATGGGCACAAACTTCAGATTTACTAGTCGTACCCGGTTTTTATGGCATTACAGAAGATGGCTTAATAGCATCCTTTTCTCGCGGAGGTTCGGATATTACCGGAGCAATTTGGGCACGTGGAATTAAAGCAGATTTATATGAAAACTTTACGGATGTAGATGCAATCTACGCAGCTGACCCCAGAATTATTGCGCATCCCCGTGCCATTAAGCTTATGACATACCGTGAGTTGCGGGAACTGTCATATGCAGGATTTTCTGTTTTTCATGATGAAGCCATTATTCCCGCAATTGAAGGTCAGATTCCAGTAAATGTCAAAAACACTAATCATCCGGAACTACCTGGAACAATGATTGTCCCGCAAAATAATTTTACCCCGCAAAGTACAATTACAGGTGTGGCAAGTTCTGGACATTTTGCCGCATTATATTTACACAAATATTTACTAAATAAAGAAGTTGGATTTACACTTAAATTACTACAAATATTCTATAAATTTAATATATCATATGAACATATGCCATCAGGAATTGATGATTTGACAGTTATTTTTGATAAAAAACAATTTGATAAACAAATTCGTCAGCAAATGTGTCTTGAAATTCAAAAAGTACTTCAACCTGATCAACTAGAATGGATTGATGATTATGCCATCATTATGGTGGTTGGAGAAGGGATGCGTAACAAGATTGGTGTAATGAAGAATATCACTCTGCCTTTAGCAGAAAAGCATATTGCCATTCATATGATTAACCAGGGTGCTTCACGCATTTCAATCATGCTAGGCACCAAAAAGGCAGACGCAGCTGCCGCTGTTAAAGAAATCTATCACCAGTTTTTTAATTAATTTAAGGAGAAATTTTCATGATACAACTACAAAAAGTTCACGGTTCACAGAATAAGTTTTTTCTACTTGATCAAACTCAATTTCAAACACCATTATCTAAGGGAGAGTTAGTCAACTTGGCGCAGCAGATAACTAAGCCGGAAAGAGGCTTACTTAATGGTGCTGATGGTTTACTAGTAGTCAGCAATTCAGACCATGCAGAAACTCTAGGAAAAATGCAGGTTATCAATGCAGACGGTTCTTTTGCTTCTATGTGTGGTAACGGGTTAAGGACAGTAGGCCGCTATTTAGCACAAAAATACCATAAAGAAACATTCAAAGTTGAAACTATGCAAAGCGATTTGCGCGTTAACTGTCAGCCGGACTGGGCGCCAAAGGTTAAAGCAATCAGTGTTGAAATCAGTCCGGTTAGTTTTGCAGCTGCGGCTCTCCCCTTTACTAATTTAGGTTATTCTGAATTAATTAATCAAGAGTTGCCAGAACTGGCACCAAAACTGAAATTTTCAGCAGTTGCTGTCCCTAACCCCCACTTGATCAGCTTTGTTTCAGACAGTGTCTTCAAAAGCGACTTATTGGCAAAATTAGGCGCAAAACTAAATCAGAAAAATCCATTTTTCCCTGATGGAGTAAATGTTAGTTTTGCTCAAGTTTTGAGTGCGCATCATCTATTTGTACGCACTTTCGAGCGAGGTGTAGGCTTCACCAATGCCTGTGGTACAGCCATGTCAGCTGCAAGTCTAATTTACGCTTTGACCTGCCAGTCAAAGAATCTGTTTGACAAATTGCTGACTGTTTCTAATCCTGGCGGCTTTGTTCAAACTAAAGTTCATCACAGTGACCATAGCTATTGGATAGAATTGATCGGAAACGCTACGATTACACATTATATTGACGTTACAGAAAGTGAATTACACCAGAAGCATCCCGATTTTAATAATTTTAAGGTTACGCCCACTACGGAAGATGAGGCATATCAAGAATTTATTACCACACAAAGTAATAACTGATTGTTGTCTTAGTACTGGCAAAATTTATTGTTATTAAAAAAGTGACTCCAAAAGGGTTTATTTCCTTCTGAACTCACTTTATGCACCAAATTTTTTAAGTTTGGAATTTTTATGAAGAATAATATTCAAATAATAATCAAGCAATTATTATATTGCATCTGCAGTACTTGCTTGTGCAAGTAAGGTGTTATTATCAATTCCATCAACACGAACATCATCTTTTAAAGAAACTTTTCCACTAGTTACGATGACTGGACTAATAATATTATATTGCTTTTCTACTTCTTTTAGATCAAAAGAAATTAATTTTTGACCCTTTGAAACTTTCTGTCCCTGAGTTACGTAAGTTTGGAAAAATTTCCCGTTTAATTCAACTGTATCAATACCTACATGTATTAAAACTTCAATACCATTTTTTCCACGTATTCCGACAGCATGACCAGTCTGTGCTATAACCGCAATCGTGCCAGCAAACGGAGCTTTTACAACACCATTTTTAGGTATAATTGCAAAGCCGTCACCCATTGCACCGGAAGAAAATGTTGTATCAGGTACTTCTTTCAAACTCACCAAATCACCTTCCATAGGTGCAAAAATATCTATTGTTGACAAATCTTCACGGGTTGTATTCTCTTTACTTACATCAATAACAGGTTTCTCATCTTCTACACCAACTTTAGGTTGCAAGACTAGTACTAATAATGCAGTCGATACTATTGCGATTCCCAGTCCAATTATTACATGAATAAATTTAGGCATAAGTGCATAGACAGCTAAACTTAATATATTTGATGGTGTGAAGCTGCCCAGATGATAGCCCATTGCTGAAACATAAGCTGCTCCAAGACCTCCACCTATACAAACGGATAGTAATACACGCTTATATTTTACGATCACACCATATAGTGCAGGTTCTGTAATACCTAAAATAGCAGAAATACCTGATGCATAAATGACTGATTTTTCTTTCTTGGATCTTGTTTTAAATGCCATAGTTAAAACACCTGTTGCCTGGGCAAAAGTTGATACTAACATTGTTGGCATCAAAACGTCATAGCCTTTTGATGCAAAATTTTGGAAAACAATTGGGGTTAATGCTTGATGCATGCCTGTCATAACCAGCAATGGACGCAATCCACCCAAAATAGCACCAGCTAAAGCACCAGAAAATGAAAATAGTTTCATCGAAGCAGCAGATAATATACTACCTAAATAATTTCCTAAAGGTCCTATGGCTATTAATTCAATGGGAATCATTATAATTAAAACAACAGTTGGTACAAAAATAACCTTTAGCATGTCAGGCATATGCTTATCTACAAACCTATATAAATAACTCATTATCCAGACAGAGAGAATAATAGGTAAAACAGATGCACTATAGTTTATCACTGGAATAGGCAACCCTAAAAAATGATAGTTACTAATTTTACCTACATTATTGATCAAACTTGGATATAGCAAAGCACCAGCTAGAACTGCTGATAATATTGCATTTGTCTTAAAGAGCTTTGCTGTTGATATAGCCAATAAAAAAGGTAAAAAATAAAATGTAGCATCGGCCATCAAATTAAGAATAATATAAGAATCAGATTTTTGTGATATTAATGAAAAAGATGACAGAAGTCCCAAAATTGCTTTCATCATACCGGCACCAGCAATAGCTGGAATAACCGGCAAGAAAACATTTGAAAAGATTTCAAGTAATTTGCTAAAAAAGCCTTTCTTTTCTTTCACATCAGTTTCTTGACTTTCTTCTTGACCAATACCTGTTAAATTCGAAATTTCGTCATACCAATCAGCGACTGCTGGTCCTATGACAATTTGTAATTGGCTATTTTGAAATTGAGTGTTTAATACTCCGTTAATTTTGCTAATTGCATCTAGATCAGCTTTTTTATCATCAGCAAGATTAAATCTTAATCTTGTCATGCAATGGGTCATACGTTGAATATTATCAACTCCACCCACATCTTTAATGATTGAATTTATCTCATCTTTATGTTTCATATTTGTTCTCCCCTTACATCAGCCAGTCGGGCTAAATGTATTGTTATATACATTTGCTCCTCATCATTTATATCAACTTGAAAGTCGTGCAGTATTACTTTTCTTATTTTTTTAGCTAAAGAGTATTCGAAGGGATATTTCTCAAAAACAATCTTTGCAATGTCAGCATCGATTTCATTTGTTTCCTTATCATTTTCAAAAATTCTAATAATCATATACTGTATGTGACGAACGAAACGGCTATATGCCAAAGAATCTTTGCTGATATTTGGCATTTCTTTTTCAACTATGGCTAAAACTTTCTTTAATGCTTCAGTTAAGCGCAGTATATTGTGAGTACTTTTATTATCTTTGATAGTTGCATCTACAAAATGCATTGCTATAAAGCCAGCTTCGTCTTCTTTTAATATCGTAAATTGATATTTTTTAACAACTTTTAATGCATACTCGCCAATTTTGTACTCTGTTGGATAAAACTTTTTAATATCTAAAGTTAAAGGATTCGGAGTATATATTCCATCACGCGCCTTAGAAATAGCGTAATCTAGGTGATCAGTAAGACTAATAATAATATTCTGGTTTAAATTTGTATCTAATAGATTTTTCCCGTAATTAATTATTTTGTTACTTGTCTCAATTAAGTCAGTTGAAACTGAAGTTAAAATATTTTTAACTGATGGAAAAAGATTTTTATTTGTCATTACAAAAACTTCGTCACTATTCTCAATAGAGATAGTCTGGCCTCTTTTTTTATCATGACCTATTCCTCGACCAACTATAATAACTTGGTCACCGTCTTCATTAATAACTTGAACAGCATTGTTATTTAGTATTTTAATAATATGCATACTATCCCCTTCAACCACTATTAAAATAGGCAATTACCGTTCGTTTTTATTATTTCTTTATAAACATTGAAACTATCTTTCTTTATTCTCCTCATCGTTCCCTTACCGTCATTATCACGATCAACATAAATAAATCCGTAACGCTTATTCATTTCTCCCGTACCGGCAGAAACGATGTCAATTGGTCCCCACCAGGTATAGCCAATAATTTTACAACCATCCTTTATTGCTTCACCAATTTGTTTAAGATGTTTTTTAAGATAATCTGAACGTTCTTTATCATGAATTTTGCCATCTTCACTTATTTTATCTACAGCGCCAAGACCATTTTCTACTATAAACATAGGACAATCGTATCTGTCTTGAACCAAATTACACATCCAACGTAATCCCAGAGGATCTACTGGCCAACCCCAAGCTGAATTCTTTAAATAAGGATTTGGTTTTCCAACCACTCCACCAGTATCACCATAAATTTTCATTCCATCTTCAAAAGTACTAGAACGATAATAGCTAAATGCTAAAAATTCAGATTTATATTTTTTTATTAAGTCCAGTTCCTCATCAGTAATGTCAAGCTTGACATTATATTCATCCCATATTCTCTTTACATATCCCGGATAACAGCCTTTTAATTGAACATCCGAACTTACAAATGTTCTTCGCTGTAATTGGAGAGCACCAAAAACATCCTCAGGTTTGGGGCTTGCTGGATAAACAGCTGCTTGACTTAAAGAAAGCATAATACCCATATGAGCATCAGGCATTATTTCTTTAGCCAATTTATTAGCTAAAGCATTAGCAACATACATATTATGCTGAGCCTGATAAATTTGAGAAAGTTGATGAGAATAACTACCCGATAAATCCATTGCTGCAGCCGCATATGGAATGGTTTGTGTATTGTTCATTTCATTAAATGTCATCCAATAGTGTACTTTATCGCCAAAACGTTCAAAAATTGTTTTGCAAAATTTAATATAAAGAGATATCAACTTTTTATTTTCCCAACCATTATATTTTTTATGTAATGCTAATGGTGTTTCATAATGCGATATTGTTACTACGGGCTGAATTCCTAAGGCCAACATTTTATCAAACAAACAATCATAAAACTGAAGTCCCTTTTCGTTTGGACTCTCTTCCTCTCCTGTAGGATAAATTCTCGTCCAGGCAATAGAAGTACGAAAACATTTAAAGCCCATTTCAGCCATTAATTCCAAGTCTCTTTCATAATTATGGTAAAAATCAATAGCTTCATGACTGGGATAAAAAGTATTGGGCAGAACTTCTTCGTCGTGCTCATTTTTCGCAATCCCATGTTGTGTAGTATCTGTAATTGCAACACCTTTTTCATCTATATTCCAAGCACCTTCTGCTTGGTTTGCCGCTATTGCTCCACCCCATAAAAAGTCTTTCGGAAAAACAGACATATAATTTACCTCCAAAATAAAAAAGGCAATACTACTCGTTCTCTCGAACAAGAGGTATTGCCTGATCGTATCAGTTACAAACCGAATATTCAGTTACAGTTATTTTACCTCTTTTCTGTAAGCGGTGTCAATAACAAAAATGTTTTTTAAACTGATTATAATTAAAATCTGTGCTAATTTTGATGAAACTCTTGTTTTACCAATCGCCACTTTGAAGTGATTTTATAGCCTTTCTTTTTCATAATAGTGAAGTAAAATATACTTGATAAAGCGATTTCACAAAAAGGAGTACTGTAAAATGTCAGAACCAGATTATCAAAAATTAGTTCAAGAAATGCGTAGCGAATTTAAAAAAGGTGACGACCAACGTGACGAAGGCTTACCAACACAAATTCCCGAAGTAGAAAGATTTGATAATATACCTTATGGTAATGATCCCAAGTATCAGATACTTGATGTGTACTTACCACAAAAAAGAACTAACGGAAAACTACCGGTTATCGTCAATATCCACGGTGGCGGCTGGGTATATGGCACTAAGGAAACATACCAGTTCTATTGTTTAGCTCTTGCTAAAGCAGGCTTTGCAGTAGTTAACGCCAATTATCGGTTAGCACCTGATGTTGTATACCCGGGCGAGTTAGATGATATTAATCGGGTATTTCATTGGTTAGCCAAAAAAGAAAATGCCGCTAAATATCAGTTTGACTTAGACAACGTCTTTATAGTTGGAGACAGTGCTGGTGGTCAAATGGGTGAACAAATTTTAGCAGTTTATACCAACAATGAATATCGTAAATATTTCGGCTATTCTGTACCTAACTTAACTATTAAAGCTGCTGCTTTAAACTGTGGAGCTTACTTCCTAACGGAAATTAATTCAATTGCCGGTGCACCCGAAGCTTATTTCAGACCTGAAATTCGCATGGATAAGCATGATGAATTAAATGTAGAACAATTCCTAACACCGGCATTGCCACCCCTGTTTATCATGACTTCTACCGATGATTTTCTGCGCGATAATGCCTACATGCTTTCAGGTTATCTCCACGCTAAAAACATTTACCATGAACTTCATTTTTATGGTGATAATGATCATCGCCGGGGACATGTCTTCCACGTTAACCAAAAAGACGATTTAGCCAAGCAGTGTAATGAAGATGAATTAAACTTCTTCCGCAAATATCTCAATTAAATAATAACTACCAAAACTGGTTGAACTAGTATAATTTAGTTCGACCATTTTTAGTAAAGGAGAAAAATATCATGGTGCGTGATAAGCATGAATTGGTGCACTTAGATGAACTTCCTGTTTTTATCAAGGTTCATCAATACCCAGGCTCCTCAGAAGTACCTCCCCACTGGCATCAAAGTATTGAGCTGAGTTTTACACTAAGAGGGAAAATTGACCATTTTATTGTTGGTGGGGTAGATCATGAAACACATCCTGGTGAAGTTTTAATAATTAATACCCAAGTTGTTCATAGCGTGCGTAATCTTAACAGTTCTAAAAATGATCTGGCTTTAACCTTGCTTTTTCCTTATTCCCTAGTATTACAAATGTTTCCTGAAATGGATCATTATCAATTTGAAGTGCAGCCTCTTGAAAAATTAAGTTTAGAGCAGACAGAACAATATCATTATTTACAAACTTTATTGAGTAAAATTATTGCAATAAAATCCGCGCCTGCTAAAACTCTAAAAAATCTGGACTTAACTATTCTTAGCTATCAGGTTTTAAAAATTCTACTCAAATACTTTTTAAAGCAACGAGATAATAAGGGGCAAATATCACGTAACTTAATTATTACCGGACATTTGCGTCATGCTCTAGATTATATTCAAGATTATTACCAAGAGCCAATTACGCCCCAAGACATTGCAGATAGTTGCCATTTATCACGGCAATATTTGCAACGAATTTTTCATCAAAATATGGGGACTACAATCGGTAAATATCTTAAGAACTTTCGGGCACAAAAGGCGCATCAAGACTTATGTCATACTGCTATGACTCTCACAGCAATAGCAATGAATAATGGCTTTAGTGGTATCCGCTCTTTAAATAGAGCAATGGTTGATTATTATGGTCAAACCAGTATGCAAATCAGAAAAGGTTCCTCAGCGCCAGATTAAAGCTACTGAAAGCGCTATTTTAATTGAAAAAAGAGAGTAATATATTATTAAAACTAGTATTAAATAAAAAAGAGGCAATTAATATGAAAAAATTTAATCCAAAATCTGGATTATTCAAATGTGCTCTATTATCAATATCATTAATGTTAATGATAGCACCACAAATTTCTTCAGTACTGCCGTTGATGTACTCATCATTTCCACAAGTTTCACGGGCTGCTGTAGAAACATTAAGCACTATTCCTAATATTGGAATTGTTGTAGGTCTGATTATAAGTCCTTTTTTAATAAAACTGATCGGAACTAAGCCAACGGTTATTACTGGTTTAGCAATTGCTTTACTGGCAGGCACATATCCAATGTATGCGGCAAGTTATACACCGATTTTAATTTCCCGCTTTCTTTTAGGAGCCGGAATTGGCCTCTTTAATTCTTTAGCAGTTAGCCTGCTGTCCAAATTCTACCAGGGAAACGAACTATCAACTATGCTAGGTTTTCAAAACTCAATGGGTAGTGTAGGTGCCGCTCTATTTTCATTTTGTGTTGGCCTCTTAGCCGTTCTGGGTTGGCATGCAACTTTTGCAATCTACTTAGTAGCACTACCAATCATGTTATTATTTGGCTTTGTAGTGTCATTACCAAATGAGAAAAGTAACAAAACTGGTACTGGAAAGCCAGCAGTTAAAGAGGAAAACAAGATCAACGGCAGCATCGTGGAAATCTCTCTTATCATGTTCTTCATGTATGTCTTCTTTATGCCAATGACTTTTAAATTGCCACAATTAGCCACTACGCAAAAAATCGCCAACGTCAGTCAAATTGCTTTTGTTTCAAGTGTAGCAACTCTGGTTGGGATACCTGTCGGAATGTGCTATGGCTATTTAAAAAAGAAACTCCAAGATTTAATTTTACCAATAGGTTTGTTGCTGCAAGTCGTCGGTCTGTTGGCTCTTGCATATGCTTCTAATTTACCAGTATTAGTTATTGCTGTTATTGTCTTAGGCACTGGGTTTGGCCTGTCAGTTCCTTATATTTTTAACTGGCTAGATGAAGTAGCTCCTCAAAATTCGGTTAACTTTGCTACAACGATTACTTTAGTGCTTGTAAATGTTGGCTGCGCCGCTTCACCAACGATTATAGATTGGTTAGGCAGCAATTTAGGTAATGGTTCACCTCGTGCCGATATGACAATAGCTGGAGCTGGTATGATTATTTTATTCTGCTATAGCTTGATCCACTATTTTAAAGTAAGAAAACATTAGAAAAATTTGGATTTAAAAAGAGTTGACGTGGTTTTCACGCTCAACTCTTTTTTACGTGCTAATTTATCATCGCAAACTACTGTTGCTTGCCTCTTTCTTTTCTAGAAAACCAAAACATAAATAGCGGTAAAATTATGAAGCCAAAGATCATCATGAAAATTGCATACCAATTAACACCAACAACTTTACCATTCTCAATAATACCAAATTGTGCTTGCCAGTTATATTTAACCAGCAAAAAGATTACTAAAACTATTGACAACATTGGTACAAATATATCAGTTATGACATTCTTAGGAGCTGGTAAAATTGGTTGCTTATTTTTACCATAGTAAAAACAAATTACTGCCAGAGGAACAATGATAAAGCCTAAAAATCTGACCATGGCACTCAATGTAATTAAGTTAGTCATGTTATATTGAAAAGCTAAAGGTACTAAAATTGCTAATGCTTCAGAAATAAAAAATGTTTTAATAGGAAAGTTATTTTTAGTTCTTTCGGTTAAAGTACCTGGCAGTTGATGTTCGCGAGCCATTGCTTCCAAAATACGTGGAGCATTAAAACTAGAAGCAACATTTATTCCCAACATAGAAATAAGCGCACCAACTAAAATTACATCCCGCAATACTTCATTTTTGAAAATAGCACTGACTGCTACCACTTGTTTAGTCGTCATCAGTGCCTTAGGATCTAGCACCATCGCTACAGCCACTACCCCAATATAAATTGCAGCAATAACTAAAATTGCTAGCGGGATAGCCTTTGGTAAGTTTTTTTCAGGCTCTTGCATATCTTCTGAACCAGAAGCAACAGATTCAAAACCTGTAAAAGCATAGAACGCCGAAACAACAGCCATTACAAGTCCTGTAGTAGTTAAAGTTGGCACTATTTTATGCCCATTTTGCGTTATCTGATCAACAGATGACAAACTATGTGTGGCTCCAGTTTTAATAAGTAAAACAACACCTGCCACAATAATTAAAATTAATGCAGCTAATTTACCTGCTGTAGCCAAATTCATAACAAGTTTCACAAACTTTTGTCCAAATAAGTTAATTACGGTAACAACTACCATTAATATAATAAAACCAATAGTAACGTTTAAAAATTTATCGGGATTACCACCAAAAATAGAAATAGTTGATTTGATTACACCAACAGCCATTACTCCCCAGGCAACACTGGCAGAAAAGTAACGCAAAATCCCAACGTAAAAACCAACGTTATCACCAAAAGCAGCTTTAGAATAGGCATAAGAAGCACCAGATTTAGTTACATATTTAGCGGCTGCAGAAAAAGAAATAGCTAAGATTGAGGCAAAAATTGCAGCAATGAAGTAGACAATTAAAGCTTTACTCCCTGCCTGACTAACTACACTACCAGGTGTTAAAAAAATACCGGAACCAATAATTGAGTTAATAGCTAAAAGAACAATCGACCAAAAGCCAAGTTTGTCTCCTGCGTTTTTGTTTTGAGTCATATTTACTCCCTACTTGGCATTTTCAACCACAAATTTAAACAAATTATTCACATACTTAGTATTAGGATTGTTGTGTAGCATTTCTGGGTGCCATTGAATCGCCAAAACAGTACCCTGTTTATTTTCAAGCCCTTCCGGTACGCCATCGCTTGCATCCGCAACCTCAAGTAAATCTGGCGCTACGTCTTTAATTAATTGGTGGTGAAAAGAATTAACCATGCATTCAGTCTTACCCAATGTTTTAGCTAACAAGCTGTTTTCCTTAATTGTTACTTTATGAGTAGGTAAATCAGGTGCATGACCTTGTTCGTGTTTTAAAGTTTGCTCTGAGCGATAACTAATATCCTGGTAGAGACTGCCACCATGTGCTACGTTAATAATTTGTGCCCCGCGGCAAACTCCCAGAACAGGTTTATTAGTTTCTTCAGCAATTTTTAATAAAAGCATATCAAAGTGATCTCTCTGAGGCCAAATGGGACCAATCTTAGGCATTAATTCTTCACCATATAAGTGAGGATCAACATCATGTCCACCAGATAAAATCAATCCTTGAACATGATCCATCTGGCTTTTAATAACTTCATCATCTTCAGTAAAAGGAATTATAAAGGGAATTCCGCCATTTTTAACAACAGAATCCACATAATCCTCATTAACATAACTACGTCTGTATCCTGGAAACATTCCAGCAGAATCTATCATTTCAGATCCCGCAATGCCAATAATCGGTTTTGTCATTTTTCCTCCTTAATTAAACTTATACTATTAGTTATTAACATTATAATAGTTATTAGTAATTTACGTGTATCTTTTGTTCTTATAATTTTCCGCTTAATTTGCTTTTGTAGTAAAATATTTAAGCTAAAAGCAAATCATTAATAAATTTTCAAAAGTGAGTTATCGTGAAAAATATTAGTAAAAGCATTAAGCAACAAAAAATATTGTGGTTCACAATTATAGTTTTAGCTATAGTCTGTATAGTATGTCATTCATTACCCAAAGTATCTGATGTTAATTGGCAAACAATTTTATCATTATTCAGTTTAATGCTGGTAACTCAGTATCTAATTAATATCAACGCTCTGGCCTATCTTAGCCAAAAAATTATCAGTTTAGCTCACACACACCGCCAAATTACCCAACTATTAGTTTTATTAGCAGGATTTTTGGCAATGTTTTTAACTAATGATGTTGCAATCTTGAGTCTTATACCCTTATTTTTAGTAATTCATAAGCAAGTTCATGGACCTTTTATTTTACCCTTAACATTGATAACAATCACAGCAAATCTTGGAAGTGCATTAACCCCTTTCGGCAACCCACAGAATCTCTATATTTATAATCACTACCATTTATCTATTATTAACTTTTTAAAAATTTCTGTTCCATTAGCCATTATTAGTTTTGCCTTAATTTTATTAACTACATTTATAATTCCAGCAAGTTCCTTACCCGTTTTGAAACCTAAAAACTATTATGTTAAGCCAACTACTTTATTTATCGCATTTACTTCACTCATGGTCACACTTGCGGGTGTCCTACATTTCGTACCGCTAATTTATACTACAATTGTTGTTGTGGCAGTCATTTTAATTACAAACTGCTTTATTCTTACACAGGTTGATTATGGTACTTTAATTACTTTCATTGGCTTTTTCCTGATAGTAGGCATTTTAGGAAGGCAAAAAGTTATCATTACGATTGTGTCCCAGCTTTTAAAACAGAGTTCTTTTGTCACTTACTTAACAGGTATATTATTAAGCCAAGTAATCAGCAATGTTCCGGCTACTTTCCTAATTACACGCTTCAGCACAGATATAACAGCAATCTTTCTTGGCGTTAATGTCGGTGGATTAGGGACTCCATTAGCATCATTTGCCAATTTATTAGCTTTAAAGCAAGCCCACGTACATAGCAGGCAAGTATTATTAGGCTTTTTGACAATTAATTTTATTTTTTTAATTGTTTTAGCTACAATAATTTTCCTGCTATTACCCCAATTAATAAAACTTAGTTCTTTTTAGAAATTTTATTTATTTCCCGGGAAATATTTTCAATGTCAGTAAATGAAGCGTTAGGATCAGAAATCAATTGGTCTAATTTAAATTGTAATAAACTGATTTGATTAGCAGTCTTAGCAATTTCTTTACTGGAGAAATCACTAGGAGTTATTAACTTGTGATTTTTTATTTTCCAAGAAGTAAAGTTTAAGTTTTTTAACAGGTTCTGATCGTGAGAAACTACAATAATAGCAAACGGATAGTTTCTTAAAAATTCTTCTAAAGCATTAATAGATGAAATATCTAAAAAGTTGTCCGGCTCATCAAGTATCAGCAAGTTATGCTCACCTAAAAGCACTTTTGCCAATTTATAACAAACCAGCTGGCCTCCACTCAAAGCACTAACTTGATTATCCAAAGACCTTTGCAAATGTAAGTCACCTAAAAGCTGCATTGTAGTGGTTTTATTAAAAATGCTGTTTTTATATATTACCTCTTTTACTGTAGCTGTTTCTTCAGTTTCCTGCGCCATATTCTGCTTGAAATAGCCTATTTTTAGCTGTGGATTAAGCCAGACAGCCAGTTTTTTGTGAAATAATTTTGCTAAAAAAACTGTTTTTCCAGCACCATTTTTTCCAGTTAACGCTATTTTTTCTTTTCCTTTGATCTTCAGCTCTTTAGTTATTGCAAATAATTGCTTTTTATGAACAGCAACACTTTGAGTCTTGAATCTGACTATGCTGCTTTTCTGTGATAGCTCCAGGTTCATATTTTCAATATTATCTAAAGTGATTGGATGATGAACTTGCGGCTTTTTCAGCGTCGTTTCTGCTTTAGCTATACGCCTTTTCAGTAAAGTACTTTCACGAAAAAGGCCTTTTTCTACACCGCTGCTATCTTTTATTTTCCAATCGGACCAAGAAATACTTTTCTTTTTCTTAGTAGATTTTTTAGCCCTAGTTTCGTACTCCCTTTGATCTTTTTGTAGTCTTTTAATTTCAATTCGTTTTTGATAATACTCAGTATTCTGCCTTTTTTCTTGTGTTCTAAGAAATTGCTGGTATTCGTCATAAGTACCTTTAAATTCATAAACTTGTTGGTTCTTGATCTGCCAGATAACATTGACAAGCTTACTTAAAAAAGCCTGATCATGACTTATTACTAAAAGTGGTTGTTTTAAGCCGTTTAAGACTTTAATTAACCATTGCTGTTGCTCAATATCTAAATTAGATGTCGGCTCATCTAAAATTAGCAGAGAATTCTGAGTTTGTTTTATCTGAAGTAATGCTCGAACAATAGTTGCCTTTTCCTTTTCTCCACCACTTTGCTCACTGCTATTTAAAATTTGGGGTACTAAAATAGTATGACAATTTCGTTTAACTTGCCCTTCTATCTCAAAAATTATAGGCTTTTCAGCAATAATGTTGACTAACGTAGTTTTACCTACACCATTATCACCTATCAAACCAACTATTTGCCGGTCTTGAACATTTAAATGTGGAGCTTGAAATAAAACCTCACCTTGATACTCTACTTTCAGATTCGTTATTTTAATATATTCCATATTAACACCTGCTTTTTGCTAAAGAAAAAGCACTGATAACCAAATTGCCCATAATTTGATTAGCAGTGCACAAAAAGCCAGTGAAACTTAAAAATCACCACAAAGAGACAATACTAATTTCTGATTATCGGCAAAAAAGCATGACAAAAGCTTTGGCTATCAAACTTTTTGCTTACTAATAGAACCAGAAATTAATTCTCCATTTTGGCAATAACCTCTTTCTCTAAATTATTTTAACTATATCATATTCTTTTCATTTTGCAACGTCCCAATTAATCAATTTTTGCAAAAGTTTCACAAATCATTGGCGCTTGAGGATAAAATTTTTGCCCATTGGCTTTAAATTCTTCTTCAAAGAATTGATCATGAACCTTACGCCAATATTGATAACTGCGATCTCCTTCTCCTTCATGATAAGCATGCTCTGCGGAAATTTGATTATACGGAATAATTTCTACAACTTTGTCTTGGACAACACAGACGGGTTTACCTTGACCATCGAGAATTATGTTCCAATCGCCAACTTTAGGCATATCTTCATCACCTGGTACATATTCTGAAGTTGTGGCAGTTTTTATGCCTCTCCTAACTAACTCAGCCAATTCATTTGCATCTTTTTCACTATAACCAAAAGCCCAGGCGTCAACTTTAGTGTCAGCAGCTAAATTGTGCTTTGGGCAAAAATCCTGCCAAAATTGTTTTACTTCTTTATCCATTATAGCCACCATTGCGGGGTTAGTTCGCCCATTGTAGCAACTTTGTCCTTTTCATAGTCCAGCATAATTTCAACTTGCTGATAATCCTTTTCCATTAACTGAACAATAAATTCGCGACAAGCACCACAAGGAGCACCATTTTTACCATCTGCCATTAATGCTAAAACTCTGCTAATTTTAGTTTCACCATTTGTAATTATATTAAAAAGAGCACTGCGTTCCGCGCAGACACCTAATCCACAGGCTGTGTCAATACAAACTCCCGTATAAATTTTTCCTGATTCAGCTAGAACAGCAGCAGCGACTCCACCAGCTTCCATATGAGGGCCAATGGCAGTGAACCCTTGTACTTTTTTTGCTGCCTCATACATTTTTTGCCATGTTTTATCCATAATTTTCACCTTCAATTCTTTCATATAATATCTATAAAACTAAACTCAAATTTTCTTTGACATAATATTGAATTTATAGATGTCGCCATTTGAATGCACATTTTTTGTACCTGTTTGGACATAACCTGCTTTTTGATAGACTTTAATCACGCGCAAATTAAAGTCAGCAACCGCTAAAATAATCACTTGATAATCATAGTTATTTTTAACGTAATTTTCAATAACTGACATAAATTCGCTGCCCCAACCACGACCAGTTAAATTTGGAGCTAATCCCAATCCAACTTCAACTTGTTCTCTTTTCTCCTTATCTGGATCAAGACAAAAGAAGGCGACTAAATTATCGTTTATATCCGAAACCTGAAAGTAATTATTTTTACGCAATTTGGGAGAAATTATTTCATCATAATCTTCTTGATCATTTTTCATATCGTAAAAAGCATATTGGCCGTCGTAGTGCCACTCATCTGCAATAATCCTGGCATTTTTTTGCGACAGTATTGCTATTTTTTGAAAAATACTTTTATTCATTTCTTCACCTCTATTATTTGGATATTAAATACTAATTAATTATTTAATATACTGAAGCCCTATCCAAAAAGCAAATTTTGCATAAAAAAGCCGTTTTTACTTACACAGAGGCAAAAACGGAAATTAAATTTAATTTATTATACTTTAGTTAATAGCTGGTCCACCTGTGGCACCATAAACTTGACCTGTTACATAACTCGCCAAGTTTGAAGCTAAGAAAATATAAACATGAGCTATTTCATCAGGCTGTCCTGCACGTTTCAACAGTACTTCCTGACCAAACTTGGAAAGAGCTGCAGTTGGTTGACCTCCACAAACTTGCAGAGGTGTCCAAACAGGACCAGGTGCAACACTGTTAACCCTAATTCCTTTAGGTGCAAGACTTTGAGCCAAATTAATAGAAAAGCTGACAATTGCTGCTTTGGTAGCTGCATAATCAAGCAATATTGGTGATGGACTGAAGCCTTCCAAAGAAGTCGAGGTCAGAATTACGCTGCCCGGCTTCATGTGTAGTACTGCAGCCTTAGCCATCTCAAACATTGAAATGATATTAACTTCAAAAGTATCGTGAACTTGATCAAGCGATAAGTTCTCAATGCCATCAACATTTTGTTGGATAGCTGCGTTCATTACCAGTAATTCTAAACTGCCCAATTCTTTGACAGTTTTCTCAACAACTTTTGCTGCTTCGCCACGTTTACGGAAATCAGCTGGCAGCAAAACTGCTTTACGTCCAGCCTTTTTAATCAATTCAGCTGTATCTTTAGCATCTGACTCTTCTTCTGGCAAATACTGAATGGCTACATCTGCTCCTTCTTTGGCAAAGCCAATCGCTACAGCGCGGCCAATACCGGAGTCACCACCTGTGACAAGGGCATTGCGGCCCTTTAACAATCCATGTCCTTCATAGTCGGCCATGTCACCAGCAGGTGCAGGATCCATTTTACTTTGCAGTCCAGGATATTCCTGTGATTGCTTAGGAAAATCTTCATGATGATAGCGCTTTAACGGGCCTGATAAATTATTGTCCATTTGTACTTTCTCCCTTCAATGAATTCAAGTTCAAGATACCGCTTTTATAATAATAAAACAAAAATAATGCTTATTAATTCACATAAAGCCTTTATCTTTGCCCATTCTCTTGCAATGCACTATGATGAATTTATTAGGTAAAAGTAGGAGGAAATATTTAATGATTAAATCATATAAAAAGTTCTGGCAGAATATTTTTAATTTTTCCGGCACTGCTAATCGTTCAGAATATTGGTGGCCGGTGATTATTAATTGGATATTGGCTTTTGTTTTGATGAATTTAGTTGAGAGTTTATTAGGTCACTCAATTAATGATATTTATAATTGGGGCGATTGGAGCATCAAGACGAGCTCTCTCATCATATCCTTTGTTGTCTGGATTGCAATGTTATCTTTGCGCTTTCGCCGTTTACATGACAGTAATCATTCTGCTTGGTGGATTTTAATCATGATAGTCCCAATCATTGGCGACATTTGGTTCATCATTCTAATGCTATTACCATCCAAAGCAAATAATTACGATTAAAAGTATTTCCGTTTCAATAAAAACTTAGTTTTATTTAAAGCAATATAAACCAGGTGCAATAATTTACCTTTAGTGTCATTATTGCATAGTGTCATTATTGCACTTTTTCTTTGCCAGCTAATATTTCTCCTGACTATTTTTACGCTCATCCATGCTCTGCTTT
>NZ_CALYQV010000028.1 GCF_945290125.1 uncultured Lactobacillus sp. | reverse complement strand
GCATATTAATACCTTAGGAAATGCTAAGGTTCGTCAGGACTATCATGACGCTTTAGTTAATTACTTTACACCTTTTAAAGATCAGCTTTCAGATGACTCAAAAAGGCGGTTAGAAAAAAATCCTTTACGTATTTTAGATTCCAAAGATGAACAGGATAAGCAATTTTTACCTGGTGCTCCAAGAATAATTGACTATTTAGATGAAGAATCAAAAGCAAATTTTGATCAGATTTTAGAAATGCTGGATCAATTGGACATTAACTATGTGATAGATAATGACTTAGTTCGCGGACTTGATTATTATACTGGCGTAATTTTTGAATTTATGGTCGAAGATAAAAGTATTTGGGAATCTGCCTCAACCATTTTAGGCGGTGGTCGTTATGATAACTTAGTTAAGGAATTTGACGGACCAGCCACACCCGCTGTTGGTTTTGGTATCGGAGAAGAACGGTTAATGCTGGTATTACAAAAACAAAATCCTGCTCTTTTTGCAGATCAAGGCATTGATTTCTTCATTACTAATATCGGTCAAGAAACACAAATAAAGGTTGTTGAAATTGCCCGTTTATTGCGCAAAAACGGACTAAAAGCTCAATATGATGTTGACCAAAAGAAATTAAAGGCTCAATTTAAGAAGGCTGACAGAGCAAATGCAAAATTTGTTATTACTCTTGGCGCCAAAGAATTATCCGACGGAGTTTTAAATGTTAAGCGTCTTGCTGATGGGCAAACTTTCAGGTTCAGTTTTGGTGATCTTGAAAATATGAATGCAGTAATGAAACAATTAAAGGAATAAAAATGAAGCAAGTAGAAAAAAGAACTGATTATTGTGGTAATATTACCCCCAAATATCTTAACCAAGAAGTAAATTTATATGGTTGGGTTCAACGGGTGCGTAACCTGGGTAACTTGGTATTTATTGATTTACGCGATCGTGAAGGTATAGTTCAGATAGTCGTTAACCATGATTCGGGTCAAGACTTGATGACTACCGCTGACGCACTGGGAAATGAATTCGTTATTCAAGTTAAAGGAAAAGTAGTCAAACGCTCCAATATTAACCCAGATATGAAGACTGGAGAAGTTGAAGTTGATGCTCAAGAAATCATTATTTTGAATAAAGCAAAGAACCCACCTTTTGAAATAAAAGATGATGTTGAAGTTGCTGAACAAACCAGATTAAAATATCGCTATTTGGATTTACGTCGACCAAGCTTGCAAAATGCGATCATTTTGCGTTCCAAAATATTGCAAGCCACGCACGAATTTTTTGATCAAAACGGTTTTATCGATATTGAAACACCAATGTTAGGAAAATCCTCCCCTGAGGGAGCGCGAGACTATTTAGTTCCCTCCAGGATTTATCCAGGTAGTTTTTATGCATTACCGCAATCTCCTCAACTTTTCAAGCAGTTACTGATGGGAGCTGGCTTTGATAAATATTATCAGTTGGCAAGATGTTTTAGAGATGAAGATTTGCGCGGTGATAGACAACCCGAGTTTACTCAAATTGATATGGAAACGTCTTTTACTGATGAACAACAGGTGCAGGACTATACCGAGGGCCTGTTAAAGAGAATTATGAAAGATGTAATGGGGATTGAATTAAAAACGCCAATTGCGCGCATTTCTTGGACTGATTCAATGAACAAGTACGGCACTGACAAGCCTGATATTCGTTTTGGTATGCTGATTCACGATTTAAGCTCTGTGTTTAAAAATAGTGCTTTCAAAGTATTCTCTGGTGCCATTGCCAATGGTGGTTTTGTCAAAGCAATTGCAGTTAGAGGCGGCGCACAAAAATATTCCCGTAAACAAATTGAGAAAAAGCAAGACTATATTAAGCGCTATCATGCAAAAGGTCTGGCTTGGGTTAAATTTGAAGATGGAGAATTTTCCGGACCTATTTCGCGCTTTTTAACTGCTGAAAATAAATCCGCACTAATTAATGAATTTGAGCTAAAAGGTGGGGAATTAGTAGTATTTATTGCTGATAAATGGAAAGTTTGCTGCGATTCACTTGATCATTTGCGTCGTGAGTTTGCCAAAGAAACTGATATTATACCTAAGCACATATTCGATTTTATTTGGGTAGTTGACTGGCCATTATTTGAATATGATGAAGGCTTCGGCAGATGGATTGCTGCACATCATCCTTTTACAATGCCTGATGACGAAGGTATCAAGCTTCTTGATACTGAACCGCATAAGGCTCATGCGCGTAGCTACGATATTGTTATGAATGGTGATGAACTTGGTGGGGGTTCAATACGTATTCACAAACGGTCAATTCAGGAAAAAATGTTTAAGGCTCTCGGTTTTACCAAAAAGCGTGCCTATGAACAATTTGGTTATTTGTTAGAGGCCTTGGACATGGGATTTCCTCCTCATGCTGGTCTTGCCATTGGGCTTGACCGGTTTGCGATGCTTCTTGCAGAAAAAGATAATATTCGTGATGTACTGGCATTTCCAAAAAACACTAATGCATCTGAACCAATGATGCATGCTCCTGCACCTGTATCTGATCAGCAGTTAAGTGATTTAGGCATAGTTGTTGAAGATAAGTATTATGATGATGTTGCAAAGATTGAAGCTAAATTAAGAGCACAGGCTGAAAAAGACGCTGCCCAAAATACCACTTGGGATTAGTAAATTTAAAATATTTTTTAATTAGAGCACAAGAGCTGTGAAGAAATTTTCACAGCTCTTGTGCTTTTTTATTTGTCCTCATTAATTTTTACTTGGGGACATTTTCTTATGATGTAGCGCTTTCATAAACTTATATAATAAAAAATGTCGGAAGGAGAAAAGGAATGGTTAAAGATTTGAATCAGTCCATAATCAACTATTTAAAAGTAAATCATGGTTTCAATTCTTCGGCTAAAATTTCACAAGAGTTACACGTCTCACGTAAAACAATAATTAGGAGGATCGATCAGTTAAATAAAAATTTTCCAGAAAAAATAATTGTATCAAAAAGAAGTCAAGGATTTGAGTTAGTTTATCAAAATTATTTAAAGTACGAACACAAGAATTCAACTACACTATCACAAATTAATGAACGTCAAGAAAATATTTTAACCAGACTTTTGATTGCCTCTCCTAAAGCAGTTTCAATAACGGATATTATTAATAGTTTATACGTTAGTGAAGCGGTGATTCAAAGTGATGAAAAAATGATTACTGCGAAAATTAAAAAATGGAATTTGTCATTAGTCCGCAAACAACGCTTTTTAAGCATCAAAGGTACCGAAAAGAATATTAGAAATGCCATTATTGAAGTTGTTTTACATGTTAATAACACAACAGAAATTAGTAGTTTACGAAATAGCATTGGAAAATATGATGATAAAGATTTTGATTTTGCATTAGAGCAATTAAAATTTGCCGTGAAGTCTTTAAATAATAATCTTCCATATCCCTATAATATTAATTTTTTTACGCATATTTATATTCTTTTAAACAGAGCCAGAACCTATAAGTCAGTAAATTATTCAGTTGAATCAAAATCAAGCATAAAAAGAAAATCGCGGGAAAATCCGGAAATTTTTAAGATATGTCAAAAAATTATTCAAAATATCGAAAGTTATTTAAATGTACAGCCTCTGTCATTAGAGGTTGAAACATACTATTTATTCGAGTACCTGATTTCATCGCGATTAAGTGATAAAAAATGTGAAATAACATCCGATGATCATAAATTAGCGGAGCAAGTTTCTGAAAAATACATTACTTTAGTTTCACAATTTTTAAAAACTAATTTTAGCAAATACATATTAAATGATATCAAAAATCATATTTTTTCAATGATTATTCGTTTGAAAATGCAAGTTTCATTACCAAATGCTTTATTAAATGATATTAAATTGGAATACAAGCCAGTCTTTGTAGCTACTAAATTGGCTTCTGAACAAGTAAGTCATAAATTTAATTTACCAACAATTTCTGATAATGAAACAGGCTTTATCTGTCTTTACTTTGTTAAGTATTTGGAAGCTCAACCAGAAAGAAATAAGAGAGTACGTGTTTACATTATTTGTACTACAGGAATTGGCACATCAGAAATAATCTCGGCCAAAATAAGAAAATTAATGCCACAATTAAAAGTTATCGGATTAGGTTCCAGTTTTGAGATAGAAGACATATTAAAAAAATATAAAAATATTGACTTAATAATAAGTACAGTACCAATAACGATCAAGACTAATGTACCTGTTGAGTTGGTCAGTGCCTTTCTAACAAAAGAAGATGAAAAAAATGTCAGACAAGCAGTTCTCAGAATTCAAAAACAACAATGATTTTTTTGTAAAAATGAATATTCACCAAAAAATAGGAAAAAAAGACCTTTTTTCTCTTATATCACAAATTGTTGCATTTAAAAAAGGAATGTCACAGGTTGAGATTTTGAAAAGTATGCAAACGAGAGAAAAACTTAAAAATACTGCTTTTGGTCATGGCATAGCATTTCCTCACATTATTTTAGAACAGGAGGTAATACCTAGTTTAATAATTTGTAAGTTGACACCAAAAATAGATGAATGGAAATGTCCAGACAATACGGCTGTAAACACTTGTTTAGTTTTGGTAATCAGCCGGAAATCTAAAAGCAATGATCAGAGAATCAAGAGAATGACTAAAATATTTCGCAAATTTGCGAATAAAAAATTCGTTATCAGAATAAGTCAGTGTCAGACAGCACAAGAAATCGAAAAATATCTATAAAGGAGAAAAAGTTATGAAAAGTGGACCATAAAAAGTTTGTTTTTCAGATAATATAATTTATTAATTTTTGGAGGTAAAAATGGTTTTAGTAACAGGAAAAAGATTATTAGATGTAGCTCATAAAAATCACTTCGCAATACCAGCATACAATGCAGGGTCGGGACAACTTTTCACAGCAACTCTGGAAAAATGTATCGAAGATCAAACGCCTTTTATAATGGCAATTCATCCAACTGAATTGGCATTTCTGCGTGATAACTTTGTAGGACAAGTTTTACAGGGTATCAGTAAAACTGATTTACCAATTGCTTTGCACTTAGATCATGGTGCTACTTATGAAGATTGCATACACGCTATTCATCTCGGTTTTACCAGTGTTATGATTGATTGTTCTATGAAGCCATATGATGAAAATGTAGCTATTACCAAAAAAGTAGTTGAAGCAGCTCACGCTACTGGAATATCAGTTGAAGCTGAAATTGGAACAATAGCTAATACTGGATATGACGTCAATGGCCATTTGACAAATGATGTGCATTACACCACACCTGAAATGGCAAAGGACTTTGTTGAAAAAACCAATGTCGATTCCTTGGCAATAGCAATAGGCACTGCTCATGGTCTTTATCCAAAAGATGTACAGCCTAAATTAAAACCAGAAATTGCCAAACAAGTTTCTGAGGCTGTAGATGTACCATTGGTTTTACATGGAGCCTCAAATAATCCTGATGATAAAATTCAAGAAGCTATTGAAAATGGCATTAATAAAATAAATATCTCAAGTGATATCAAAATTGCATTTGCAACTGGTTTGCGGCACCTACTAGACAATAGTGATCCTAACGAAATGCGTGAACCAAAACTAATGTTTCCTGAAGCAATGATTGAAGAACAAAAAGTAGTGCATCATAAGAATGAACTTTGCAAGGCAGTCAATACAACTCATTTATATTTTGAGCATGAAGAACCGGTTGAAGTACCATACAAAGTAGAAAACTTCCAAACCGAAACATTTAAAGCATAAAAATATTTGGTTTTACATATGGAAAGTATTACATCTGTTTTAGATCCTAAGGTTATAAAGATTGGCCTTAATGCTAAAAACAAGCATGAGGTTATAGTTCAATTAGCGGAACTGTTTAAAAAAGCCAATTATATTGATAAAGTTGATCCTTTTGTCAAAGATATTTACTTACGAGAAAGAGAAGGGCTAACCGGAATTGGACAAGGTATAGCAATTCCTCATGGAAAAAGTGATGATGTTAAGCATATTGGCGTTGCTATTGGAATTTTGAGCCAGGGCATTGAATGGGAATCATTAGATAACGAAAAAATTAGGATAGTGATTTTGTTTGCTGTAAGCAATGATACTGATTCAGCAAAAAATCAATTAAAATTATTGTCAATATTTGCTGGCAGATTAGGACATAAGCAAGTTGTTGACAAATTAAAAAAGGCTCAATCCGTTCAGGAAGTGATTGATGCTTTTAAATAATAAAGGAGATGTTGATGAATGAAAATTGTTGGTATAACAGCTTGTTCAGCTGGTATTGCTCATACGTACATAGCTAAAGAAAAAATTGAGCAGGCAGCGAAAGATTGCGGAGATATAGTTCATATAGAAACACAAGGGACTATTGGAACTGAAAATGCATTAACGCCAGAGGAAATTAAAGAAGCCGATGTTGTTTTGTTAGCAGTTGACGTAAAAATAACAGGAAGAGAAAGATTTAAAGGTAAAAAAGTCGTTCAAATTTCAACGGATACTGCAATACAAAGTCCAAATAAACTGATTAAAAAATTACATTCAGCTTTAAATGTTAAATAGAGGTTTGAAAATGGCTGAAAATAAAATTATAGTCAAAATTAAAGAACCTGCCTTAACAGCAATCTCATATTTAATTCCCGTTGTAGTTGCGGGTGGATTGTTATTAGCAGTTGGTAATATCTTTGGAGGTAAAAACATTACCAACTTTACAGGCACGATCGGTGTATGGGATGCTTTCAGTACTGCGGGAAGTCTAATTTTAGGTCTTCTTCCAGTAGTTGTTTCTACAGGGGTTTCTTTTGCAATTGCTGACAAACCAGGAATTGCTCCAGGATTTTTGGTCGGTCTCATTTCAAATATGATTAAAGCCGGCTTTTTAGGCGGTTTAATCGGAGGATATGTTGCTGGCTGGTTCACAATTTTAATTGTTAAGACAATAAAGGTTCCTAATTGGGCTCAAGGTTTAATGCCAACGCTAATAATACCATTTTTGTCATCGATCTTGTCGGCTGCTGTCATGTTTTACATTTTAGGTGCGCCAATTGCTGAAGGCCAAAGAATGCTTACCAGATATTTGACGCAACTACCTTCGAGCCAAAAATTTTTTTATGGTGCGATTATTGGAATTTTGGCATCAGTTGATTACGGTGGTGCTATTAATAAAACTGTTTTTGCTTTTGTGTTAGCTATGCAGGCAGAAGGCGTTAATGAGCCAATTACTGTTTTGATTTTAGCTTCTATGGTGACACCTTTTGGTTTTACTTTTGCTTATTTCCTTGAAAAACTCTTTCACAAGAAGATTTATACTCAAACCGAGGTGAATACTTTGAAAACAGCATTTCCAATGGGTTTATGTGAAATAACCGAAGGTAGTTTACCAATTGTACTTAATGATTTATGGAGATCAATAGTTTCAACTGCTTGTGGTGGTGCTATTGGAGGGGGACTTTCAATGCTCTGGGGTGCGGATTCAAAAATTCCTGCTTCTGGATTATTTGCAGTCCCAACCATGTCAAGGCCTGTTCAATTCTTAATTGCTCTTCTTATAGGTAGTTTGGTTACCGGAATAGTTTTCTTTCTTTTAAAACGACCAGTTAGTGTAGAAAGTGAGAAGAAAGAAGAAAAAGATGTTGATTTAGGAGATATTAGTATAGGATAAATGAGAAGCAAGAATTCAAAAAAATATATTGGCAATCAAGCACAACTTAATTCTGTCAAATATATTCAATTTCTTGAAGGAAAGGCTACTGGATTAAAAGCTTATGAAATAGCTACAGCCAGTGGCTTTTCAATTACAATTGCATTAGACAGAGGAATGGATATAACAGAATTAAAATTAGACGGCAAGAATATATCTTTCTTATCGGCAACGGGTCTTGTAAATAGTACTTATTTTAATGAAAACAATGACAAAGGCTTTTTGCGCAATTTCAATGTTGGTTTCTTAACAACAGGCGGTTTGACATACATGGGAAGCTCTGATAATCAGCGCGGTTTACATGGTACTGTTAGCAATACACCGGCATATAATTTCAGCTATAAGATTTTTAAAGATAAGATTCAAGTTGAAGGTAACATTGCTGATTCACAGATGTTTGGGCCTAATTTAATTCTACACCGTAAAATTACTGTTTATACAAACAAGACAAGTATCAGTATAGATGATGCTTTAAGAAATGCTGGAGACGAAACTGTCCCTTACATGCTTTTGTACCATAACAATTTTGGCTATCCTTTTTTAACGCCCGAAACAAAAATATTTTTTCAGCCTGATGAAAGTTGTGATCGTAAGTATCATAAAATTAAAGGTGAATACCCTTTTAGACTGAAAGAACCTGAAATGAGCAAACCTGAGCAAGTGTATTTTCATACGTTAAGAAAATCTGAATATAGTTTAATTAGTCCAGAAACAGGCCTTTCTTTAAAAGTTAAATTTAGTAGTAAAACACTCCCCGTATTGAATGAATGGCGTTTGGAACGAAATCAAAACTATGTTTTAGGATTAGAGCCAGGTACAAATGATGTAAATGGCTTTATTCAGGCTAATAAAAATAACAAATTAAAATACATAAAACCGGATGAAATAGTTAAATTTAACTTGAAATTTGATTTTAGTGAGGTCAAAAATGAAAAGATCACAAATTAATAGAATTCTGCAAAAAGATATTTCTTTTGCAAAAGAAAAACAAGTGTATTTTCCAAAATTTGCAAGTTGGAATATTGATAATTGGACTAACTTAGAGGAAAGATACCGTGAAATTGTAGATAATATGTTAGGCTGGGATGTAACTGATTTTGGCAGCGATGATTTTAGTAAATATGGTCTGGTTGCGTTCACATTTAGAAATGGTAATTATGATCATACTGACGTTTATCCTAAACCCTATTGTGAGAAGATTTTATTCTTAGAAGAAGGGCAAGAACTACCATACCATTTTCATAAATTAAAAGAAGAAGATACTATTAATCGTGGTGGAGGAAATTTATTAATCAGAGTATGGAATTCAACTGAAACAGGTGAGTTTGATCGACAAAAAGAGGTTAAAATAGTTAAGGATGGAGAAAAACTTGTAGTTCCAGCTGGAACAACTATCAAATTGCAGCCGGGTGAAAGTTTGACTGCTACACCTGGAATTTACCATAAATGGAATGTTGAAGCGGAAACAGGTAAAGTAATGGCTTGGGAGGTTTCTAAAACAAATAATGATAATTTGGATAACAATTTTTATAAGCCCATTCCTCGAATACCTGAAATAGAGGAAGATGAACTCCCTTACCGCTTGTTATTTGGTGATTATCCAATTTGGTCCAAAAAACTAAATTTTCAATTTAACCCTTATAAAAATAAATAATGGAAAGATATGTATTAGGAATAGACTTAGGCACTAGTGCAGTGAAAGTTAGTTGCCTAGATTATTCAGGAAAAATAATAGATCAAGAAAAAGAAAATTATCCAGTCTATAATTCAGCTGAAGGTTTTTGTGAGCAAAATCCTAACGATTGGGTTCAAGGCACTTTAGAAGCCATTAAAAAAATCATGATCAAGATAAGAAATCTTGCAAAAATTGATGGAATATCATTTTCTGGACAAATGCATAGCCTGGTAATTTTGGATAAAAATAAAGAAATTATTCGACCAGCAATATTATGGAACGATGGCAGGACAGCAACTGAAGCTAAGTATATAAACGAAAATTTCGGTAAAAAAATAGTAGAAATTACTGGCAATAAGGCTACTGCTGGTTTTACTTTGCCTAAGTTATTATGGTTACAAAAAAATGAACCAAATAATTTTGCTAGGATTAGATACTTCATGATGCCCAAAGATTATGTCAGATATAAAATGACTGGCAAAATAAACACTGATTATTCAGATGCTACGGGAACAATAATGTTGGATATTGCACATGATTGCTGGAGCAATGAAATTTTGAATTTTTTTAAAGTTCCTAGATATTATTGTCCCGAGCTGGTAAATTCTACAGATTTTATTGGTTTTCCCCTGCATGAAGTTTGTGGAAAGACAGGTTTAAATCAGGACGCGAAAATATTTGCTGGAGGAGGGGATAATGCTGTCGCTGCGATTGGTTCTGGTATTCTGAATTCACAAAATATACTATGTAGTATTGGTACTTCAGGAGTTATTTTGGCAGATGAGAAAAGTCCACACACACCCTATGAAGGAACTTTGCAAATGGAACATCATGCAATACCTGATCACTTTTATTCAATGGGAGTTACTTTAGCAGCCGGTGAATCCTTAAGTTGGTTTAAGAATACTTTCTTTCCTCAGAAATCTTTTCATGAGCTACTTTTGATGGCGCAAAAGTCAGATTTAGGTGCAAATAAATTATTTTTCACGCCCTATATTAATGGAGAAAGAACCCCTTATTCAGACTCTTTCATTCGCGGAAGCTTTACAGGTATAAGTAATACATCAACGAGAAATGATTTTTGTCGAGCCGTCATAGAAGGTATTACATACAGCTTACAAGATTTAATATCAATTTATGAGCAAAATAACAAAACTATTTATAATATAATTTCTATCGGTGGTGGTGCCAAAAGTAAATTTTGGCTGAAATTACAAGCTGATGTCTTCGGTAAAAATATTATTGCTTTAAAGAATGAACAAGGACCTGGGATTGGTGCTGCTATGATTGCAGCGATGGGGTGCAGTTGGTTTAAAGACTGGAATAGCTGCATCAATGTATTTGTAAAATATAATGAAATTATTGCGCCAGATCCACATAACACCGCACTTTACAAAAAAAACTATCATTTATATCATAAAATATATAATTCTACTGTTCCTCTTGCCAGGGCTGCAACTAGGCTTTAAATAAAATTGCTTTTAGTATTTAATAATGAGAAAATTATTATTCAGTTTTTATACTAGGAGGATAATTTTATGACTGATAAATTTCACCGTGCCTTCGGGTGTTATGGTATTATTGGCGATCAACAAAGTTTAGTTGTTATCAAAAAAGAGGGTGGACCTTATATAAATCGTTATGACTTGCCAGGCGGCAGTTTGGAAGATGGAGAGCCATTAGACCATACGGTTAAGCGAGAAGTTAACGAAGAAACTGGATTAGTTGTGCAAGACTATGATCAAATTGGTGTTACCTCATTTAGATATCCATGGGACTATGAACAATGGCATTTTAATCAACATATCTGTGTTTTTTATAAAATCAATAAGTTTAGTGGTAATTTACAAACTACAGTTAAACAGTTTACGGGGCAAGATTCTTTAGGAGCTGTATCAGTTCCTCTAGAACAACTCAATCTGGCGAATTCTTCGCCTTTGGTATTAAAAGCAAAAGAGATTTTGTTAAAGCCGGACAAGGTTGACTTATCAGACCAAACTTTTGCTAATTGGATTGTATTGGATCACCCAGTTTTTTAAACTAAAAAAGCGGTTAAGAAAAATTTCCTTAACCGCTTCTTTTTATACATAATTACCGCAAATTTTGTAAAAATACGAGTGCTTTTGCATAGTCAGGTTCATTGGTTAACTCATGAATAAGTTCTTGATAGAAGACTTTTTTATTTTCGTCTACAATCCAGATACTTCTGGAATCGAATTTCGTAGCGTCAATAAACAAACCCATTTTTTTGCCAAAGTCAAAACTCTCGTCTGACAAAAGCTCCATTTTGGATACACCCTCTGCAGCACACCATTTTTTCTGTTCTTCTGGAGTATTGGTAGAAATAGTATAGAAATTAATGCCATCAAAGTTATCGACTTCGCTGTTAAAGCGTTTAGTAGAAATACTGCAAACGCTTGTATTGATGTTAGGCACTACACTAATCAATGTAGTCTTATCAACCAAATCATTAGTTGATGCAACTGAACCATCCGACCTTTTTACTTGAAAATTTGGCAGTTGGTCACCAATTTTGATTGGTTCTCCATTAGTTGACAGTGGCTCACTTTTCATTGTTACTTGCATAATCATTACCCTTTCTCAAAAATAAAAACAATTACCATTAAAGTTTAACCTATCAAAGAATAGTAACTCAATAAATCAGCTTTTTAATTGCTTTCAGTATAACTACTAATACGTTTAATAGCTTCTTTTAAGTTTTCATCAGATGAAGCATAGGATAGGCGCACATATCCTTGTCCGCCAGCACCGAAATAACTGCCAGGTGTTACCCCAACTTTGGCTTTTTCAGCTAAATCATTGGCAAACGCTACATCATCACAGCCAAATTTACTTGGAATTTTAGCAAAAATATAAAATGCCCCTTCAGGAGTAGCCATAGTGTAGCCATTTTTCTCAAGTCCATCCTGAAGAAGATGCATGCGCTTCTGATATTTTTTTCGCGCAGCAACATAGTCCTGATCTCCGTGATTCAAAGCCTCTGTAGCGGCTGCTTGAACATTGTCAGTCACTGCGGAAATTAAAAATGAATTCACCTTTATCATTGATTTCATTAACTCAGCAGGTCCAGCTATATAGCCTATACGCCATCCAGTCATGGCAACACTTTTTGAAAGCCCCGATAATAAAACAGTTCTATCAGGAATGAATTGTGTCAATGAATAATGCTTTTTTTGACCATAAATTAATTCAGCATAGATTTCATCACTGACAGCGAAAATGTCGTATTTGGTAATAACAGCTGCTAATTCTTGCAAGTTTTTCTTTGAATAAACTCGGCCTGTTGGGTTAGACGGATCAGTGATAATAACAACCTTTGCGCCTTTTCCTTCATTTTCCAAAGTTTCCGTTAATTTTTCTGGAGTTAAAAGAAAATGATCATTAGAAGTATCTACTTGAACTGGAATTCCACCAGCCATTTTTATGATTCCGAAATAGACTCCCCAAACAGGGGTAGGCACAATTATTTTTTCACCGGGATTGAGTAAAGTCATAGCGGCAATATTCAATCCTTCAGAAACTCCAACCGTCGCACAGAGTTCACTTTTGGGATCATATGTAACACCTAAGCTTTTTGCTAGATATTTGCTAACAGCTTGCAAGTATTTTTCTTTTCCAGCTTCAGGAGCATAATGAGAGTCATCATTTTTGATGTCCTCAATTGCCGCTCTTTTTATGTGTTCTGGAGTATTTAAGTCAGGTTCACCAATAGTCAATTTTATTATTCCTGGTATAGTGGAAATTTTTTGATTGAAGGATCTGATCGCTGGATTAGGTATGTTACTAATTTTCGAATTAATTTTTGCTGATAAATTTTTTGCTAATGTTGGCATAAAAAAGAACCTTCCTTTATTTATTGAAACCATATTATAACCCAGTATGTATCTAATTAAAATTAAGAAAAAGTGTTTTTTGTAAAGTTTTAGTTTAGTGTGTTATCCCAAATTTTGTTATAGTTAATTAAGGAGCGTGAGATAAATGGATCAAGATCAAAAAGCCAAAAGGCTAAAAGAACTAACACCGGACCAGTTTCAAGTTACTCAGGAAGCAGCAACAGATTATCCTTTTAGAGGAAAATATGATGATTTTTATCAAAAGGGAATCTATGTCGACATTGTTTCAGGGGAGCCTTTGTTTTCAAGTGAAGATAAATATGATGCTGGTTGCGGCTGGCCTAGTTTTACCAGGCCAATTAAGAAATTGGTTTATCACCGTGATCAATCACATAATATGGAAAGAACTGAGGTTAAGAGTCCAGAAGGTGATTCACATTTGGGACATGTCTTTGATGATGGACCCAGTGATAAAGGAGGGCTCAGATATTGCATTAACTCCTCTGCTTTAAACTTTATTCCTTTCGATCAATTGGAACAAAGAGGATATGGTGAATACCGTAAACTTTTTAAATAATAAAATTATGTAAAAAGACCTGATGTCAAAATCAGGCCTTTTTACTACTTAAACTATTTCTTGTTCCTTAAAACTGCCATAAACTCGTTCTACTTCGGTAACACTCATAAAAGCATAAGGATCGCTTTTTTTAACAATATGTAAAACGTCATACATATCGTATCTATCAATAACAGTAATTAGTACTTTTTTCTCGTTATGACTGTACGCACCTTCAACATCATGAAAGATAGTGATGCCCCGGTGCATTTTTTCCTGAATACCATCAATGATTGTTTTAGGCTTTTCTGTAACAATAGTGATCTGTAATTTTTGATGTTGGGTGTATACAGCATCAATTACGCGACCATTGATAAAAATTGTCAGGGCTGAATAAAGGGCACGGGTCCAGCCGAAAGCAAAACCGGCAGCAGCAATGATAATCAGGTTAATCAAAATACTGATTTTACCGTAACTGGTACCCGTTTTCCTTTGAATAACAATGCCAATGATATCCAGTCCACCAGTTGAAATACCATTCTTCAGAGCAAAACCTGTTCCCAGTCCGTTGATCATACCACCAAAAATAGCACAGACAAGGGGGTCAATATGCATATTCACCGGTTGAATGACTCTCATCATAATTGAACCAAGTATGACAGTAATAATGGTAAAGAAGGTAAATTTATGCCCAATCTTTACCCATGCTAAAAGAAGCAGGGGCAAGTTAAGAACAAAATAAAGGACTGAAGTTGACAAGGTAAATGGTAAAAATCGCTCGCTCATAGTGTTAATCAATTGTGCAAAACCAGTTACCCCCGAAGAGTACATGTGGCCGGGTGTCCAAAAGAAATTTAAAGCTACAGCAACCGCTAATGAATAAAAAAAAGATGCAGAAATTTTTGATAGTAGATTATACCGCCGATTGAACGCGTCAAGTTGATCCATTGTTAATAAATCCTTTTTTAGTAAGCACTTTAGTTAACTTTTTATAAAATAATAAAATACTAGTTTTCATATTAAATATAAAAACTAGTATTTTTCTTAAGTATACTAACACAACTACATAAAATTTAAAGCACTTATGGGCAAAACTTTGGTTAATTTTGCCAATGTTTTTTTATGAAATCTGCTCTGCCACCAGACTCTTCAAGATTGTACCGGAAAGGATTTTTTTTGTAAAAATCCTGATGGTAATCTTCTGCAGGATAAAACGGCTTAGCAGGCTCAATTTGAGTAACAATGGGGTCATCAAATTTGCCGCTTTTTTGTAAAGCTTCTTTTGAATTTTCAGCTGCTTCTTTTTGAGCAGGGGAATTATAAAAAATTACTGGACGATAGTTATCTCCACGATCTTGAAATTGTCCGCTTGCATCTGTAGGATCCGTTACTTGCCAATAGTAGTCCAATAATTTCTGATACGGTATAATTTCAGAATCAAAAGTTATTTCCACGGCCTCTGTGTGACCGGTAGTTCCAGTGCAAACTTGCTCATAAGTAGGATTAGGGACATGGCCTCCTGTATATCCAGAAATCACTTTCTTAATTCCAGGCAGTGAATCAAAAGGTTTAACCATGCACCAGAAGCACCCACCAGCGAAAATCGCAGTATCTAGTTTTTCATTATTTGCTTGCATAATTTGGCCCTTTCTATGAACTAAAATCTGTTATTGCCTACTTCTATTTTATTTTTTGAGCCACCTTACTGCAATTAATCAGCCTAGATATTCTTAAACTTGGCGCTTTTTTAAATTAGCCATTATCAGTTAAAAATTCCACTAGAAATTATTTTTGGACTCCTAAATGATTCATTATGATAGCTGCTGTTTCTTCAATTGAGCGGTGCGCAACGTTAATTACAAAACAGCCTAATTTATCATAGAGTTTTTGCGCAGAATCTAATTCCTTTTTAATCGCATCAGTATTAGAGTAAGACGTATCAGGACTCAAACCATAAGAAATCATTCTTTCACGCCTAATTTCATTTAAAACGGATAAATCGTTAGTCAAACCAATAATCTTTTTAGGATCAATTTGATATATTTCTTTAGGAATATGGGTGTCAGGCACAAGCGGTAAATTTGCTACTTTCAAGTTTTTGTTTGCTAAAAATAGGGATAGAGGGGTTTTTGAAGTCCTGGAAACCCCTAGCAGAACAACATCTGCTTCTAAAAAACCTTTAGGATCCTTCCCGTCATCATACATGACAGCGAATTCCATTGCTGAAATCCGATCAAAGTATTTTTGGTTCATTTTGTGCTGAGCACCAATTTTTTGCTCAGGTTTAAGACCAGTCAATTTTTGGATAGACTCAATTGCAGGTGACAGAATATCTACGCTTTCGATGTGATGTTCTCTGACAAAGCGAATAACTGGTATTTGCATTTCATCTTTTACCAGGCTGTAAATAAGTAACAAATTAGGGTATTGTATTATCTCTTCAAAAGTCTCCTCTAATTTTTCTTTGTTAATTATGAAAGGATATCTTCTGTAAGTGATTTGCGCGTCAGGAAATTGTGCTGCGGCAGCTACAGCATTATTGAACGCTGTATCTCCTGCAGAATCTGAAATAATTATAATGTTAACTTCTTTTTTTGGTGTTTCTTCAGCCATCATTTACTCCTTTTTGCATTTATTATACAATTTAACCAAAGTCATTAACAGATTAACTTTTTTCTAAAAAATATTGAACGTTTGTATTGACCGATTGTTGATGTTTGATATAATTTAGTTAAATGTATGACGGTAACGTCAAGAAATGGAAGGAGGGATCACATATGGCCAAGACAGTCGTTCACGAAAACGAGTCTATTGATGATGCTCTTCGTCGTTTTAAACGTTCCGTTTCTAGAAGCGGTACTCTACAAGAATACCGTAAGCGCGAGTTCTATGAAAAACCTAGCGTTCGTAGGAAACTCAAGTCTGAAGCAGCTCGTAAACGTAGACATTATTAATTACAAACGACTTTTATCAAAAGATAGAAGTCGTTTTTTTATTACAAATATCAAAAGTTTAAGGCATTATTTAATTTAAACTAAGATTCAAATTTGATATAATTTATCTAGACTTTACACAGAAAGAGGGAATTTATTTGAGTTTGTCTGAGCAAATAATGTCAGATATGAAAGACGCAATGAAAGCACGTGATAAAGTAAAATTAAACACAGTGCGTATGATAAAAGCAGCTTTGATGAATGAAAAGATTAAAGCTGGTCATGATTTAACCGCTGATGAAGAACTGACAGTTCTCAGCAGAGAAAAAAAGCAGCGTGAAGAATCAATTGCAGAATTTACCAAGGCTAATAGAGACGACTTAGTAGCTGAAACCAAACAGGAATTAGCTATTGTTGAAAACTATCTGCCTAAGCAAATGACAGATGAAGAGCTAAAACAGGCTGTTTCCCAAGCAATTTCTGAAACTAAAGCTGAGGGCAAGTCTGATTTTGGCAAAGTGATGAAAGCTTTGATGCCCAAAATAAAAGGTAAAGCTGATGGTAAAGCAGCTTCTAATGCGGTGCGCAAGCAGTTAGGTTAAACGCAAGAAAAGGAGCAGAGTTATTTGGCCCAAACCAATTTTATTCCTAAAAATCCTGAAAATATCCAAAAACTAGTTGGAGTTAATGATAGTAACTTGAATCTGTTATCAACTGGCTATAATACTAGTGTAATTGACACTGGTAATAGCATTGCTATTCAGGGTGAAGATAAAAATATCAAGAAAGTTTCAGCTGTTCTGCAAGCTTTGGATAATGTAGTTAATGCCAATATCAACATTGGTCCCGCTGATGTTGTGAGTGCTATGAAAATGGCCGATAAAGGTACTACGGAATATTTCCCTGACTTATACAAAAAAATTTTAATTCGGGATGCTAAAGGCAAACCGATTAGAGTTAAAAATATGGGGCAGAAAAAGTATGTAGAAGCCATTGAAAAAAATGATGTTGTATTTGGTATTGGTCCTGCCGGTACTGGTAAAACATTCATAGCGGTGGTATGTGCAATTGCTGCTTTTAAAAGAGGAGAAGTTTCTAGAATTGTGTTAACCAGGCCGGCTGTTGAAGCGGGTGAGTCATTAGGCTTTTTGCCTGGTGATTTAAAAGAAAAAGTTGATCCTTACTTAAGGCCGATCTATGACTCTCTTTATGCCATATTAGGAACAAATACCACTGATCATTTGATGGAACGGGGAGTTATTGAAGTAGCCCCTTTAGCTTATATGCGCGGCCGCACTTTGGACGATGCTTTTGTGATTTTGGATGAAGCTCAAAATACCACAGATGCTCAGATGAAAATGTTTTTAACAAGACTTGGTTTCAATTCAAAAATGATTGTTAATGGTGATATGACACAAGTTGATCTTCCTGGGAGACAACGTAGTGGATTAATTGATGCTCACCGAATTTTGCAAAACATTGCTGAAATAAAATTTATTTGGTTTTCAGCTAACGATGTTGTTCGTCACCCAGTGGTTGCCAAGATTATTAACGCATATGAAAAGGAAGATAAATAAAATTAATGAACCCAATTGATATTACTTTCAATGATGAAGTTGGTTTTCTTGATGATAAAACGCGTGATTGGAAGAAATGGATTAATGAACTTCTTTTGCTTGCCAAAAATGATATTGCTAAAAAGAATAACTTGGAAATGAGTATTAATTTAGTTGGTGAAGAAAAAAGCAATGAGATTAATAAAAAATATCGTGGTAAAGACAGACCGACTGATGTTATTTCGTTTGCCATTGAAGATGGTGAAGACCTGTTAGATTACAGTGCATTTGAAAATGACCCAGAATTCAGTGAAGACATAGGCGACTTATTTATGTGTCCAAGTGTGATTATGCGTCATAGCAAGGATTATGGCACAGGTTGGGACCGTGAATTTGGTTATACCTTGGTTCACGGTTTTCTGCATCTTAATGGGTATGATCATATTAAACCAGATGAAGCAAAAGTAATGTTTAAAATTCAGGGTAAAGTTTTAGAGGATTATGGGTTACCACTATATCCGGATCAACTTGATGAAGGCAGAGGAAAATAATGACTGATGATATGAAAAATAAATCTGGTTTTGTTGCTTTATTAGGAAGACCAAATGTTGGTAAGTCTACTCTAATGAATTATTTAGTAGGTCAAAAAGTTGCTATCACCTCGAGTAAGCCGCAGACTACGCGTAACAAGATTTCTGGTATTTTAACCACAGATGATATGCAAGCAATTTTTGTTGACACTCCCGGTATATTTAAGCCTTACCTTGATTTAGATAATTATATGGATAAAGCGAGCTTGTCTAGCTTAAACGATGTCGATCTCATTTTATTTATGGTTGAACCAGAAAAAATGGGCAAAGGAGATGCTTATATTGCTGATTTGTTGAAAAAAGCAAAAATTCCAGTTTTGCTTCTTATTAATAAAGTAGATCAGGTTAATCCTAACGCACTGCTACCTATAATTGAGCAATATCGTCAATTAAATATTTTTAAGGAGTTCTTGCCAGTTTCTGCAACGCAGGGAATAGGAATTAGTGATCTGATTCAGGTTTTGCATCAATATTTACCTGTAGGACCTAAATATTATGGAACAGATCAAGTAACTGATCGTCCCGAATATTTCATGGTGGCAGAATTAATTCGTGAACAAATTTTAAACCTGACTGCTGAAGAAGTTCCTCATGCTACCGCTGTTTGGGTCGAACAAATGAATAAGCATGAAAACAACAAACTGCAAATTGAAGCTACCATCTATGTTGAAAAGAATGGTCAGAAAGGGATTATTATTGGTAAAGGCGGAAAGATGCTTAAGCAGATTGGCATTAATTCCCGACATCAAATTGAAGATTTGTTAGGTGAAAAAGTCAATTTGCATCTCTGGGTTAAAGTTCAGCATAATTGGCGTTCTGATCCACGCTTTTTAAAGCAAGTAGGCTATAATCCCAAGGATTTTAGCTAAAATGGCTCGACAATTAAAAGAAGTGCAGGGAATTATTTTTAAAAGGCAAAAGTACCGTGAGGCAGATTTATTGGCGAAAATAATGACCAAGAATAATGGAATAGTTACTCTACTTGCTCATGGAGCACTTAAGCCAAAATCAAAACTAGGTGCATCTTTACTTAATTTTTCCTATGGCACTTATGTCATATATTTTACTGGTCACGGTCTGAGTACGCTCAGAACATACAAAAATGTCAGTCAATTTAATGGCTTGTTTAATGATTTAACTAAAAATGCTTATGCTTCTTTTATCCTTGATTTGATAGATCATGCTTTTATTGAATATCAAAATCTGGGTAAATACTATAATCTAGCAAATTCTGCGTTGCAAAAAATTGACGCTGGAACTGATCCTGAAATGATTACTCAAATTGTGCAAATGCAACTGTTGCAAGCTTATGGTGTTGAGCCGGAAATGCGTCATTGCGTTATTTGTGGTAAAGAACAAGGCGAATTTGATTATTCCATTAAAAGCGGTGGCATTTTATGTAGTCAACATTTTGATACAGATCCTGGGCGATTACATTTAAAGCCAAAGGAAACTGCTGTTTTAAGAACAATCTTTTTACTTCCTTTTGAACGGTTAGGCAATATTAAGATTAACACTGCTACAAAAAAGGCGACTCGTAAGGCTATTGACCGCATATATCAGGAAACGATTGATCTTAACCTTAAAACTAAAAAGTTTTTAGATGAACTTAAATTAAACGAATGAGTCTTCTGCTTCATTGATTTTTATGGTAAAATAATAATGTATTTTGGCGATAATGAGGATAAAAAAAGTACCTGTTAAGCGAGTGCTGAACAGTGGGAGAGCATCTGGGAAAAGGCACCTCTAGTCAATTTAATTAAGAGCAGGAATTATTTCCTGAATTAGGGTGGAACCGCGATTAAATCTCGTCCCTATGCATGTTTTGCATAGGCTTTTTTTATGGTCTGATGCAGGAAGGAAATATAAATGGCAAAGAAAAAATTAACTATTCAAGATATGGTTTTTAAATTAGAAAAATTTTGGTCTTCAAAAGGTTGCATGGTCATGCCTTCTTATGATGTTGAAAAAGGCGCTGGAACAATGAGTCCTTATACTTTTTTACGTGCTGTGGGACCAGAACCATGGGCTGCATGTTATGTCGAGCCATCAAGACGTCCGGCTGACGGCAGGTATGGTGATAACCCTAACAGATTGTTTCAACATCATCAATTCCAAGTGGTAATAAAACCTGCACCTGAAAATATTCAACAATACTACTTAGACAGTTTAAAAGAACTAGGTATCAATACACTTGAGCATGACATTAGGTTTGTAGAAGACAACTGGGAAAACCCCTCAATGGGTTGTGCTGGTGTTGGTTGGGAAGTTTGGCTTGATGGAATGGAAGTAAGTCAATTTACTTATTTTCAAACCGTTGGTGAACTTGACGTTAAACCCACAATGAGTGAAATCACCTATGGAGTGGAACGATTAGCTTCATATATACAGAATGTCAACTCTGTTTTTGACCTAGAATGGGGCAATGGTGTTTTATACCGTGATATATTTAAAGAAGCTGAATATGAAA
This sequence comes from uncultured Lactobacillus sp., assembly GCF_945290125.1. Taxonomy (GTDB): domain Bacteria; phylum Bacillota; class Bacilli; order Lactobacillales; family Lactobacillaceae; genus Lactobacillus; species Lactobacillus rizhaonensis. The sequence goes on along the minus strand of NZ_CALYQV010000028.1, from coordinate 5,855 downwards.
ACTCCAAGTATGCTTTTGAAGAATCAAATCAGGAAGATCTTTTACAGTTTTTTGATGTCTATGAAAAAACGGCTAAAGAATTAATCGGCCTAAACTTGGTTCAACCAGCGTACGATTATATTTTAAAATGTTCACACACTTTTAATTTGCTTGATGCTCGGGGAGCTGTTTCAGTTACTGAAAGAGCGGGTTATTTAGCTCGAATTAGAAATTTAGCTCATGAAGTAGCGGTATGTTTTGTAGAAGAACGCGAAAAAAGAGGCTTTCCGTTATTGAAAAAAGCAGAAGATAAGAAAGCGGGACTTGAAAATGGCTAAAGATTATTTATTTGAAATTGGTACTGAGGAAATGCCTGCTCATGTTGTTGAACGGAGTGTTAAACAGCTTGCGCAAAGAACAGAAAAGTTTCTTAAAGAAAAAGGTCTTAAATTTAAATGTACTAAAACCTTCTCAACACCTCGGAGATTAACTGTTTTAGTTGAAGATTTAGCAGAAAAACAAGAAGATATTGATGAAATAAAAAAGGGACCTGCCAAGAAAATCGCTCTTGACCAAGATAAAAATTGGACCAAAGCCGCTCAAGGATTTGCTCGTGGACAGGGAATGACCACTGACGATATCTACTTTGACAAATTAAAAGGTACAGAATATGCCTACGTGCATGTAAAAAAAGAGGGTAAAAAAACAAGTGATATTCTGTTGGGAATGAGCGAAATTATTAAGTCTATGACTTTTCCCACAAAAATGCGGTGGGATTCTCATGATTTCGAATTTGTTCGTCCTATTCACTGGCTTGTTTCACTATATGGCAGTGATGTCATACCCATTAAAATTCTTGATATTACAGCTGGAAGAAAAACGGCAGGGCACCGTTTTCTAGGAGACAGCGTTGTCTTAGCAAATAGTAGCGATTATGAAGATGCTTTAAAAGATCAGTTTGTAATTGTTGACGCAACAAAACGCCGTAAAATGATCATGGACCAAATGAATAAGTTGGTTGAGAAGAATAATTGGCAAATTAAGCCTGATGAGAGTTTACTTGAAGAAGTGACAAATTTAGTTGAGTATCCTACTGTTTTTGCAGGTTCTTTTGCTAAAAAGTATTTGCAAATGCCAAAAGAAGTGCTTATCACTTCGATGAAAGATAATCAGCGTTACTTTGAAGTCTATGATCAAAATGGAGAATTAATTAATCATTTCATTGCTGTGCGAAACGGTAATAAAGATTATTTAGAAAATGTGGTTTCGGGAAATGAAAAAGTCCTGGTAGCACGACTTGATGATGCACAATTCTTCTATGATGAAGACAGAAAATATCCTTTAAGCCACTTTGTACAAAAGTTGGATAATGTTTCATTTCATGACAAAATTGGCTCAATGTCTGAGAAGATGAAACGTGTCACTATCATTGGTGATTTCTTAGCAAAAAGATGGCTTCTAGATAAGCAAGTTGTCAGTGATTTCGATCGTGCCAGCCAAATATATAAGTTCGATTTGGTAACTCAAATGGTAGGAGAGTTTGCCGAATTGCAAGGCGTCATGGGTAGACATTATGCTAAATTGGCGGGTGAAAAGGATGATGTTGCTGCAGCAATTGAAGAGCATTATATGCCAACCACTTCTGAAGGGAATTTGCCAAAAACAACTGTGGGCTCATTGTTATCTATTGCAGATAAATTAGATACTATAATTACTTTCTTTGCTGTTGGTATGATTCCCAGTTCATCAAATGATCCATATGCTCTTCGCCGCTATGCTTATGGTATTGTTCGCATCTTAATAAATCAGAATTGGTCATTACCTTTTAATAATGTTTTACCAGAGATTGTGTCGGCTCTGGAAAATCAAACTCCGGCTAAGCTACCTAAAAAAGTTGAGCAGGAAGAAGAAATTTCATTATTTATTCGTGATCGTATTAAACAATACTTACAGAAAAATAATTATAAATATGACATAATTGATGCAGTTTTAGCTTCAAGCCAGCAAGATCCAATACAAATTTTAGCTGCAGCAAAAGTTTTGCAATTACATCATGATGATGATAAATTCAAACCAGTAGTTGAAAGTTTAATTAGAATTAAAAATATTTTGAAAAAGGCAAAATATAAAGGTAAGAATATTGTTAACAAGGACTTATTTGATAATGATACCGAAACCCAACTTGCCGAGGGCGTTAACGATTTAAGTAAAATTGAAAAATTAGCAGATCTTTATGACGGATTTGTGAAATTACAGCCTGTAATCGATCTTTACTTCGAAACTAATATGATTATGGCTAAAAATGAAGCTGTTAAAAATAACCGTTTAGCACAGCTAAGTGATGTGGCACAACTTTCAAAACGATTAGGTGATTTAAGCAAATTAGTCATTAAATAAAAAGTAGGTGGAAAGATGGCCGGTCTTATACCTGAAGAAACTATCGCTAAAGTTCGTAATAATGTCAATATTGTAAATGTCATAAGCCAGTATGTTTCTCTAGAAAAGAAAGGCAAAGATTATGTTGGTCTTTGTCCATTTCATGAAGAAAAAACCCCTTCTTTTACTGTTAATGAAGGGAAACAATTTTTTAAATGCTTTGGCTGTGGCAGAGGTGGTAATGTGTTTTCTTTTTTAATGTATAAAGAAAATCTGACATTTCCTGAGAGTGTTCAAAAAGTTGCTGATTTTGGTCACATTGATATTGGGCAATATAATAACCAAAAACCAAAGTTTTCCAATATTTTAATAAAAATTAATGAAGAGGCTGCCAATTTTTATCATAAAGTATTAGTTTCAACCAATGCTGGTAGACCAGGATATAATTATGCCAAAAAGCGTGGTCTTAATGATGAAATAATCTCTCATTTTCGTATTGGTTATGCTCCTAAACAGAACAATTTGCTTTTGACCTATTTAAAAGGTCAAAAATTTAAAGATGAAGATTTGGCTGAGAGTGGTTTATTTGTGCAATCTCAGACTGGTGAATTATTTGATCGCTTTAGAGAGCGGCTGATGTTTCCTCTCAGTGATGAAGGAGACTATGTGGTTGGATTTTCAGGCAGAAGGCTTTCGCAGGATAAAACAGAAGCTAAATATATTAATAGTCCAGAAACTAAAATTTTTACTAAGTCTAAAACTCTTTTTCATTTCGCAGAAGCCAAAAAAGCAGTTCGTAGCGAGAAACATTTAATTTTATACGAGGGATACATGGATGTAATTGCCGCTTATAAAGCTGGTATTAAATCCGGTATAGCTTCGATGGGAACCAGCTTGACTGATCAACAAATTTATATGTTACGCAGGATCACTAAAAATATCATTATTAATTATGACGGAGACGATCCAGGAATACACGCTGAAGAACGTGCAGCCAGAATGTTTAATAGCATTGGTGGTTTTAATTTAGGGATAGTAGTTCTGCCAGAAAAGCTGGATCCTGATGAATATGTTAAGAAATATGGTTGGGAAAAATATCAGGAAGAAGTTAAAGGTGCTTTAACTCCTACAGACTTTTTTCTTAAAAGGCTGGCTCAAAAATATAATTTAGCAAATGACCGCGAAAAATTAGCTTATCTCGACGAAGCAGTAAAAGAAATTGCTCAGTTGTCTAATCCAGTAGAACAAGATTTATATTTGGACAAGATTTCACAACAACAAGGTGTTTCAAAGGATTCACTCAAAGTTAATTTTACCAAATATCGCAGACAGCAAAATGCGGCTAGAAGACACCAAAACAATTATGGTGTGCAACCTGAAGATGCAAATAATAATTATCCTGATTCTCCTGTTGAACCTGAACAGAATTATAGTAAAAATGATCCTGTTCAAACTCGGTTATTATATTTATTTATTCATTCAAGACATGCTCGTGAATATTTATTATCGCACCAATTTTTATTTCCAGATCCCAAATATCAAAAATTAGCGGAATTATGGTTAAATTTTAGTGAAAATCAAAAAAATCCAGGAGTTAATAGTTTTTTAGATTTTATTCCTAGTAAACTTCAAGGTATAATAGTTAATGCTGAAATGACAGACATGCCCCAGGATTTTTCAGACCGCGAAATCGATGAGCAAATAAATGCTTTAAACATGCGTAAAATTGATCTTAAATTGCACCAACTGATGAATGATTTACAAGATGCTAAACGTAAAACTGATACGGATGAAATATTAAGTATTACTCGTAAAATTTTGCAGTTAAAAAGAATCCAGGGTTAAAGGGGGGCTTATTGTGGTAGAAAATGGGAAAACCGCTAACAGCGAAAAATTATCTTTAGACAAAATGGTCAAAAAGGTAGTTAAAGATGTTAAAAAAGATAAATCTATTACTGAAAAAGAATTCGTTGCTCAATTGATTAAGCCCTATAAACTACAGGGAAAAGCAGTTGACCAATTAGTTCAGGAATTTGAAGATAATGGCATTAGTATTGTTGATGAGAAGGGCAATCCTTCGAGATTAGCTCTAAAAAAGCAAAAAGATGTTGAAAAGGCTGAATTAAAAGATATGTCGGCACCTTCAAATGTCAGAATGAATGATCCAGTCAGAATGTATCTGAAAGAAATCGGCCGAGTACCACTTCTAAATGCTGATCAGGAAATTTCCTTAGCTAAAAGAATTGAAAAGGGTGATGAAGAGGCTAAACAAGAATTGGCTGAAGCCAACCTTCGTTTAGTGGTTTCTATCGCTAAGCGTTATGTAGGCCGTGGCATGTCATTTTTGGATCTTATCCAGGAAGGTAACATGGGGCTGATGAAGGCAGTAGATAAATTTGATTACAGCCTCGGCTTCAAGTTTTCAACTTACGCAACTTGGTGGATTAGACAAGCTATCACCCGTGCAATTGCTGATCAAGCTAGAACTATTCGAATTCCGGTCCACATGGTTGAAACAATTAACAAGTTGATTAGAATTCAAAGACAACTGCTGCAAGATTTAGGACGTGAACCAACTCCTGAAGAAATAGGTGCAGAAATGGATATGCCTACTTCTAAAGTTAGGGACATTTTAAAAATTGCGCAAGAACCAGTATCTTTGGAAACTCCTATTGGTGAAGAGGATGATTCACATTTAGGTGACTTTATTAAGGATAAGGATGCAACTAGTCCTGAGCAACATGCTTCATACGAAATGCTCAAAGAACAATTAGAAGAAGTACTTGATACTTTAACTGATCGCGAGGAGAACGTTTTGAGGTTACGTTTCGGCTTGGATGATGGTCGTACTAGAACACTTGAGGAAGTTGGTAAAGTGTTTGGAGTTACGAGAGAACGGATCCGTCAAATTGAAGCTAAGGCCTTACGTAAATTACGTCATCCAAGTAGATCCAATCAATTACGCGATTTCTTAGATTAATTAGCCAAACAAAAGACAAGATTTAAAAAAATCTTGTCTTTTTAATTATCTAAAAGTAAGTTAATTTGCTAACTCCATGATTATCAGCTAATCTCCATTGCTGCAAACTATATTCATCAACACCTGACAATAAGAAAAATAAAAAAGTCAGATAAATTAAGGTCGTCAAAATTAAATACTGCCATTCAAAAACAGTAGGGTTAGTCATGACCGTTGTACCGAAAGCCAAGAAAGCTAAGATATCAAAAACTGCATGATATCCCATATTTATGAAAAAGGACCCAGTATTAAGATAATTTGCTGCAAAAGTAATACTAGCTACACTTGCATTAATCATTTGTAAAATTGTGGCCGGTATTGGCTGCTCTATTAGGTTAGCAATATGAAGTATTCCAAAGATTAAACCGTCTAATAAAACTGCTCCTATAATCTGATATCGAAAATTTTGCAGTAACTTGAGTAATATGATTAAAACACAAAAACGCATCAACCATTCTTCAGCTATACCGGCTGCTATGCC
>NZ_CALYQV010000027.1 GCF_945290125.1 uncultured Lactobacillus sp. | reverse complement strand
TCGCGCCTTGCGGCTCATTGCCCGACGACAGTTATTAATACTAGCAAGTATTTTCTCTTTTTGCAAGTCTTTTTTGCAAATTATTCGAGTGACTATCTTCTTTATTCATGATAAAGTTGTCATATCAACGTTTAGAGGGGAGTTTTCAAAATAAAAAAATTTGATTTAGCAATTATAGGAGCAGGTCCTGTAGGATTATTCTGTGCCAATTTTGCTCATCTTCATGGTCTAAATACAATAATTTTTGATTCACTAGCTGAGGTTGGAGGGCAACCAAAATTACTTTATCCCTTTAAAGAAATTTTGGATATACCAGCTTACAGTTCTATATTGGCTCATGAACTAATTACAAAATTACAAAATGATGCCGGACAACATACAACATTCGTTTTGAATCATCCAGTTAGAGCCATTAAACAAAGTAACAACGAGTTTGTTATCGATGACGATTATTCTGTTAGAAGCGTCGTCATTGCTACTGGGACTGGGTTTTTCAGTCCTAAAAAATTTCCACTAAAAACGAATGAGGAAATTGAAAAAAGGATTCACTATTATGTTAAAGACCCCCAGGATTTTGCTCATCAAAAAATAGGCGTCTTTGGTGGTGGTGATTCGGCTCTTGACTGGGCAATTGAATTAGCAAATCAACAGGCTGCAAAGATCAAACTAGTTCATAGAAGAAATGAATTTCGTGGTCTCGAATCAAGTGTCACCAAACTAAAAAGTTTAAAAAATGTTGAAATAAAGACCCCTTATCTTCCTAAATCAATTGAAATTAGAGATAATCAACTTGATATTAGCTTGAAAAGAATCGGAAACAACGATGTCATTCATGAACAATTTGACCAAATAGTCGTTGGCTACGGTTTTCGAGCTAATAACCAGTTTGTAAAAGAATGGGGTGTTAATTTAGTTAATAATCAAATAGAAGTTTCTCGCTCTATGGAAACCAATGTCCCAGGTATCTACGCAATAGGCGATGTCACTACTTATTCTGGCCGAGTCCCACTTATTGGACTGGGCTTTGGAGAAGCACAAATTGCAATTACTACAGTTATGCGTAAGCTTTTTCCTGAAAAGACTTTAACAATACATTCAACCAACATTTAGGAGATGTTTATGACAATAATCAATTTTATCTTGCATATCGATCACCATCTGATTGAAATAGTCAATCAGTTTGGCAATTGGACATATTTGATTATCTTTGCCATTATTTTTATCGAAACTGGATTAGTTATATTTCCCTTTTTACCAGGTGATTCATTAATTTTTGCTGCCAGTTCTTTAGCAGTTAATCCTGCATACAATTTAAATATCTGGTGGATTTATTTTGCAGTGCTGCTGGCAGCAATACTAGGCGATGCTTGTAATTATGAAATAGGTGCTTGGTCGGTTAGACAAGGCTCTAAGCATACTTGGTTTAATAGATTAATCAATCAAAAAAATCGCACGGCAGCTGAAAACTTTTTTGAGCGGCACGGACCGATTACTATTGTTATTGGCAGATTTATCCCTTTTATCAGAACTTTTGTTCCTTTCATTTCGGGTGGAAGTAAAATGCATTATGGTAAGTTTGCCTTATATAACGTAGTTGGTGGAATATTTTGGAGTGGTTTGTTCACAATACTTGGTGCCTTCTTTGGCAACATTCCTTTTGTCAAAGATCATTTCTCAATGTTAATACTTGCAATAATTATAATCTCGGTTTTGCCGATATTTATCGTATCGTTAAAAAAACGGATTAAAAACAAAAAGGAATTCCATTAAGGACTCCTTTTTATTTTTGTAATAATTTATCAGCAAAATACAATTCATAGACAATACCGGCAATTGCAAAACAGGAAGCAAAAAAGCCTTCTGTGAGCACATTAATAATCGGATCTGTAGCGGGATCAAATAGCCAGGTATTGCTGCCGACAAAAAACAAATGATGAAAAGTAATAAAAAAATTATCAAAATTTGCCAAGGCAAATGGTAAAACAGCAATCGGCAATAGCAAAAATAATAACGCCCAAACTTTATCTAAGCGCAAAAATTTTTTGTTTTGTCTTTTACACCAAAAATATATGACCAAACAGCACAAGAAGGCAACGATCGCCAAAACAAATAATTTTTTGACATCAGCAAAGTGCCTGGCAGCCATTGCAGATGTATGAAAATCACGCATGTGCAGCTTGCGCTTAAATGGCCAAATGAGGTACCACAACAACTGATTATAACTATTCATCACTTGTTCAATTGATAAATTGACTGTTTTATTTGTTTTTTGCACTAATACAAATACAAATAACAGTGGCCAGCTTGCAACGAGGGCTGTCACCACACTTGTAGAAATAGCAAAAATAAAATGATAAATAATAGTTAATATATTATTTCTTTTGCTCATAATTTAACCTGATCCAAGCTGTCAACTAAAATTGTTGGCTGCCTTTTTCCTTCAATGTCTGCCAATTTTGTAATACCTGTCGTCACCAATAATTGGTCAACACGACTGTTAAAACCCGCCTTGATATCAGTATCGTAGTTATCACCTACTAAAAGCGCATCTTTTTTAGAAAACTTTAGTTTATCGAATAACATATCAATAATCACAGGAGAAGGCTTGCCGATAAAAAAAGGTTTGTGGCCACTAGAAGCTGCAATCATTGCACACTGAGAACCATTACCGGGCAATAAACCATTTTCACTAGGCAAATTTAAATCAGCATTAGTCCCAATAAAAGTAGCACCGTTCCTAATTGCAGTAGCGGCCACTTGAATCTTATGATAAGTCAAGTCCGTATCCATCCCCACAATCACGTATTCAGGATTAAAATCAGTGACTTCAAAAGCGGAATTTTGCAAAAATTCTCGCCATAAACCAATTTGACCTATTATATAAACACCAATTTTACTTTTCCGCTTTTTCTCACGCTTTAAAATATAACTTACAGTTGCCATACAGGGAGTATAAACGTGCGCAATATCGGTTTTAATGCCATGCGTTTTAAGCTTATCCACCACCATTTGTGGTGTACGAGTAGTATTATTAGTCAAAAAAATATAGCTTTTATGTGCTTGTTCTAGGCGCTTAACAAAGCGAACACCTGCAGCAATAGTTTTCTTGCCCCGATAAATAGTGCCATCAAGATCAATTAAAAATAAACGGTAATCCTTCACCTATTTGCTGCCCTTCCTTTTTTGATTACAAAAGAATGGTTATTTGCACGCTCTTTTTTTATTGTTATAGTTTCGGATTTCTTTATTTTGGGTTGGCGAACATGGTAGCTCTTAAACGACTTGTAAAGCTTCTTTCTGTGTATATTTTGTCCCCGATATTTAAACGAATTTAATCGTCTTTTTCTTTTATTATTACGATAATGATGTACTGGACTTAGCAATTGCAAGATAAAATACGGACTACCAGGATTACAGTATTCTAGTAAATAATCCGCAATAGTTTGTTTCTTACGATCGATTGCAGCCTGAGCATTATCTTGGTAGAAACCTTTCAAGCGCAGATGATCACTAGACAAATCTCCCACAATAAAATCATATTGATCAAGATAGGGGTCATATTTTTGCCGCAAAAGTTCAAGATCCAGAGCATCATCCTTATTAACTATTACCTGGTACAATTGCTTGTTAATTTTTAACTGATCATTATCCAAAGCCACTGCCGCCAGGGGATGGCGCAAAGGCTGCTCTTGGTTAAATTTATTTTCTTGTGGTTGATTACTGTTTGTTTTTTCCACTATTAATTTCACTTCCAGTTAAAGGGTATTTTTTTGCCAAATAGTCTCCAATTACTTCACGCAAGAACTGTGGAAACAAAAAATCATTGTCGCCAACGATCGCCAAAGTTGGAAAAAACGGCACCAAAACATAATGATCCAAAACAGCAATTTGATATTCCTGATATGGATCAACTTCTTTACCGTTGACAAAGACTACTCTACTCATAGGGTCAAATTTTATGCCCTTATAATACATTTGACCAAAAATTTTCCCGCGAAAACTCATTCCTTGCAAAGGGAATTGGTCTAAAAAATGCCGGTTTTTTTCAATTTCCATAACCAGTCGCCACAAATCACTCCCTCTTAAAGTGGAACGCACTACATGCATTGAATGCGGTAAAGACTTTTGCAAATCATATTTAGTGATAATGCCTTTTTTAAAAGGGGTTAAGAAAAGCCCCGAGCTGAGCATAGCCAAATCTGTTCCTGCAAAATGAGCAATTGCATTCATTGAAACTTGGATAGCAGCTTCACGGTCACCATCATATTTTTCAGGCAAATCAGCAATAAGTTCTCGACTCAAAATTTCTTTACCTTTTTGCCTGTATCCTAAAATAGTATCTTCATCAGCTATGTGAGACTTCATCAAACTAGTTGGCTCAACATGTGGTGTAATCTTGCGCACGTGGTGATTGTCATCAATTTCCATATACGTATTGCCTACATAGTTGCCCCATTTACCGGTTTGAGTAATCCAAACACCCTTAACTTCTTTACCATGGGGAAGCAAGTCATGGCTATGTCCTCCCACAATTAAATCAATTTCCGGGTAATTCTTGGCTAAAAAGGTATCCATATTTAAGCCAATATGAGTTATTAAAATTAACACGTCATATTGACCTTTCATCTGTGGTAAAACTTTATCCATTGTTTCTTTCAGCATTTTGACATGCCAATGATTAGGTTCGTAAGAAAGCGGATAGGCGGCAGTTAGACCGATAAGACCGATACGTGTTCCCTTTTTTGTAGTTAAGATCTTATACTGAACTGCCCAGTGAGGCATAGATTCATCTTCTTCACGCAAATTGGCTAAAATAACGGGAAAATCAGCATGATCAAATAGTTTTTCTACTACAGCGTGGGAATTAGAAATACCTTCGTTGTTACCGATAGTAATTGCATCGTAATGAAAAGAATTCATTAATTGAATATTAGCCTGCCCATAAGTTGCATCAGTCAAAGGATGCGAGCGGTCCATGAAGTCTCCAGCATCAAAAGTAAACACTTGATCAACAGTCTGATCTTTTTGAGCTTCCCGCAAATACCGGCCAATTTTGGGAAAATGTTCGAAATGTGAGTGTAAGTCATTAGTATGTAAAATGCGAATTTTTTCCATTATCTGCTCTCTATCCAATTTGATTCGACTTCAAAACCATGTTATAAGCATCTAGAACTTTTCCCTTAGGCTTTTTCCATTCTACCCAATCCGGATTTTTCCAATCATCTTCGTTTGTCAAAGTCTCAAGCTTATAGTTTTTATTGATATATTCTTCATAAGTAACAAGGGCTTTAGTACGTGGAATATTTAATTGTAAAATACGAACACTTTTAATTTTTCCTCTGTCAGCTGCAAGTTCCGCTATCCCATTCTGATCAATATTAGAAATTTCAAAATATTTGCTGCCGTCATTGCGTACAATTTCTTCAATTAAATCTAATTCTTCATATTGTTGCTCATTCATCAATATTCCCCGTATAAATTAAATCTGTGACATATAGCAAAAAATGTGTAACCATGCTATTGTAATTAACAACAGAGGTGTACACATGAAATATCAAAGCCAACTGTTTAAGGCTCTCATTTTTAGCATCATATTTATTACAACTAGTGCTTTCACTGTGGTCGGCCACCGCGGTGACCCCAGCAAATATCCTGAAGAAACTATTCAAAGTGACAACTCTGCCTTTAACTCAGGTGCAGACTACGTTGAACTTGACCTGCGGCTGTCTGCAGATGGTGAACTAGTTGTATCGCATGATGATGACCTATTTCGAGTAACCCATACACATGCAATTGTATCACAAAATTATTGGCAGGCACTTAGCCAATTGACCTATGACAATGGTGAACACGTGCTGAGCTTACCAGAGCTATTTGATTATTATCAAAAAAAGCCTAATACCAAATTTATTCTTGAAACTAAAATTGATCATGGACTTGATCCCTCTTATGAATTAGAAGATCAGATTGCCGCCACTGTGAAGAAATATCATATGGAAAAAAGAGTAATGATTCATTCATTTTCTGCTGCCAGTTTGTTTCATTTTCGCAAAATTATGCCCGATGCCTACTTAATTCTAATTGTCGGCAGTCTTAAACGAATAAATTTTAGTAATTTACCGCAAGTAAATGCTGTTAATGTTTCCTCTGACCTAATTTTAAATCATTACTGGCTTATACATTGGTTACACCAGTTAAATAAACAGGTTTTTGTGTGGACAGAAATGGACGAATCGCCCGATCTATGGCAATGGTTGATTAATAAAAATGTCGATGGCGTGGTAACCAATTTTCCCAGCACCGGATTTAAGTACAAGCTGGCTAAGGAAGGCACCAAGAAGTATAGTATCCACCGCAAAGGCAGCTATTTTGGCAAAAAGAAAGCCAAGACAATGATGAACCCTTATGTACGGAAAATGCAAAATAAATATGTTTATCCGGGACAAAAATTTGAAGTCATGTACGGAGTCAGAGCACATAATCAGCTTTATTATCAGATTGCTAACCAAACATTTATCTCATCTGAGTTTGTTAACATGGATCTGAGGCCAGCAGATATTGCACCTTACCAAAATAAGCAAATTATTGCTAAACCGCAAAAAGACGTTCGCATTTATCGTTACCCGGATAATCAAGCTAAAACCACTAAGCTACTTCCAGCAAACACTCTCTTTAAAATTCAGAATTTTAATGGTAGTCCTAAAAGTTTATGGTTATTTACATCACAGGGTTGGATCAAAGCACGTGATATTCTTTTCTATGGTTTCTTTGACGACGCAAATTGGCAAAATTATCGTCACCTGCCTCGAATGAGCCGCTATTCAAATATTGCTTTAACTCCTTATTTGCAGTTGCAACCAGCAAAGACGTTAAACACATGGCAGAAGATAAAGCAAATTAAAAAAATAACTACTAAAAAAGTGCTGCATAATTAAATGCAACACTTTTTGTGTGAATAATATTATTCATTTGTAGTACTTTGCTTTTTCAGTATCTCATAAGAGAGCTCAATTTGCTTTTCTGGCACTTCTTCGTTATTCATCAATTTAGTCAGCATTCTCATTGCAACTGCACCAATATCATAAAGTGGCTGACGAATGGCTGTTAGCGCTGGCCGCACAACGGAAGCAATTTGAGTTGCATTTGCTGTAATTATTTCTAAATCTTCCGGTACTTTTTTACCAGCATCAATAGCGGAATTTAAAATACCTACTGCAGTGACATCACGACTGACAATCACACCATCAATACCGTCCTGCTCCAGTTGAGATAATAAATTATAGCCATCAGAATGGTCTTTAATATTAGTATAGATATGACCTTCACCTAAACCATGATCAGCCATAAATTTTTTGTAAGCCGGAATTCTGTTTTCAGCACTAACCACAGTGTCTGGATTGCCTAAGACTAAGGCCAAATTTCTCCTGCCATCATTATACAGAAGGTTTAAAGCTTCTGTATCGGCTTTTTGATAATCAATAGCAACTGACGGAAATTCACTGTGACTATCTTTAGTACCAGCTAAAACCACTGGCGTATCTGTCCGTTTAAAGGCTTCAATAGCTTCTTCTGGCAAATTATCTGACATGTAAATCACACCATCGACCTGCTTATTAAGCAATCCCTGAATTGCCTGATCTTCTCTCATTAAGCGGTTTTCAATACTGGTGATAATAATGTTGTACTTATATAAAAGCGCAATATCATCAATTCCTTTTGACAATTCCGCAAAATAAAGATTAGTTAAATCCGGCACGATTAAACCAACCGTGGTGGTTCTTTTAGATGCCAGGCCTTGTGCTACCGCATTTGGCTGGTAATGCAACCGGTTGATTACTTTCATTACCCGTTCGCGAGTGTCTTTACGCACATTTGTATTGCCGTTAACAACTCGTGAAACTGTAGCCATTGAAACTTTAGCCTCACGAGCAACATCATAAATTGTAATATCCTGTTTTCGCATTTTGGTTCCCCCATCTTAAAATTACTAGTATAAAATTTATCATTCTTTTTCATAAATTGCAAACGTTTACAACTATTCTTTCATTTTTTCAAGTCTAGAACATGATATACTGATTTTAATCATAAAATCAAGATGGAAGGAAGAAGCTATGAACTTAACTAAATTACAAGAATGGCTGCAAAGTACCAATAACGATGTTGCCTACATTTCTAATCCAACGACAATTGCTTATTTTACAGGATATGATATGGAGCCACATGAACGAATCTTTGCCCTTTTAGCATTTAAAGATCAAGACCCATTCGTCTTTGTTCCAGCTTTAAATGTTGAAGAAGCTAAAAATTCGGCTTGGGACGGCGATGTATACGGTTATCTTGATTCCGAAGATCCGTGGGCGATCATTGCTGACAAAGTGAAAGGTAGAACCAAAGAATACCAAAAATGGGCTTTAGAAAAAAATAACCTCTCTGTTTCCCACTATCAACTCATCCATGAGCAATTTCCAGATGCTAATTTTGACGGTGATGTTTCTAATTTTGTCGCGAAAATTCGCTTATATAAAACACCGGAGGAAATTAAGCAATTGCAAGCCGCTGGCCGTGAGGCAGATTTTGCTTTTCAAATTGGTTTTGACGCTATTAAGGAAGGCGTTACTGAAAGGTATATTGCAGGCCAAATTGAATATCAGCTAAAGGTACAAAAAGGCGTAATGCATGAAAGTTTTGAAACCATTGTACAAGCCGGTCCCAACGCTGCTAATCCTCATTTAGGTCCTACCATGAATAAAGTCAAACCAAATGAATTGGTTTTATTTGACCTTGGTACTATGCACAACGGTTACGCTTCAGATTCCAGCAGAACAGTTGCTTATGGCGAACCAACAGCCAAAGAAAAAGAAATTTACGAAATTGATCGTGAAGCTCAACAAGCTGCAATTGACGCGGTGAGACCGGGAATGACAGCCTCTGAACTAGATAGTGTTGCACGTGATATTATTACTAAAGCGGGCTATGGTGAATACTTTATTCACCGCTTGGGTCACGGAATTGGTAAAGAAGTACATGAATACCCCTCAATTGTTCAAGGCAACGATTTGATCATTGAAGAAGGTATGTGTTTTTCAATTGAACCTGGTATCTATATTCCTAATGTAGCAGGGGTCAGAATTGAAGACTGTGGTGTTGTTACTAAAGATGGCTATGAGCCATTTACTCACACTAGCAAAGAACTAAAAGTTTTACCTCTTTAAATAAACTTTACTTTATTTATTGCAAAAAAATGGCACTGACAGAAAATAAAAATCTGTCAGTGCCATTTTACTAAAATTGCGTTTATGGTCTAGAATATGGATCAGCAGGTGCATCTGCAGGGCCTTCAGGCTTAGGGTCTGAAGGTTCCGGGTGATTAAAACCATCTGGAGCCTCTGCATGGTGCAAGTCATCAGCTACATCTTCAGCATGATCTTTTTGCTGTGCATCAGTATCTTTTGAACTATCAATAACGATATCGTCAAAATCTTTCAGTTCAGAATCATCTTCTACATTCTTTGGGAATGAGGCCAGTTGATTCTTTACAATTTCTGTGCCGTTATCATACTTTTTCTTTAAGTCTTGAACAGTTTCATTGTTCTTAACTTTTTTCTTCAGTTCGTCAATTTGTTCATCACTGACTAATAAGGAACCAGCTAGGAACCCTACAGCACTTCCAACAATAGTACCTAAAACAAAATTTGCAAAATTTTTCATAAAAGTAACTCCTTTTACTAATCTTCACCTTTACGCCGCTTATGTCGTGCAAACACTGATGCTAAAGCAGATGATATCAACCCGTTACGTTTCCAATGAAAATTATTGAAACGCTTTGCCATATTTCTGGTAGATGTATTGACATCTGAAACGCTTTCGCCTAAATCAGCTGCTGCTTGCACAACAGGATCAATAGTTTTCATTTTAACATTAACATCTGCTAGCAAGACATTAGTTTTATCAAGCAAATCACTGGTCTGATGAAGTAAATCATTTACATCTCCAGTAACCTGTTGAATTGACTCGTTAGCACTCTGGATCGTTTTTTCTGCTTCTCTAGTCGCTTTTGCAGCACGTATAAGCACTGGAATTGTGAAAAGTACTAAAATTAATAATGCAATGGCGGCTATTAAACCTGCTAATGCACCATAAGAAAATTTCATCTTTTACCTCCAATTCTATACCTAAAAAAAGTCTAGCATTAAAATGCTTCAATCTCAATCTATATGTAATATTTTGTTATAGTTAATATGCATATACGAAAGGTAATCATTATGGATAAAATATTTCAAATCAATAAAAACGTGCTCAAGTTTAACTGGGACAAGCTGGGAGAACAAGTTCTGACAATTATTTGGCAGCTCCTAGTTTCAGCTTTGGTTTTTTATCTGATCGACCATGTTGGCAAAAAAATAATTAAACATTATTTAGAGCATAGTAAAAGAAAACAAAATAAGAGAACTCAAACAGTTACTGCATTAATTAATAGTATCTTTGAATACACTGTGATTTTCTTCTACTTGTTTGCTGTTTTATCTATCCTAGGTATTCCAATTGGTACGCTACTTGCGAGTGCTGGTATCTTTTCTCTGGCTTTAGGGATGGGAGCTCAAGGCTTTGTCAGCGATTTAGTTAATGGCTTTTTTATCTTAAGTGAAGATCAGTTTGATGTAGGAGATATTGTCTCAATCAACAATCAGACTGGGGTTGTGGTTCAGTTGGGCTTAAGGACTACAAGGCTTAAAGGGTCTGATGGTTCTCTGATCTACATCCCTAATCGTAATATTTCAATCGTACAAAATTTAGCCCACGGTGGCATTGGCCTAGACATTGAAATTCAACTAAAAGCTAACAACGATTTCGCAAAAGTTCATAGTCTTGTTGAACAGGTAAATAATAAATTGAGTACTGACCTTAACTTTTTAGTGCAAGAACCTAAAATTATTGGCATCGCTGAGCAAACAGCGCAAACTGTTAATTATGTGGTTCATTTTCAAGTTAAACCCGGTCATGAAAAAGAAGTACAAGATAAATATTTAACGCAGTATTTAAAGGTAATGCAAAATAATCAAGTTCTTTTAGCAGAGTAAAATAAAAACTGATAAATGTTTTTAATACTTTTTCAGTAAAAGTATTAAAAATAATATTTATCAGTTTTTTAGATATTTATTCAAATTGAGCGAGCCAATTTGGTAAACACTTCAGTAATTCAGCAATTGCTTTTCCTCGGTGAGAAAGACTATTTTTTTCTGCAGTTGTCATTTCTGCAAAGGTTTTCTGCTTTTCCGGTACATAAAAAAGCGGATCATAGCCAAAGCCGTCTTCACCTTCAGGTGCTGGTAAAATTAAGCCTTCACATTGACCTGAGACAACCAAATCTTTCTCAAAATGACCTGGCATTGATACCACAATTGTAGTATTAAATCTAGCTGTTCTTTTTGCTAACGGCACGCCACCAAGCTCAGCCAGTAATTTAGCATTATTCTTTTGATCATTATGCTCAGGACCGGCAAAACGCGCAGAATGGACTCCAGGAGCGCCATCAAGTGCATCAACCATTAAGCCGGAATCATCGGCTATTGTCAGCATCTGGCTGTAGTCAGCTAATTCGTGTGCCTTTAATTTAGCATTTTGCTCAAACGTTGTACCATACTCATCAACAATTGGCGGCCTATCTAAATCGGCATTAGTTTTAACTCTGAGGTTAAGCGCAGCTTTTTTAAAAGCTGCTCTCAATTCTTTTACCTTGCCCTGATTAGTTGTTGCAAATAAAACTTCCATTTTTTCCTTTCTTCTCAAAGGTGTTTTGCATTAACATGTTGCTTATCTAATACTATTTTACCCAATTCGTTAAACATTCTGACGTCCCCCGTTGTGTAATACTCATGCGCACCTTCATTAGAATTAGTGCAAAAAAGGCCGTCACGTTTTATTACATTATACGTATATTGCGCTACCTGATCGGCTGGATCAATAATTTGAACATTGGGTTTTAAACATTGTGCAAATTCTCTACGGATAATAGGATAGTGTGTACATCCTAAAACAAGAGTATCTATGTCAAGCTTGTTGATTGGTACCAAAAGCCCTTGCAGTGCAGATACATAAGCCTGGTGTCCCGCATCAGCTTCAATTAGGGGTACAATTTGTGGAGCAGCTATTTCATTCACAACTATTTTGGGATCACGCTTTTGAATTTCTTTTTGGTATGCATTTAAACTAACAGTCATTTTAGTCGCCACAACTGCCACTTTTTTGTTTTTAGTAGCTTGTACTGCCGCTAGAGCACCTGATTGAACTACGCCGATAATTTGCGGCTCAATCTCTTTTTGAATAGCATTCATAGCTACTGCTGTGGCAGTATTACAGGCAAAGATAATTAGTTTAACGTTTTTACTTAATAAAAAGTTAACACTTTGCTTTGTTAGCGCAATAATTTCCGCCTTAGACTTATCACCATATGGAACATGAGCATTGTCACCAATGAAAACAGTCGATTCATGAGGCATTTTAGCGATTATTTTTTTGACTACCGTTAAACCGCCAACACCAGAATCTAATAAGCCAATTGGTCGATTATCCATTTTTAAAGACTCCCTAAATATTTTATACTTCAGTCAATTTTACGGTAAAATAAAAGAAAATAAAAGGGATGAATTTCTTTATGCAAAACAATAACCAGCAACATGAACATGTTTATTTTGTAAATCAGCTTTATCGTGACTTTTTACTGCCAACAATCTTAGGCGAAGACAATGATGTAATTCTATATTGGGGCGGCAAGAGAATAGCCCGTAAATATGACTTAGAGTCCTTTGAAGATGTAGCCAGCTTTTTTGTAACTACTGAATTTGGCAATATTGAAAAAGCGAGAACCCATCATAGTGAAGAAATCTTCAAATTAACGGGACAAAATGTAGCCGATCGGATTAGCAGCGGTAACCGGGAATTTTCCCTTGAAGCCGGAATAATTGCAGAAGCAGTTGAAAGAGAAACCGGTCGCACAACTGAATGCGAAATTAAGATTGATGAACACAAAAAAATAGTAAAACTAATCGCTAAATTTGATTAAGTATTTTGAAACAAATAATTTAGTTTTTTACCATTTTTGCAATATTATTAAAGTAAGAATGGAGGAAGCAAAATGCTTAGAGAGTTTAAAGAATTTATTCAACGGGGCAACGTCATTGATCTGGCTGTTGGTGTAATTATAGGCGGAGCTTTTACCAACATTGTTAATTCATTGGTAAACAATTTAATTAATCCCCTTTTGGGTTTATTTATCGGACGAATTGATCTTTCCAATCTGGTATTCAAAGCCGGGGGTGCGACATTTAAATACGGTGAATTTATCAATACTGTGATTAACTTTTTGATTATTGCATTCATCGTCTTTTTGCTAGTTAAAGCTGTCAATAAAGTAATAAGACATAACGACCAGCAACAACCAGCTGGTCCATCCGCTGAAGATTACCTTAAAGAAATTCGCGATCTATTAAAAGAAAAAAGCAATTAAAAAAATTCCTGCAGTTGCAGGAATTTTTTTAATTTGTGTATTGATCTAAAATTTGACTCAATTTTGCTTTAGGTGTGTAACCAGTAATGCGATCTACGATTTCACCGTTTTTCTTGATTAGCAAAGTTGGAATAGCCATAACTCCTAAAGAACTTGGTACTTCTTTATTTTGATCAACATCCATTTTGGTAAATTTAACGTCTTGTCTCTCTTCAGCCAATTCATCAACAACTGGAGATTGCATTTTACATGGACCACACCAAGTTGCCCAAAAGTCTGTTAACACGACGCCATCTTTTGTTTCTTCTTCAAAGTTTTGATCTGTAAGCTCATCAATCATTGAAAAAACCTCCTTTAGGGAAAAACATTATTCTACTGATATTTTCATTATAGCAACCAGACTTACTTTTTACAAGTAAAGTAAATTATTGAAAATGAACAATGGTTGCACCATTTCCGCCCTCGTTTGCTGGAGCGTAATTATAGCTTTTAACATGTTTATTTGACCGTAAATATTGCCAAACGCCTTTTCTAATTGCACCAGTACCTATGCCATGAATAATGGTAACAACATCCAAACCAGACAATAGAACTGAGTCAATATAGCGATCTAAATTAGTCATTGCTTCATCATAACGCTGACCGCGCAAATCTAGCTCACTTTTAGCATTACTGCGCCTGTTTGCACTAACTGCACGTACTTTAGGGTGTGTTTGCGCCTTTTCATGCTGAATGCTTTTCTCAATATCACGATCACTGACTTTAACTTTAATAATACCCATTTGGACCTCATATTCATGTTCAGACAGTTTTTTGGTAATCGTACCAGTTTGTCCGTACGACAGTACCTTTACCTGATCACCTACATTAACATGATGCCTTCTTTTTTCGCGCTGTAAAACTCGATTATGAGCCAGATTCTCATTTTGTCGTTCAAGCTGATTAAATTCACCCTTGGCTGCAATGAGTTCGTTTTGTTTAACATTCCCTTTTTGCTGCTCAAGTTGTGCAATGATCTTATCAGCTTTTTTACGGCTTTTAGCAACTACTTCATTAGCTCTTTCCTGAGCAAATTCCAACTGTTTTTGCACACGTTGATTATACCAGTCGAGCGCTTGTTGCAATTTCTTTTCCAGCTTTTTAGCACGATCAAGACTGGTAGTCAAATGACTGCGGGCATCTGAGGCAGCCTTAGTTTGCTTCGTTAACTCAGTAATCATTTGGTTAATATCGACGTTTTCATCACTCATTAGCCCTTGAGCTTTTTTAACTACATCTTCGCGCATTCCCAGCCTGCGGGCAATTGCAAATGCATTACTATGACCAGGAATACCAATTTGTAAACGGTATGTTGGCGACAATGTCTTAAGATCGAACTCCATTGATGCATTAGTTGTTCTTTCACGATTATAGCCATATAGTTTCAGTTCTGGGTAATGGGTAGTGACGATAATTTTAGCTTTCTTTTGCCGTAAAAAATCCAAAATGCTGATTGCAAGACTTGCACCTTCCTCTGGGTCCGTTCCCGCACCAATTTCGTCAATCAAAACCAGTGTCTTGGCATCGACCTTTTTCATTATTTTGACAATGCCATTAATATGTGAAGAAAAGGTACTGAGAGATTGCTCAATAGATTGTTCATCCCCAATATCAGCACAAATGTCTTCAAAAACACCGGCTTTGCTTCCCTCTGCTGCTGGAATAAACAGGCCTGATTGCACCATTAACTGTAAAATACCCACTGTTTTTAATGTAATCGTCTTTCCACCAGTATTAGGACCAGTAATCAACATGGTATCGTAGTCTTCACCCAGACGAATATCATTGGCAATAACTGTCTCCGGATTAATTAAAGGATGTCTTGCTTGTAAAAATACCAATGACTGATTGTCAGTTAGCTTAGGTTCAGTTGCTTTCATAGCATGAGCTAGTTTCGCTTTTGCCTGAATAAAATCGAGTTTAACCAAAGCGCCAGCAATCGTATCAATGCTACCAGTT
This sequence comes from uncultured Lactobacillus sp., assembly GCF_945290125.1. Taxonomy (GTDB): domain Bacteria; phylum Bacillota; class Bacilli; order Lactobacillales; family Lactobacillaceae; genus Lactobacillus; species Lactobacillus rizhaonensis. The sequence continues at coordinate 11,738 of NZ_CALYQV010000027.1, read as the reverse complement.
TCCGGCCGCACCAAATCAGACAAGTTACGGAGAATATGACTGATCTCTCTTCTTTCTTGTGCCAAAAGGTTTTGCTGACGATTATTAAGATTTAAAACTGCACTGGGTTCAACAAAAAGCGTTTGTCCACTTGCACTTTGATCATGAACGACACCACCAAATTTATTGCGATATTCTTGTTTAACCGGAATAACATAACGTTCATCACGAATTGTCACAATCTGCTCTGACAAATACTTGCTGGTGCCGCCCTTTATATAGCCATCCATTTTCTCTTTAATTTCTGCATCATTGCTTTTGATTTCATGACGTAAACGAGCTAATTCACTAGAAGCAGTGTCAAGCACTTCTCCATCAAAATCTAGTGAAAGTTTAAGTTTGTGATACAGACTTTGAGGTACATCTAATTGTGCCAAAATAGAATCTATTGCTGTTAAATCTAGTTTCTCCTCATCAACTTCGCCAAAAAATTCATTTGTTTCATTTGCAAGTGCCAAAACTAACAATAAATTACCTAATTCCTTAGCGTTTAAGTTTGCCCTGATCCGCAAACGCTTGGTACTTAGCTTAACATCAGCAAAATCTGTCAGTGGCAGCTGCCCTTTAACCCGCAAAATATCAGCACCAGCAAGGGTTTGCTTCAAGGCAAGTTCGACTTGAGCAAAATCATTACTCGGCAGTAAGTTAAAAGCTGCCATTTTGGCTGGTGTAGTAACTGCCATTTGTTGCAATTGTTCAGTAATTTTGGCAAATTCTAAAGTTTTTAATATTTTATCATTCATTATTTTTCTAAATTATTAATCTTTAATAAAAAAGGCTGGCCTAGCCAGTCTTTTTTATTCACCACTTAAACGGTCATCGTCCAAAAATGTATTTAAAACTCCTTGGACCATGTTCCATTCATCATCCGCTTCAATCTCGTGTAAATCACTACTGGTAACATCACCTGCGGAATCAGAGTCATAACTAAATGCCAAGACCTCAATTTCGTCATCATCACTAGCAGCTGCCGAATAGAGCAAAACATATGATTTATCATAGTCATCTGAATGAAATGTAAATAAAATTTCGTATAATTCCTCATTACCCTGATCATCAATCAAGGTAATCTGACGGTCATCACCGTTAACTTCTTGTGCCATATTAATCCTTTCGGTTTAGATCCAAATAATTCTGTAAAATCAAAACAGCAGCCATTTGGTCAATAACTTCTTTGCGCTTATGACGATCGTGCATTTCTGCCTCTTCAACTAAAACTCTTTCAGATTCTACTGTCGTTAGTCTCTCATCTAAATAATGCACTGGCAAACCAAACTTTTTCTCAAGTCTTTCACCATATGCTTTACTGCGAGTAACTGAAGCACCTGAAGAGCCGTTCATGTTTTTAGGCAGACCCAGCACAAATCCTTCTGGTTCATATTGGCGTACAATTTTTTTAATTGCACGCATACCAAAATTATAACGCGTTTCATCGATTGGAATGGTTTCAACCATCTGCGCAGTTATTCCTAATTCATCACTAACAGCAACGCCTACTGTCTTTGATCCAACATCTAAACCAACTAGTCGCATTATTTATCTTTTCCAAGATAATTTTTGACAAGCTCTTCAATAATTTCATCGCGTTCATGCTTCAAAATTAAATTACGAGCATCATTATGCCGTGGAATATAAGCCGGATCGCCAGACAATAAGTAACCGACAATTTGGTTAACTGGATTATAACCTTTTTCTTCTAAAGCATTATAAACGTCCTGCAAAGTATCATGTACATTTTTGCCTTTATTTTCGTTAAAGTCAAAATGCATTGTCTTATCTAGCGAACTCATAATTATTCCTCCTAGCATAATTTTACTTGAAAAACAGCACAAACTCAATTAATTATTTTTTGGAAATCATTGTAACCACTGTCTGAATAGCCTTTTCAAGACCTTCGGGTTTTTTGCCACCAGCTTGAGCCATGTTTGGTCGGCCGCCGCCGCCGCCACCAAAGATTGGTGCGACTTGTTTAATTAGAGCGCCTGCCTTAAGCCCCTTTGCCAAAGCTTTATCACCCAAGCTAATAATCATATTGGCTTTGCCATCACTGGCAGTTCCTAAAACAAGCACATCAGACTTCTGACCACTTTTCCAAGTATCGGCGAACTCACGCAAATCATTCATACCACCGGCATCAACTTTTTGGGCAATAATGGACAAATCTCCTGCTTGTTTTACATCATTAAAAATTGAATTTGCTTTACTCTGATTAATTTGCAGATTCAGATCTTCAACCTGCTTTTGACTATCATGTAATTCTTGTTCAAGGGAATCAACCTTATCAATAATATCTTCGGGCTTGGTTGATTTTACTTCCGCTTGAATTTCATCCAAGAGTTCAGACCTATTAGCCAGATATTCATAAGCCTTTTTAGAAACAACTGCTTCAATTCTTCTCATACCTGCACCAATGGCAGATTCAGAAATGATTTTAAAAATACCTATTTGGTTAGTGTTGGCACAATGAGTACCACCACAGAACTCAATAGAGAAATCCTGCATTTGCACAACTCTAACTTTATCACCGTATTTCCCGTCAAACAAAGCCAAAGCTCCCATTTTTCTACCAGTATCAGGATCAGTAATAGTAGTTTTGACATCAATAGCTGCCCAAATCTTTTGATTTACCAAGTTTTCAACTGATTTAATTTCCTTAGCAGTCATTGGTTCAAGTGCAGTAAAGTCAAAGCGCAAATAATCAGGTTCCACCAAACTGCCGGCTTGATGCGTATGTTCACCCAGAACGCTTCTCAAAGCCGCATGCAACAAGTGTGTAGCTGTATGTGAGTGGCGCAGGCCTTCGCGGCGAACTTTATCAATTTTTAGAGTGTATTCTTCACCTTTTTCTAGAGGCAAAATCACATCGACAAAGTGCATATTTTGATCATTTGGAGCATGCTGTACGTCAGTTACCTGAGCAACCAGTTCGCCTTCCTGATTATAGATATTACCGTGATCGGCTACCTGACCACCACGTTCACCGTAAAAAGGAGTCCGGTCAAAAATCAAAACTGCATTGTCGCCATCCGCTCTATCAACTAATTGATCATTAACTATAATATCAATTAATTTGGCATGTTTTTCTTCATAAACACCATACTCAAACTCTGATTTATCCTTTAAGTTCATCAAAGTTTCATCCTGTGCACCCATTGATTGCAGATTACCGCGAGCTTTACGCGCACGCTCTTTTTGGGCCTTCATCTCAGCATCAAAGCCTTTTTGATCAACTTTCAAGCCAGCATCCTGTGCAGTTTCAAAAGTCAACTCATAAGGAAAACCATAAGTATCAAATAACTTGAACGCATCTTTACCGGTAATTGTTTTATCTTCCGATTTTTGGGCCTTGGCAATTAAGTCATCAAGTAAAGTTAGTCCAGATTCAAGAGTTAGCTGGAATCTTTCTTCTTCATTTTTGATTACTTTGGCAATGAAGTCCTTTTGATCTGTAACCTCTGGGTAATGGCTCTCCATAATTTTACCGACCACTGGAACAAGTTTATAAAGAAATGCACCTTTAATGCCCAACCTTTGACCATTTAAATCTGCCCGCCGGATCAAGCGCCGTAAAACATAGCCTCTACCTGTATTTGATGGCAGTGCACCATCAGCAATGGCAAAACTGACAGTCCGCACATGATCAGCAATAATCTTAAAGGCTGTTGTATCCGCCTTATTTTTACCGTACTTTTTAGCAGCAGTCATTTTTTCAGTTTCATGAATAATTGGCAAGAAGAGGTCAGTTTCAAAGTTGGTTGGTGCATCTTGTAAAATAGACAAAACACGCTCCAAGCCCATACCGGTATCAATATTCTTATGCGGTTGATCTACATATTTGCCATTTGCCAAATGATTATATTGTGAAAAGACAATATTCCAAATTTCCAAGTAACGGGCATTTTCACCGCCAGGGAAGTTTTCAGGATCATCTTCTGCCACATCGTTATTTTCTTGACCACGATCATAGAAAATTTCAGAGTCAGGTCCACAGGGGCCTTCACCAATATCCCAGAAATTTTCTTCCAGTTTAACAATATGATCTTCAGGCATACCAACTTCAAGCCAAATTTTATGTGCTTCTGTATCTTTAGGATAAACCGTACAGTAAAGCTTTTCTTTATCTAAATCGAGCCAGTCAGGACTGGTTAAAAATTCCCAAGCCCAGGTAATCGCTTCTTTTTTGAAATAATCACCCACAGAAAAGTTGCCCAGCATTTCAAAAAAGGTTTGGTGCCTGGCAGTTTTACCAACATTTTCAATATCATTGGTTCTGATTGACTTTTGTGAGCTCGTAATACGATGGTTCTTGGGCACTACTGAACCGTCAAAATACTTTTTCATCGTTGCCACACCAGAATTAATCCACAGCAATGTTGGGTCATCTTGCGGAATCAAAGATTGACTGGGCAATACCATGTGTCCGTGCTGCTTGAAGAAATCCAAAAACATCTGTCTAAATTCTGAACTTGTCAGTTTCTTCATCAAATATATCTCCCTTTTTGCCAAAATAAAAACACCGTTGCTTATCTTAAGGACGCCTTTAAACGCGGTACCACCTCAATTGCAACAGTGCTTGTTACCTCTTAATTATTTTTATTTATTTGAACTGTAAGGAGCATCTTTTAAGTAACAGTAAGCCATTTTCACCAGGTGGCTCTCTCTTTAAACTGTTATTCTTAAAAAACATATCTTAAGTTAACAGTAATTGTACTACTTGCACAGCTTTTGTCAATAACAGGCCTATTAAGGCAAAATTTAAAGTCTAAATGCCCTAGTCCTTATTTACGATAAAAATCATCAAAAACAGTTACAGGCAAATGCCGTTTGTGTTCACTCTTATGCCATAAAGATTCAATTTTTTCAGCGGCCGCTTCAGAAATTTCGTGTCCTTCTAAATAGTTGTCAACATCCCGATAGCTGACACCGAGAGCGACTTCATCAGGTAAACCTGGCTTATTTTCTTCCAAGTCTGCTGTTGGCGCTTTTTGGTATAAATGCTCTGGACAATTTAACACTTTGAGCATCTGTTTGCCTTGGCGCTTGTCTAAACGAAACAGCGGTGTCAAATCTGCCGCACCATCACCATATTTGGTATAAAAGCCGCTGAAGTTTTCAGCTGCATGATCTGTACCCACCACTGCACCATTATGGGTACCAGCAATAGCATACTGCACCACCATGCGCTCACGCGCCTTAATATTGCCCTTATTAAAATCAGTAATTTTCTGCCCAGCTTCATTTAAAGTAGAAACTAAGGCATCAACAGCCGGTTTAATATTAACTACCAAGTCTCGATCCGGCTTCTGAAAGGCAACAGCATCTGCCGCATCCTGTGCATCAGCTTGAACTCCATAAGGCAAGCGCACTGCAATAAATTGGTATGATTTATCGCCTGTTTCACTCCTCATTTCAGAAATTGCCATTTGACATAGTTTTCCTGCTAACGTAGAGTCTTGCCCACCAGAAATACCTAACACATAAGACTTTAAAAAGGTATTTGCTTTGAGATAATCTTTTAAGAAATCAACTGACCGTCTAATTTCTTTTTGCGGATCAATTTGAGGCAAAACATGCTCATATTTTATAATCTCTTTTTGTAAAGGTCTCATTGTGCAGTATCTCCTTTATTGATTTTAGTGCGAATATCCTGAATAATGGTCATTTTACTGTCATATAAATCTTGAGACAGGTCAACAGGGTATTCCTGCGGATTCAAACTACGCTTATATTCATCCCATAGTCCGTCTAGATTGGCTGCACAAAAGTTCTTAATATCTATTAGTTTAGGCTTTTGGTATGTCAATTTGCCTTTAACAAAAATGTCTTTTAAAAGTGGTTCAGCAGTATAATCAGTCACCACTTTATTAATATAAGAATACTGTGGATGAAACATATACAGCGAATCAAATTTGCGCGGATCTATGCCAGCTCGTGCAATCCAGTCACCTTCATTTTTCTTAGCAGTATTAGCTGAGATACGCCAGACTTGTTTTTTACCTGGAGTTGATACCTTTTCTACATTCGAAGAAATTTTTAAAGTGTCACGCATATGGTGCTGACTATCTTCAATTGAAACTAATTTGTAAACAGCTCCTAATGCAGGCTGGTCATAAGCTGTAATATATTTAGTCCCTATTCCCCAAACATCAATTTTTGCTCCCTGCATCTTTAAACTGGTAATCGTAGTTTCATCCAAATCATTTGATGCAAAAATTTTAGCGTCAGTGTAACCAGCATTATCCAGTTCCCGGCGTACCTGCTTTGAAATATAGGCCATATCGCCCGAATCAATCCGCACGCCTTGGAAGTTAATCTTGTCACCCATTTCGTCGGCAACTCGGATTGCATTTGGTACGCCGCTTCTAACCGTATCATATGTATCTACTAGAAAGACACAATCTTTATGTGTTTCCGCATATGCCTTAAATGCCTCATATTCACTGCCAAAAGCTTCCACCAAGGAATGGGCATGTGTACCAGAAACTGGAATACCAAACAATTTACCTGCACGAACATTACTGGTGGAATCAAAGCCACCAATATAAGCGGCACGGGTGCCCCAAATAGCTGCATCCGCTTCCTGCGCACGCCTGGTACCAAATTCCATAACTCCGTCGCCCTGAACGGCCAGCTTGACTCTGGCAGCTTTAGTTGCCAGTAAAGTCTGGTAATTAATAATATTTAAGATGGTGGTCTCAACCAATTGACATTGCGCAAGTGGACCCTCAACTTGCAATAAGGGTTCGTTTGCAAAAGCAATCTCTCCTTCAGGCATCGATCGTACAGTAAGCTGCATTTTCAAATGACGTAAATAATCAATAAAATCGTCATCATAGCCAATTTCTTCTTTTAAATATTTCAAGTCACTTTCTTTAAATTTCAGGTTTTGTAAATATAAAATGACGTGTTCTAAGCCTGCATATACGGAATAGCCATTGCCAAAAGGCTCTTTACGATAGTAAACTTCAAAAACAGCATTGCGTTCAGAAATACCTTTTTTAAAGTAGGTATACATCATATTAATTTCATACAAATCTGTATGAAGGGTTAATGAATCGTCTTCATCCAATTCTTGGTAAAACATTCTGTCCTCTTAACTAAATCCACTAATATTTTTGTTTTATTATAAACATTTGTGTCCTTTTTAACAAACTTACCAATTTAAACGATATTATGGTATACCCGTAAAATACTACTTAGCTGCTGGTGTAACGAAAAATGCCGCTCGACATAATTTTTCTCAATTTGTGCCATTTCTCTAAGCTGAGTTTTAGACGTATTCACAGCTTGCTTTAAAACTGAACAAATTGAATCTATATCACCGATTTTTGCAACAAAGCCATGTTTGTTATCCGGTATCATCATGCTAATATCACCAACGGCAGTTGACAAAAGTGGTAACAGATTATCGCTTGCTTCCAGCAACACTAGAGGAAAACTCTCAGAATAAGATGTCAGAACAGCCAAATCCATTCTGCGATAAAGATTTTTTAACTGTTTATGTGTCATGAAACCTTGAAAAGTTACTTGTGGGCCTAAGTTTAATTTTTGCGTCAGGTCCTTTAGTGATCTTAATTGAGAACCGTCTCCAGCAATAAACAAATGAACATTAGCATTATTTAACTGTTTTAGAGCCTGCAGTAACAAGTCTTGACCCTTAACTTTTTCAGCTCTGGCTACGTTTACAATATTAAAGTTGGGATGCTCGTATTTAGCAGGGATTTGACTGTCTGCATGAAAAAAAGTACCGTTATAAATCACATGAACTTTTTGCTGCTTGATTCTGGCTTTTTTAACTAGCAAATCGGCAAATCTTTTAGTAACAGCAAAAACGCAATCAGCTTTACGAATGGCCTGAATGTTTAATTTTGTAAAAATTTTTCCTGTAACGCCGCGATCAGTAAAATCAAGATAAGGATTGGAATGAACGGTTACACACCATTTAGCGGTAATTTTGTGCCTAATTAAGGAGACAAATAAGTTAGCCCGCGCACCATGTGTGTGCACAATACTAAAGTCAGCATTATTAATAAAATTAGCCAGCTTGTTTAAGCCGCCCAAGTCATAGCGACTATTGATGCCTAAAACTTGCACTTTTAATTGTGCAGTTCGTGCAGCTTGGGCAACTGGGCCATCGGCTAAACATAATAACGTAAAATCCTGCTGTTCATTTTTTGCCTGTTTTAACAAGTTAATAATATGAGTTAAGCCACCACCATTTTCAAGCCCGGCATTAACATGCAATACCTTCATAATTAGATTTTTTCCTTTTTTGATTGATAGACTTCATGCACAAAATGAGGTAAAATCGTCATTCGCTTCAAGCGTGATGGATTTTTAAGCAGACGGTAAAGCCATTCTAAATGGATATTTTGCCATGTTTGAGGAGCACGTTTCACTTTACCTGAAAAGACATCAAAGCTTCCCCCTACTCCCATCATTAAAGCTGGCAGGAGATTTCTTCGAAGAATAGACAGAAGCTGTTCTTGACGAGGCGAACCCAAAGCAGCAAAAACTAAATCAGGTTCTGTCCGTTCGATTTGGTAAGCAATCAGTTCCAGATCTTCTTTAAAATAACCATTTTCAGCTCCTACTAGCTGTATATCAGAATATTCACGCGCAATTTTAGCCTGTATTGTATGCATCACTTCTGAGCGAGCGCCAATTAGATAAACTCTGAGACCCCGATCATTTGCCAGCTTCATTAGCCAAGTAAATAAATCATAACCTGTTACCCGTTCTTTAAGTGGCTGACCTAAAATATGACTCGCTTTGACAATACCTATACCGTCAGCAGTAATATAGTCAGCATCATAAGTTAGGATCTTCATAAATTCAGGGTTTTCATTTGCTGACATGACAATTTCAGGATTGGCAGTAACAATAAAAGTTGATTGGTGGGTATTAATTCTGCCAATAAATTCATTTTGAAATTGATTAAAACTTTTATTATCGAAATTTACACCTAAAACATTTACCTTAGCCATAGCTATATCTCCTAATCCGCAATTTACCTTAATTTTACCAAAATAATAACCAGTTCAGAATACGCTTTACCTTTTCTATAAATATGATACTATTAACTCGTCAAAATGATAGGAGTACGGGAATTATGAAAAAAATAATCACTTATGGCACATTTGATTTACTGCATTACGGTCATGTTCGTTTACTAAAAAGGGCTCGTGAACTAGGCGATTATCTCATTGTGGGTCTGTCTACTGATGAATTTAACCAGTTGCAAAAGCACAAGGAGTCCTATAATAATTATGCCGAACGAAAATATATTCTTGAAGCAATCCGCTATGTAGACCAAGTTATCCCAGAAAAAGGATGGGAGCAAAAAGTTAGCGACATTCAAAAATACGATATTGATACTTTTGTTATGGGTAATGATTGGAAAGGCAAGTTTGACTTTTTAAAGCCATACTGTCAAGTAGTTTATTTGCCACGCACACCAGGAATTTCCACCACTAAAATCAAAGATGATTTAAAATAAAAAAACTCTGAACTAACTAAACACAGTTAATTCGGAGTTTTTATTTGGCAAAGGTAAATTCAAAGCGATCTGCAACATAGTTTGCCCTTGTATATTCAAATGGCATACCATTTGATAATTCTGTTACCTGCAAGCGAGTGATTAATGCTTCACCTTTTTTGGCATCAAGAAGTCTAGCTGAGTTTTCATTTGCAACAGCTGCAGAAATATATTCTGTTACACGTCCTACTTTATAGCCATTTTTTTCCAATGTTTGGTATAAATGTGAAGAAATATCAGCTTTCGACATATTTTTAACCAAGTTTTGCGGAATAGAAACGACTTCATAACAAATTGGCACATCATCCGCATAACGAATACGTTCCATCCGTAGCACTTCCTGTTTGTCATCCAAATTAAGACGCTCCATCTCTGATAAGGAGGGCTTACCAAAACGATAGGATATTAGCTTACTTGAAGATGTTTGACCATTTGCATGGGTTATATCAGTAAAAGACATAACACCTGACATTTTTTCCTGCACTTTTTGATTGGCAACATAGGTACCACTACCAACTCGCTGCTCTAAAATGCCTTCATCTTCTAAAGTTTTAATTGCTTGACGCAAAGTCATCCGCGAGACGCCAAATTTTTGAGCCAACTGTCTTTCAGCTGGAATTTTACTACCAACTTGATAGTCGTGATTTTCAATTTCACGTTTGATTTGATTATGAATTTTGATGTACATTGGTTCTTCCATAAATACACCCCCATTACACACCTTATTATAATACAAATTGGTCTACTTCGCATGATATGCTACAAATTATAATAAAGCAAGCTATTTATTTTTTAGTGGTCCACTTCATGCCCCACAAACGAAACTCTGCATTTTGTCCGCATTCCACTATAATAGAATCATCACTTGTTGCAATGACGCTAGCATGCAAATGAGCTTGATTTTCAACAGCTAAAGTAGCACCATTAGAATTAAAAATTAGATCATGGCCCTCAAATTCTGCTTGATCACTAAGAACTAAAAAATACTCATATTCATTTCCGCCATTAAAAGTTGCCCGTCTAGAATTGCAATTAACTTTATTTTGAAAATCGGCATGATTAACAATAACAGAATTATTCAGGGTGATTTGGGCTTCTCCTGTAGCAATCAAACGGTCAATTCTACTATTTTGGATAATCACATGCGGCTCTTTTTCAAAATAAATACCACCTTTAAACTCACTGCCGATAATATTAATCCAAGTTTTATCCGTGATGAACATTGCCGTATCTTCTTTTGACAAAAGCATACTGTTTAGCATGTTTAGCCAAGCTTCTCCCTGAATAAGCAGTGCATTTACAACAGTATTATTAATATCTAATTCCACATTTGACTTGCTAAAAGTATCAATACTGCCATGAATACGTGAATTATTAATAACGGCAGTGCCATGTCCTTCAAGAGCTAAAGCACCGATATCTTTCACAGTATTTTTAATAGTTGAGTCATTCATCTCTAAGCGAAAATTAGAATCAGCAAATAATGACACGGAGCCATTCATAACCACAGTTGAAAATAATTCCAAGGTGACTTTGCCATTGGCAGCAATAACCGCTGTATCACCACCAAAACCTTTGACAATACAGTTACGCAATGACAAAAAAGTATTAGCTTCGGCCGGAACGAACAAGCTATTCGCATCAGTTACTGTATTGATGCACAAATTCTCTAAATTAACAAACTGGCTGCCGGCATCAATATTGACAAAGCCTAATATTGTTGTGTCTTCTGGAAGATTACCTGTCCCCTTAATAGTAATATCAGATAAGAAAATTCCTGCTGGTAATTCATAAAATCCCGGCTCCAGAAGCAAAACATCATCTACACGTAAATCATTTAAGGCATTGTGCCAGCTAATTTCCTTACCTCCAGCACCAACGCGCACAAGTCTTGACATATATTTCCCTTCCTAATAAAAGTTAGCTCTTACTATTGTACTATCATTGAAATGAAAATAGGTAAACTTTAACAACCAAATTTTTAAGATTTAAAAAATCATTTGCAATAATTTAAGATAAAACGCTGAATTACCATTAATTATTTATTGAAAACAGATATGCAAATAACAATTTGAGCGACAAAAAAAGACGACTCACAAGAGCCGTCTTTTTATTGGGTTAGCTGGATTCGAACCAGCGCATACTAGTACCAAAAACTAGT